>DVJN01000207.1 GCA_018716755.1 Candidatus Alectryocaccomicrobium excrementavium
ATTTGCGGCACATACAGGTGAAGCTGCTGCGTCCCCTGCAGAGCGCCATCGCTTTTATCAACGACAACACATTGCACACCATGACCCTGAAAAGCGGCGCGCACGGCTATCCCGAACTGCGCCTCCTGCGGCAAAAAGTCGCCTCTCTGGTCGAGGAAAAGCAAACTGCCGAATGCAATCTGGAGCATGTGAGCCAGCAAAAGAACTTGGCCCAGATCAAGCATATGCAGATGCAGATCAATCCGCATTTTCTATATAACACGCTCAATTCCATCAAAATTCTGGCGGATATGGGGCGCAGCGGCGATGTTTCCCGCCTGATCTATCATTTGGTGCATTTGCTCAACGCCTGCATGGACCGCAGCGGACTGTTTGTCTCCGTGCAAAAAGAACTGGAAACGCTCCGCCACTATTGCGCCATTCAGGAAACGGTGTATGGCGAGGCGATTCGCTTTGAAATCCGCACAAACCCTGAATTGGATTCCTGCCAGATCCCCAATTTCATTCTGCAGCCCATCGTGGAAAACAGCCTGCAGCACGGCTTGAACCAGGCGCAACCGGACAGTTGGGTGCGGATCACCAACCGCATCGAAGCCGGCGCGCTCCTGTTCGAAATCAGCGACAATGGAATTGGCATCCCACCGGCCAGGCTCCAGCAAATCATAGCGGATATGCAGAGCGACGCGCCCAGCGCGCACATCGGCATCCGCTCCGTACACCGGCGCATTCAACTTAGCTGTGGCATGGAATACGGGATTTGGATCGATTCCGCGCCGGGAAAAGGGGCTACTTTCGTTCTTCGCCTGCCCTTTGTGGAAAAGTATACGTAAAGGAAGGTTTGGCATGTATCAGGCAATCATCATAGACGACGAGACCCTGTTCCTGCGGCATCTGGAAACGAATGTGCCATGGGCACGCTACCGCACCCATATTCAGCGGGCTTTTTCCAGCAGCCAGTTGGCGCTCGATTATCTCAAGGCCAATCCCGCCATCGACATCCTCTTTACCGACATCAAAATGCCCGGCGTCAATGGCATTGAGCTCATTCGCGCCCTGCCCATCGCCGTCAAACAGCGCGCCTTTATCATCGCCCTGAGCGGATACGAAGAGTATGCCCTGGTGCGCGAAGCCTTTTTGGCCGGCGCCAGCGATTACCTGCTGAAAGTCGATATCAACACGCCCGCCTTTGAGAGCACCATGCAGCAGATGCTGGGTTTTCTCGATTCCCGGGCCAAAACAGCCGCCGGAATGGATGCGCCGCCGGAAGAAAACACCGTGGAAAACATCAAACGGTATATTCAGGAAAATCTGTCCCAGCCCTTGGCGCTTTCCGATCTCGCCGCCCATTTTGGCTTCAGCCCGGGCTATCTGAGCCAGTTGTTTTCGCACGCCAGCGAAGGAACGCTCTCCGATTACATCGGCCAGGCGCGCATCCAAAAAGCGCAGCAACTGCTGTTGCAAACGGACATGCCCATCACCAAGATCGCGTTCGACGTGGGCTTTAACAGCCCGGAACACTTCTCGCGCACGTTCAAAAAATATACGGGCGCGTCTCCCCGCCAATACCGCCAGCAGGACGATGAATAGCGGAAAAGCGCGCCCGGATCCCTGAGATTTAGCCGTTTGCTCCTTCCAGCCAATCCGTGGCCTGCGGGAAGGGCGAAAGCGAACGGCGCAGAATGCCGTTCATATAGGCGATGATGGTGCCATAATTGGTGTATGGTACGCCGGCGCCGGCCGCGCGCTGCTGCCGCGCGCGCATTTCGCGCTCGTTGAGCATGCAGCCGCCGCAGTGGACGACCAGCGAATAGCCGCTCAGCGCTTCCGGGAACTCGCCGCCAGAGGTAAAGGCGAATTCCAGGGTTTTTCCCGTGTGCGCGCGAATCCAGCCCGGCAGCTTTACAGTGCCGATATCCTCGCACTGGCGATGGTGCGTGCAGCCCTCGGCGATGAGCACCCGGTCGCCGTCGCGCAGGCGTTCCAGCGCCGCCGCGCCGCGCACAGCCGTTTCCAGCACTCCCTTAAAGCGCGCGAACAGGATGGAAAACGAAGTGAGCGGAACCGCCTCCGGTACGATTTGTTTTACCCGGCCAAACGCCTGGCTGTCTGTCACCACGAGCCGGGGCGGCGCGGCCAATCCCGCCAGCGCGGCGGGAAGCTCCTCCGGCTGGGCAATGGTGCACATGGCGTGCGCGTCCAGGATATCGCGAATGGCTTGCACCTGCGGCAGAATGATGCGGCCCTTGGGCGCGGAAGCGTCGATGGGCGTCACCAACACCACCATATCGCCCGGCGCGAGCAAGTCAGCCAGCAATTTCCTCTCGCCTTCCTGCCGCCGCGCGAGCGCAGCCAGGCGTTCCTTGAGCGCGGCAATGCCTTCGCCCGTGCGCGCGCTCACGGCCAGCTCGTTTTCCGCCAAAGCGGGAGCGGAATGCAAATCGCATTTGTTGTAAACGGTGAGCAGCGCGATGCCTTTTTCCGCAGCCTTTTGCTGGAAGGCGCGGTCTTCCGGCGCAAGCCCCGCCGCCGCGTCTACCACCAGCACGGCGACATCCGTGCGATCCAGCACGCGCAGCGCGCGTCGCATGCGTTCCTCACCCAGCGGACCTTCGTCATCCAGCCCGGGCGTATCCGTAATTACCACCGGCCCCGCTGGCAACAGTTCCATCGCCTTGGACACGGGATCCGTCGTCGCGCCCTTGATTTCCGAAACAATGCTCGCGTTCTGCCCCGTAATCGCGTTCATCACGCTGGATTTCCCCGCGTTGCGCAGGCCGAACACGCCGATGTGTACCCGGTTGCCCGAAGGCGTAGCGTTCCTTTCCATAGATGCTTCTCAGACGCTCCTCTCAAAATTTAGAAACGGAAATCCCGGTTGCCCTGCGCAATTTCCGCCAAATACTTTTGCGCCGTTTCGCGCGCCTTGGGATTGGGAATGTTGAGCAATTCCTGCTCGATCATTTTTTCGCCCAGCGCGCGCGTTTCCGGGCTGGCATAGTCCAGCAAAAATTCCTTGAGCGTGAGCAGCGCGTTCGGATGGCAGCAATTGTGGATCTGTCCGCTCTTCAACAGCTTCATGAAGCGGTCGCCCGTGCGCCCCTCGCGGTAGCAGGCCGTGCAGAAGGAGGGAATGTGTCCGTTTTCCATCAGCCAACGCACCACCTCGTCCAGCGTGCGCTGGTCGGAAACGTCGAATTGCTCGGTATCCGTGGGGCGGATGTCCTCGGTGTAGCCGCCCACCGACGTGCGCGAAGCGCCGCTGATCTGCGAAACGCCCAGTTGAATGGCGCGCTCGCGCACCGCCTGGCTCTCGCGCGTGGAAACGATCATGCCGGTGTAGGGCACGCTGATGCGGATGAGCGCGCAGAGCTTGGCGAAGGTATCGTCACTGATGCCGTTGTCAAACGCCGAAGGATCGATGTCGTCCGCGCGCTTGATGCGCGGCACGCTGATGGTGTGCGGCCCCACGCCGAACACCGCCTCCAGATGCTCCGCGTGCATCAGCAGCGCGGCGAATTCATAGCGGTACAATTCCAGCCCATAGAGCACGCCCAGGCCCACGTCGTCGATGCCGCCCTGCATGGCGCGGTCCATGGCCTCGGTGTGATAGGCGTAGTTGTGCTTCGGGCCCACGGGATGCAGCGTTTCATAGCTCTTTTTGTGGTACGTTTCCTGGAAAAGGATGTACGTGCCGATGCCCGCGTCCTTGAGCCTTTTATAATTCTCCACCGTCGTGGCCGCGATGTTCACGTTTACGCGGCGAATCGCGCCGTTCTTGTGGTGAATGGAATAGATGGTCTGGATGCACTCCAGGATGTATTCCAGCGGATTGTTGACGGGATCCTCGCCGGATTCGATGGCCAGGCGCTTGTGACCCATATCCTGCAAGGCCACCACTTCGCGCACGATTTCTTCCTGCGTGAGCTTTTTGCGCGGAATGTGGTGGTTCTGGTGGTGATAGGGGCAATAGACGCAGCCGTTCACGCAATAATTGGAAAGGTACAGCGGCGCGAAGATCACAATGCGGTTGCCATAGAATTTGCGCTTGATCTCCCGGGCCAGTTCGCAAACCTCGGCGAATACGCCTTCGTCTTCGCAGGCCAGCAGCACGGAAGCTTCGCGGTGGCTCAAGCCCTTGCCCTCGCGCGCCTTGTCCAGGATCGCGCGGATCAGGGGCATATTGTTGCGGTTGGCGTCCGCGTAGGCCAGCGTGGCCTCCACCTCGCCATGGTCGATGAATTCTTCCGCCTTCATGGATTTGGGATCGTACATTGTTTTTTCTTCCTTTCTTTCAGGTCAGGCAAAAGCGGCGCTTTTCCTTCCCCGTCAGTGTTTTATGCGTTAAGGCGCGGGGCGGTAATCCCCGCGATCCGTAACGATTTGATAGCCGATGGCCCGCATGCGCGCGCGCAGCTCTTCCAGCGCGTCCGCATCCTCGCTGCCGGATACGGATTTGCCATCGTACAATTGGTACTTTTCCCGTGCGCCGGGCGGCGTAAGGTTGGGCATCACCACGTTCGCGCCCGCGAGCATGCCCTTTTCGCAGCCCATGGGGTCAAGCGTGGCCAGCGCGGTGGTGGCCGGGAGCAGCACGCGCGGCAACATCAGGCGCACAATGGAGAGCAGCTTCAGCGTTTGTTCCACCGTGCCGGGCGGCTGTGCGGCAAACGGCGTGTCCGCGTGCGGAATGAACGGGCCGAGGCCCACCATTTCCGGGTTCAGCGCGGCGGTGAACGCCAGATCGTCCAGCAACGTCTCCATCGTTTGCCCTGGCGAGCCGACCATAAAGCCGCAGCCCGTTTGAAAACCGATGGCCTTGAGCGCCTTCAGGCAGCCCATGCGGTGCTCCAGCGACAGTTCCGCCGGATGCAACTGCGCATAGTGCGCCGCGTTCGCAGTTTCGTGCCGGAGCAGGTAGCGGTTGGCCCCCGCCGCGAACAGCGCGCGGTAGCTCTCCTCCGTCCGTTCGCCCACGCTCAGGGTGATTGCCACGTCCGGCAAAAGCGCGCGAATGCCGCGCACGATGGCGCACAAGCGCGCATCGGTGAAATGGGGATCTTCGCCGCCTTGCAGCACCACGGTACGGAAACCCAATGCGTATCCCTTTTGCGCGCAGGCCAGTATGTCCTCCTGGCTCAGCCGGTAGCGCTGGGCGCGATGGTTGCTCCGGCGAATGCCGCAATACAGGCAATCGTTCTTGCAATAATTGGTAAACTCCACCAACGCCCGGATGTACACGTCCTTGCCATACGCTTCTTCGCGCACAGCGCGCGCCTGGGCATAGAGGTATTCCAGGGCCGCAGCATCCTCGCATAAGAGCAAATCGCGCATCTGTGCGCGGGGCAGGTTTCGCTCCTGGCGCAAGCGGTCTACGATTTCGCGCATGGTTCGCCTCCCTGCGCAGCGGAATACGCCGTCTTCAGGCTCACGCCCTGAATGCGCCCCAGCTTGCCCGAAAGGGCGCTGATGACATTTGGCGGCGCGTCCACCGCCACACTGATGATGTGTACGCCCTTTTGCCGGTACGGAATGCCCATCCGTCCAATGACGCACTCGCCATATTCGTGCAATATGGCGTTCACCCGCTCCGCGCAGGAGGCGTTTTCCAAAATCATGCTGATCACCGCAATGCGCGTTTCCATAATAGTCCTCCAAACAAAAAACTCCCGCTTATCGCGGGAAGCGGAAAACGGCGCGCAAAAAAGCGTGCTTATACGTTTCGGCTTCCACGCGGAACGAATCCTTGTGTTCAGAACGAAAATCTTTTTTGCTTATATTGTTAAATTGGCACGATTGGCGCGCCGCGGCACCCCTTGGCGAACCATTTGCCTATGAATAGTATACCCGCCACAGCGCAAAGTGTAACAGGCAATTTTTCTCTTAACGGCGCGCAACCACCAGCCAGAGAGAAGGCCGGTGGTTGCGCATTTCTTCATCCGGCTCTATTCTTGCGTCTTCAGGAAATCGAAGCAGATCTGCGCTTCAGTGAGGCCGTCGGGCTTGAGCGTTTCGCTTTCCACGATCATCGGGATGCCCATGGCCTTCGCCTTGGCGTACACGGCCTTCACCGGCGCGGTACCCTGCCCCAGCGGCGCGCCTTCGCGGTTGGCGAAGCCATCCTTGATGTGGATGAAGCGCAGCCGGTCCTTCAGCGCTTCCATCATCGCAACGGGATCCTTGCCGCCGGCATAGGCCCAGAAGGTATCGATTTCGAGCCACAGGCGGGTACGGCTGAGCAATTCATCATAGATGATCAGCCCATCGTTGTTGGGCTTGAATTCATGGTCATGGTTGTGATAGCCCAGGGCAATGCCTTCTTTTTCCAGCATGGGTTGCAGACGGTTGACCTGCTCGATGAAGGCATCCAGCTTTTCGCGGGTGGAAAGGTCGTGCCCGGGAATGATGTAATTCGCGTTGCCGATTGCCTTGTGGAAGGCGACCGTTTCCTCATAGCGATCCACCAAATCGCCAAGTGGCGAATGGGTACCGGATACGCGCACGCCATTTTCGCGCAGCATGACGTTCACTGCATCCGCACTGTGGCCGAAAAAGCCCGCGAATTCAATGAGTTTATAGCCGATTTTTGCTACTTTGGCGACTGCTCCGGCGAGATCCTCCTGCGTGATATCGCGCACAGAGTACATTTGCAAACCGTATTCCATGGAACTCCACCCCTTACATTTAACTTTTACCGCACCCAACGGGTACTGCACAAATCCAACCTAAGCATACCACATTTTTGCGAAAAATTCCAGCCCTAAACCTCCCGATTTTTGGAGAAAATGTTTGCGCATATCGATGGCAGAGCGCCTTTCCAAACTTACAGGAAAGGCGCTCCGCCAGATTTCACTTTATGCGCAGGGCTTTGCGGCCGAGGTAACGTGCGCCCTTGCCCAATTCCCCCTCAATTTCCAGCAGGCGATTGTATTTTGCGCATCGCTCGCCGCGGCTGGGCGCGCCGGTTTTGATCTGCCCCACATTGAGCGCAACGGCAAGATCGGCGATGAACGCGTCTTCCGTTTCCCCGGAACGGTGGGAAACGATGGCCGCATAATTGGCGCGCTTGGCCGCGCGGATGGCATTCATGGTTTCCGTGAGCGTGCCAATCTGGTTCGGCTTAATGAGAATGGCGTTGGCGCAGCCGCTCTCCACGCCGCGCGCAAGCCGCTCTTCACGGGTAACAAACAAGTCGTCGCCCACAAGCTGCACGCGTTCCCCCAGGCGCTTTGTCAAATCGCGCCAGCCGTCCCAATCCTCCTCGCCCAATCCGTCTTCCAGCGAAACAATGGGATATTGCTTCGCGAGGCCCTGCCAGCGTTCAATGAGCGCGTCCGCGCAAAAACGCGCGCCGCTCTTGGGTTGCCGGTAATCCGCTTCGCCTGCCCATTCGCTGGCAGCGGCATCGAGCGCAATGGCAAAGTCCTCGCCCGGGCGGTATCCCGCGCGTTCGATGGCGGTAAGCAAAAGCTCGATGGCCGCCTCGTCGCTGGAAATGGGCGGCGCATACCCGCCTTCGTCTCCCACGGCCGTGTGCAGCCCCTGCTCCGCCAACACGCCCCGCAGCGCGTGGAACACTTCCGCGCACCAGCGCACGGCATCGGAAAACGACTGCGCGCCAATGGGCACCAGCATGAATTCCTGCACGTCAATGCCGTTGTCCGCATGCACGCCTCCATTGAGCACATTCATCATCGGCATGGGAAGCGTATCTGCGCTTACCCCACCCAGGAATTGATACACTGGAACGCCCAAAGACCGCGCCGCCGCGCGGGCACAGGCGAGCGATGCCGCCAAAATTGCATTCGCGCCCAGGCGGGATTTGTCCTCCGTGCCGTCCAGCGCGCACAAAATGGCGTCAATCCGCGCCGTATTGGCGGCCTCTTCCCCCAGGAGCGCCGCACGAATTTCGGTTTTTACATGGGCCACCGCCTGTAATACGCCTTTGCCAAAATACCGTTTCGCATCCCCATCGCGCAATTCCAACGCTTCATAGCGGCCGGTCGACGCGCCGCTGGGCACCGAAGCGATGCCTGTGCTCCCATCCTCCAGCGTTACCGCCGCCTGCACGGTTGGGCATCCGCGCGAATCCAGAATTTCCCGGCCCCGAACATCGCAAATTGAAAGTTTCACATGAACCGCCTCCCATTTTGGGATTAGCGTTTGCCATTTTTCGGAGCGCTATACCTTTTCCTCCCCGCCGGCGATTCCTTTCTGCGTTTCCCGCTTGATTACACTGGGCGAAAGCCCTGTGAATCGCTTAAACAATTTGGAAAAGTATTTGAGGTCGTTGATGCCCACCGCTTCTGCCGCGCGGGTAACGCTCATGCCTTCGCGCAACAATTCCGTTGCGCGGCGAATGCGCAGGCTGTTCCGATAGTCCACGGGCGACATGCTCTTGCAGGTAAAAAACAATTTGCGAAAACAGGTTGCGCTCATCGCGCACATATTGGCCAGTTCGTCAATGGTGAAATTTTCCGTATAATGCGCTTCCAAATAGACAATGCCCGCGTAAATCCTGCCATACGCGCCACTCGCCGCGCCGCGCGTCTGCTCTCGCGCGATCTCGCAGCATAGCTTGAGCGCCAGGGAGATGCGCTCCAGCCAGGCAAATGGCTGCGCGCTTCTGCTCAAATTGGCAATGTCATCCATATATCCTTCATAGAGGCGGTGTGCATCCCGAAAGAGTACGCGCGGCGCATCGCCAAAGTTCACCATGGTTCCCTTGCTGTCAACCAGCCGCATATCAATCACGGCAAACTGGTTGCATGCTCCGCTCCACAAAGAAACATACGCCACGTCACAGGGCCAGTATAACATATCCCCCGCCCTGGCCTCCAGCGTGCCGCCCGCATGCGTAAATACCGCGGATCCTTCCAGAATGTAAACGAGCCGCATAAATCCCGTCGCGTCCGCGGCATGCGAATGCCCGAATCCCTGGGAATATACCTGCATATTCATATGCGACATTGTCATCTCTTCCAGCGGCATATCATAGAGCGTATGCATCAGCATATTTTCCCCTCCCTCGACCAGTATACTCCGCCCGATGGTTCCCGTCAACCCTGAAAGCGCGTATACGGCATGGAAATGGAAACGGAAAATCCTTTTCCCGGCTGTGTCACAATTTGCATGTTTCCTGCCATGCCATAATAGGTTCGAATGCGGTAAAATACATTGCGCAGCCCAAAATGCCCCTCCTGCATTGTCAACAGTTGGCTGGCTTCCTCCTGCTCCATGCCCACGCCATTGTCCTCCACCACCAGAATCAGTTCCTCTTTTTCTCGCGTGGCATAAACGCGAATGAAACCCGTTTTATCCGGCCTGCACATTACGCCGTGCAGCAAAGCGTTTTCCACCAACGGTTGTAACAGCAATTTGATCGTTTCCGCCT
>DVJN01000208.1 GCA_018716755.1 Candidatus Alectryocaccomicrobium excrementavium
ACGGTGCAGCTTTCCGGCTGGGTGCAGCGCACGCGCGATCTGGGCGGCGTGGTGTTCGTATGGCTGCGCGACCGCGAGGGCATGGTGCAGTTGGTGTTTGACGACACGGTGTGCGACGAGGCCACGCTCAAGCTGGGCAAATCCCTGCGCGGCGAATACGTGGTGACCGCGGTGGGCGAGGTGCGCGAGCGCGCGCCCGAAGCCGTGAACGCGCAGATGGCCACGGGCGAAATCGAAGTGGTGGTGAAGGAAGCCGAGCTGCTCAACCGCTCCGAAACCCCGCCGATCTATATCGACGACAAGGCCGAGGAAAACGAGACGGTGCGGCTCAAGTACCGCTATCTCGACCTGCGCAAGCCGTCCATGTTCCAAAAGCTCAAGCTGCGGCACGAAATCACCGCCACCATCCGCCGCTATATGGATTCGCAGGGCTTTGTCGACGTGGAAACGCCGATCCTCACCAAGTCCACGCCCGAGGGCGCGCGCGATTTTCTGGTGCCCTACCGGGGGCGCGCGGGCCAGTTCTACGCGCTGCCGCAGTCCCCGCAGATTTACAAGCAGCTACTAATGCTCGCTGGCTTTGATAAGTACTATCAGGTGGCGCGCTGCTTCCGCGATGAGGACAACCGCGCCGACCGCCAGCCGGAATTCACGCAGGTAGACGTGGAGATGAGCTTCGTGCAGCCCGAGGATGTGCAGACCGTGATCGAGGGCGCGTTCGCCAAGGTGTTCGAAGCCGTGAAGGGCATCCATCTGTCCCTGCCCCTGCCGCGCATGACCTGGAAATACGCCATGGAAAATTATGGCTCCGATAAGCCGGACACGCGCTTCGACATGAAGCTGGTGGACGCCACGGATATCGCCCGGGGCTGCGCTTTCCCCGTGTTCGCGGACGCGGCGGCTTCCGGCGGCTGCGTGCGCGGCATCAACGCCAAGGGTTGCGCGGATATGACGCGCAAGCAGATTGACGCGCTGGCTGAATTCGTGAAGACCTACCGCGCCAAGGGATTGGCCTGGGTTTCCTTCGCGGCGGACGGCAGCCACAAATCTTCCTTTAACAAATTCCTGGATGAGGGCCTGCTGAATGCGCTGCGCGAGCGCATGGGGGCCGAACCGGGCGACATCCTCTTCTTCGTGGCGGACAAAAAGGCCGTGGCGCTGCAGGCGCTGGGCGCGCTGCGCCTGGAAATCGCCAAAAAGCGCGATCTCATCGACCACAACCGCTACGACCTGTTCTGGGTCACGGAATTTCCGCTCTTTGAGTACAGCGAGGAAGAAGAGCGCTACGTGGCCATGCACCATCCCTTTACCAGCTGGATGGAGGAGGACGAGGAACTGCTGGAAACCGCGCCCGACCAGGTGCGCGCCAAGGCCTACGACCTGGTGCTCAACGGCATCGAGATGGGTTCCGGTTCCATCCGCATCCACCGCAGCGATATGCAGTCGCGCATGTTCGATATGATTGGCCTTTCGCCGGAGGAGGCGAAGCACCGCTTCGGCTTCCTGCTGGAGGCCTTCAAGTATGGCACGCCGCCGCACGGCGGATTTGCCTTCGGCGTCGACCGGCTGGTGATGATCTTGACGGGCAGTGAGAACCTGCGCGAAGTCGTCGCCTTCCCGAAGGCGCAGAACGCCAATTGCCTGATGATGCAAACCCCGTCCGACGTGCAGGAAGAGCAGCTCAAGATGCTGCACATCCGCGTGGCGGACGATGAACAGGAATAGCGGGCGGAAAATGACATGAAGCGGGAAGCAAAAGTGGTGCGGGAAAGCGGCAGGCTGATGGCAGAAGTGCTCCGCGAGGAAGCCTGCCAGTCTTGCCGTGCCTGCCGGTTTGGCCAGGTGGAGCGCGTACTGGTGGAATTGCCGCAGGAGGGCGAATACCGGGAAGGGGAGACCATCGAGCTGGAAGTGCCCGATGGAACCGTGTCACGCGGCGCGCTCCTCGCTTACGCGCTGCCGCTGGCCGCCATGCTCGCGGGGTTGTTCCTCGGCGCGCGCTGGGGCGCGGAAGGCGTGCAGGCGCTGGGCGCGCTGGTTGGCCTCGCGTTGGGGCTTCTCGTGGTGCGCCTGTTTTCCCGCAGGATGAAAGCGCCCGCGCCCGTGCCCTGCGCAAGAATTTCTAAAAAAGAAGAATAAAAAATGGACGCCAGCTTTCAAACTGCCTTTTGCGCTGTGGAAGCTGGCGCCACTTTTAGCATGGGAGGCGAACGGAGTGGAGTATATATTTGATACGCAGCTATTGATTGAAGGCAAGGACTTGTCCGAAGACGCGATCCATGATTACATTGCGGAGCATTTCGAAGGCGATTGCCTGCTGGCCGTGGGGGACGACGAGTGCATCAAGATTCACTTCCACACGAACGAGCCGTGGAAGGTGCTGGAATATTGCGCGTCCCTGGGTGATATTTACGATGTGGTGATCGAAAACATGCGGCGGCAGACGCAGGGACTGGAAGGATAGGAGGCAATATGAACGCACAGGAAAGAACTTTGCTGCGCGATCTCGCGCAAAAGGTGCGCGAACTGGCGGCGCAGCCGCAGATGGACGATCTGCGCAAAAGCTGGTACGCGCTCAACGATGGCCGGCCGGACCGGCCCCTGATCGTGATGAAATTCCACGGCGTGTATAGCGACGTGTATCCCCAGCCGGTGTGCGAAGACCCGCTGGCGCGGGAAATGGAGGGCGCGTTCCTCGGCCTGCTCACGGAGGCGGGCTGGAAAGACGACCGCGTGATCGAGCCGGAATTTCCGGTGAATCTTTCGTTTTCGTTCACGCCGTTTGGCATTCTGGTGGAAAGAAAGCAGGCGCTGGACGCGCACGGCAAGCCCACGATGGGCTATCTTTCCCAGCACGTCATCACCGATCTGGAGGAGGACTTCCACCTGCTGGGCAAGTCTACCTGGAATATCGAGAAGGAGTATGCGCACAAACAGGCGCTGTTCGCGGTGGCAAACGAGGCCTTTGGCGATATTCTCACCGTGAAATACCGCACGCCCGCTCCCTCTTATGCTCCGGCGACGGCGCTGGTGGAGCTGATGGGCATGGAAAATATGCTGCTGGCGCTCTGTGACGCGCCGGAACATTTCGCCAAGGCGCTGGATATGCAGACGGATGACTGGCTCGAATTCCTTTCAGAAATCGAAGCGCGCGGCCTGGTGGTGCAGAATACGGACGCTTCCTACGTGGGGCAGGATTCCTATGGCTATTCGCGCCAGCTGGCGGAGGTGGGCGCGCGCCAGGCCAGCTTTGCGGACGGCTGGGGCTACGCCAATTCGCAGGAGACCGTGGGCGTTTCCCCGCAAATGTTCGACGCGGTCTTCTTCCCCAGCATCGCGCGCTACGCGGCGCGCTTTGGCCTGTTTGCCTTTGGCTGCTGCGAACCGGTGCACCCGCTGTGGGAAAGGAGCCTTTCGCGCTTGCCGAACCTGCGCAAGGTTTCGGTTTCGCCCTGGTGCGATGAGGAGGCGATTGCCGGTTCATCCGCGGCAAGGGCATTGTGTATCACCGCAAACCCTCGCCCAACGGTTTCGCGGCGGCGCAATGGGACGAAGAAGCCCTGCGGGCACAGATCGCCAAGACGGCGCGGGCCGCGCGCGGTTGCCCGCTGGAAATCACCTTCCGGGACATCACCACCGTACATGGCGACACAACCCGGCTCGGCAAGGCCGTGGACATTGCCCGCCGCGCGGCGGCGGAAAACTGGCAACCCTGAGACGGGGTATTCACGCGGCCACAACGATGCGCTGCCAGGCGAGTGGCCGTATCCATGGCAGGCAATTCACCTCGGAATCGCTTGCAGAACCGGCTCCAGCGCGCGCAGATCCTCAAAGGTGACCCGTTGGCCATAGGTTTCGATGAGAGCGCGGTTTTCCGCCGTCTGTTTCTCCTCGGGCACGCGGCGCGCGGTTTGATACAGCAGGGCCATGGCAACGCGGTGGCCTGGAGAGAGCTTTTGATAATCGATGCCGCCCCGCAGGTGGAAAATTTTGGCGCGCTCGAGCACGTCCGCGCTCAATTGCCGCTTAAGGGAAGCGCGGATGTTGGCGCGGTTTTCCGCGTCAGTCGGGTCGGCCAGGCCTACGGTGGCGATGAGGATGGTTTGCCCTTCTCGCGGGGCAAAGCCCCGGAAGGTCTTGCGCAGGCCCAGCACGCCGCCCGCGTACAGCGCGCCTACGTAGACGATGGCGTGCTTGTCGGAAAGCCTGGGCGCGTCCGCGAAGGGAACCGCCACGATGCCCGTGCTTTCGGCCAGCGCCTGCGCGTAGCGGCGCGCGCTGCCGTAATGGCTGCCATAGAGGATGACGCTGTTCATGAATTCGCCTCGTTTCTCGATGGTGTTTGCAGTTTCGCAAGCAATATCCATGCGTATTGTAGCGGAGGCGGGTTAAAATTGGCGGGATTTTTTGTGGTGAAACGCTCAAATATAAGCAAAAATAAGGCTGGACGCCGGAATGCTGGCGCACCATTGGTGGTTTACCGTGCGGGGTGATATTCCATATCGTTGCGCGCGGACTGCAGCACATCCTGCGCGGCGTTTTGTGGGCAGAGCCAGTCGCGAACGCGTTCCCTGGGCAGAATGACGGGCATGCGCTCGTGGATAAAGGCGATCTCCGGCGCGGCCTGCCGCGTGAGGAGGGCAAAGGTGGGATACAGGGCCCCGGAATGGTTTTCCCAGTGATAGATGCCCGCGAGATAGAACATGCCCGCATGCGCGGGGCGAAGCGCGTATTTCCGCCGCGCCTCGCCGCACCGTTCCCACTCAAAATAGTGGCTGGCGGGCACAAGGCAGCGGCGCTGGCGCATGCCATCCCTGAAGAGCGGCTTGGTTTCCGCCGTTTCCGCGCGGGCGTTGATGACGGGCCGCCCGCCCGGGAAGGAATAGCCCCAGCGCATGGCAAAAGGGCGCCGCTCTCCCTGGCGGTTGTTGGCCAGCACGGGCACAATATCAGAAGGAAAGATTTCGCCAGAGGTTTTCATCCCTTCCGGCGCGCCTTTGCGGTTGAGCGCCTCGAGGATGGCGAGCCATTCTTCTTCGCTGTCGAGGCCGATATAGTAGCGGCCGCACATGAGCGGGCCCCCTTTCTACAATTCCTGCTTTGGCGCGCACCGCCCGGCGGGGAAACGATCCCGGGTGGCTGCTATCCACAGTGTAGCGGATTTTCCGGCGCGTGTCAAGCGGGCGGCCCAAAATTGCGCAGAAAGCGCGCTCTGGTCGCTCTTGCTGTGGCGCGAGCATGAAATCTGGATTAAATCTGCAAAGGAAGGGCATTTGGGGGTTGCGTTTTGGGGATAAGCGGGGTATAATTGTAAAAAATGCACAATAAAGATGATGGGCGCGGTTCTATTCGCCGCACAACCATGGCGCGTGCCAATGGCCGCGCACGCGAGATTCAGGATCATTCACTAAAGGAGGCACCCCCATGTATCTCGACCACCATTCTTTGGCGCGAATTGAGCGCATTCTTGGCCAGCTGAAAACCCAGGTGATGCTGCTGGACACGAATGGACAGGTGATCCTGCCCAAGGACAACCGGCGTGATTTGCAGCTGCCGGAAATGCTCACGCGCGATCCCACCCGCCCGCTCGTGTATGGCGGCTTCACCCTGATTGGAACCAGCGATAAGCAGCCGCTGTATCTGTGCATGGCGGGCGATTCGCAGGATGTGCAGAACTGCATCGTGGTATGCGCGGAGCTGATCAACATGGTGATCGCTTCCGACGCGGCGCACCTGGGCCGCGAGCAGGCGGTGCGCATGATCCTGCGCGGCGAGGCTGAAGGCACGGAACTGGAAGGCATCGCCACGGAATATAACATTCCCGCGGAGCGCGTCCGCTGCGTGATTTATTTCCATTTCCAGGATATCGAGGCCAAGGACGCGATGGATATTCTGAACAACATCACCAGCGATGAGCAGGATGTGTTTGTGGAAGTTGGCCGCCACAGCGTGGCGCTGGTGAAGGCGCTGGGCGAGGATGAGGAGTTTGATGAGCTGGAGCAGATGGGCCAGGCCACGCTCAACACATTCATCAGCGAAACGAATTCCCCGGTGTACATCGGCATTGGCGAGCCCAAGCAACACATTGCTGATCTGCATGAGGGCTTTGTGGAAGCCAAAACCGCGATTGAGGTGGGCCGCCTGTATCGCGATGAGCAGCAGGTGTTTGTGTTCCGCAAGCTGCTGATTGAGCGCTTCCTGCGCGATGTTCCCGAGGATATGGCGAAGAAATACAATTCGCTGCTGTTCAACCGCTCGACCGCGCGCCTTTTTAACGAAGAGATGATCCAGACCATCAAGAAGTTCTTCGAGAACAGCCTGAATCTTTCGGAAACCGCGCGCCAGTTGTATATCCACCGCAACACGCTGGTTTACCGGCTGGATAAGGTGCAGCGCAACATCGGCCTTGACCTGCGCGACTTTGATGACGCTGTCACCTTTAAGCTCATGATGCTGCTCGGCCGCAACATCCACGGCCGCAAGAGCTGGAATTAACCGCATATGACCAGGCGCACCATAGCGATTCTCGCCATAGCCTGGATGATTCTCGTGGTCGCGGTGGCTTCCTCCGCGATCACGCTTCATGCTGTAGGCGGCGCGCAGGCCGTCGCGGCAAACTATGAAACGCTCGATGAGGTTTTGCGCATCATCGAGGAGCGGTATTACGTGGAGGTGGAGGAAAGCGACCTGCTGGAGGGCGCCATCCGCGGCGCTTTTTCCCCGCTGGACGAGTATTCCTTCTACTATTCTGCTGAGGAAATGACCGCCATGATGGAGCAGGCGAGCGGCGAATATTATGGCATCGGTGTGCTCGTGACCATGGACGGCGAGGGCGGCATTCTCCTGTCCCGCGTGTACGAAGGGCCGGCGCGGGAGGCGGGCCTCAGGGAGGGCGACCGGATCATTGCCATCGATGGCGAAGCGCTGTCGGTGAACAATTCGGCGGATCTCACCGCGGCGACCGCGAAAATCAAGGCCGAAACGCAAACGCCCGTTTTGCTCACCATTGAGCGTTCGGAGGACGTTTTCGATGTGGAAGTAGAGCGCGCGCAGGTGGAAGCGAACCGCACGCGGCACGCTATTTTGGAAAATGGGATCGGCTATTTGGAAATCAGCGAGTTTTTTGGCGACGATGTGGAAGGCACCCGCGCGGCGCTTGATGATTTTGTGGCCGGCGGCGCAACGAAAATGGTGCTGGACGTGCGCAATAACACGGGCGGCGACCTCAACCACGTGGTGCAGATTGCGGATATGCTCCTGCCCGAAGGCGTGATCGTGAGCGTGGAGGATCGTTACGGCCAATCCCAGCACTACGATTCGCAGGCAAGCTATTACGATTTGGAAATCGTGGTGCTGGTTAACGGCATGTCGGCCAGCGCGACGGAAATTCTGGCGGGCGCGCTGCAGGATTATGACCGGGCGGTGGTGATGGGAACGCAGACCTTTGGCAAGGGCATCGTGCAGGATGTGATCCAGTTTGAAAATGGCGCGGGCATGCAGCTCACCACCATGCAGTATTTCCGTCCAAGCGGTCAACCCGTGCATGGGGTGGGCATAGAGCCGGATATCGTCGTCGAACCGGATGAAACCTATGACCCGGCGAATTACAACATCGACCCGGCAACCGACAATCAGCTGCGGGAAGCCGTTAAATATTTAGAAAACATCGCGTAGCGATTGACAGAACCCGTGTAGATCGGTTATAATAAACCGGTATGCCGCTCGGGCCAGGCTGAAAGCGAAAGCTGCCTGCAGCCCGGCGAGTTTAAAGTATGGGAGGTGCAACGCGTGTACGCAGTCATTGAAACGGGTGGCAAGCAGTACCGCGTCCAGCAGGGCGACGTCATTTTGGTGGAAAAGCTCGATTGTCAGGCGGGGGATTCGGTTTCGTTTGATTCGGTGCTCCTGGTGGGTGGCGAAGCGGGAACGAAGGTCGGCGCGCCGCTGGTGACGGGCGCTATCGTCGAGGGCAAGGTGCTTGACCAGGTCAAGGGCAAGAAGATCGTGGTCTACAAGTACAAGGCCAAGAAGAACGAGCGCAAAAAGCAGGGCCACCGTCAGCCCTATACCAAGGTGCAGATTGAGAAGATCGTTGGCTAAACGATGACAAACATAGCGCTGATTCGCTCGGAAGGTGTTCTCGTGGGTTTTGACGCGCGGGGGCACACGGGATTTGCCGATGCCGGGGAAGATATCGTGTGCGCGGCGGTTTCCGCGCTCACGCAGGCCGCGGTGATCGGCATGCAGGAAGTGCTTTCCCTCCCGGTGCGGATGGAGCGCGACGACCGCGCAGGCAGGTTGATGGCGGTGGTCGCGCCAGAGCACGCGCCAAGCGCGCGTGTGCTGCTGGAAACGCTCCGCCTGTCGCTTTCGGCCATATGCGCGCAATACCCCGGCTTTGTCCGGCTGACTACGCGGGAATGGAGGGTATAGGAATGTTTCAGATGAATCTTCAGTTGTTCGCGCACAAAAAGGGAATGGGTTCCTCGAAGAACGGGCGCGACAGTCATGCGCAGCGCCTGGGCACCAAGCGTGCCGATGGGCAGTACGTTCTGGCGGGCAATATCTTGGTGCGCCAGCGCGGCACGCGCATTCATCCCGGCCACAATGTGGGCATCGGCGATGACGATACGTTGTACGCGAAGATCGATGGCATCGTTCGCTTTGAGCGCCTGGGCAAGACGCGCAAGCAGGTGAGCATCTATCCGCAGGCCAAGATTGCCGCGGAATAATCGCGAAGTGGGTGGCCCCGCATGGTTTTCCATGCGGGGCCATTTTTGAAGATTGGCGGCCGGTGTGCCGCATTGCGGGCAAACGATGAGAAAACAAAAGCTGGATCCACAACTCACGCTGCTGGATAGCGCGCAGTGCTTTCACTGGCGCAAAACCGCGCATGGCTACGCCGCGGTAGTGGCGGGCAAGCCCATGTTTGTGCGCGAGGGGGAAGCGCCGCAGGATGCGGCGTATTTCGATTGGGCGCGGGATTATGAGCAGATGGCTGCGCGTTATGCGCAGTTTCCCGCCCTGCAGCGCTGGATGGAAGAGCTCAGGGGCTTGCGCGTTTTGCGCCAGCCGGTGTGGGAAGCGCTGGTGGCGTTTATCCTTTCTTCCAACAACAACGCCGTGCGCATCCGCCAGCTGGTATGGAAGGTGTGCGCGCTGGGGCCGCAGATGGAGATCGATGGCGCGCCTATGCGCGGCTTTCCCGCGCCGGAGGTGCTTGCGCGCGCTGGGGCGGATGCGTTGCGGCAAATGGGATGCGGATATCGCGCAGAATATCTGGAACAAACCGCCCGCCGCGTGGCGGATGGCTTTGGCCTGGAAGCGCTGCGCGCCATGGAATATGGCGCCGCGCGCGAGCGGCTATTGCAATTGAGCGGCGTGGGACCCAAAGTGGCGGACTGCGTGCTCCTGTTTGGCTGCGGGCACACGCAGGCCTTTCCTGTGGACGTGTGGATGGCGCGCGCGATGGAAAAATACTTTGGTATGGGCGGACTTTCGCGCGAGCGGATGCGCGAGGGGGCGCAGGAAATTTTCGGCAGCGACGCAGGCTTGGTACAGCAGTTCATTTTCCACGCCATGCGCACGGGGCTGGCATAGGCAATGAATGGCCGGTAAGCGGCCGTTAGCGAAAAAGGGGGCAATTTCAGTGCATTTTCCGGAAGCGGATTTTGCGCGCTCCACGCCGGAGCGCATGGGGATCGAGAGCGGGGCGATCGCGGCGGTGCTCGACGCGATCGTGCGCGAGCAGAAAGACATTCATTCCATGCTGGTGCTGCGCGGCGGCGTGCTCGTGCATGAGCAATATTTTGCGCCTTACACCCGCGAGATGCAGCACGACATGTTTTCCTGCTCCAAGACCTTCACTTCCATGCTGATTGGCATCGCGCAGGGCAAGGGGCTTTTGCGGCTGGAGGAGCGGGTATGCTCATTTTTTCCGGAAATCCCGGTGGAACATCCCAGCGCCAACCTTGACGCCATGACCATCCGCGACTTGCTTGTGATGGGTACGGGCCACGCTGAGGATGTTTCGGGCGTTGTGATGCGGCCGGACCAGCCGGATTGGGCCAGGGTGTTCCTGAATCAGCCAGTGGAATATGTGCCGGGCACGCATTTTGCGTATAACACAGCTGCCACGTATATGCTTTCCGCCATTTTGACGAAGGTAACGGGGCGCACTGCGTTGGAACTGGCGCGGGAATGGATTTTTTCCCGCATTGGCATCGAAGGCGCCAGTTGGGAGAGCTGTCCGCGGGGAATTTCTCTGGGCGGCACGGGACTACGCGTACGTCCGGTGGATATGGCGCGCTTTGGCATGTTGATTGCCAACGAGGGCGTCTGGCGGGGCGAGCGGGTGGTCCCGGCGGAGTACATTCGCGAAGCGCGCACGGCGCAGATCGACAACCGGGGGAAAAACCCCGATCCCAATTGGAATGCGGGCTACGGCTATCAGATGTGGCAATGCAGCTTTGGGCCCTTCCGCGCCGATGGCATGGGCGGGCAGTTCATCGTGATAGATCTTGAGCGCGATCTCGTCGTTGTCTTTACCAGCGCGCTGGGGGCGGATATCGGCGTGCCGCTGAAGTACATCGAAAATATTTTGCTGCCTGGCGTACACGCGGAAGCCCTGCCGGAGGACGCAACCGCGCAGGCGGCGCTTTTACGCCGCGCGCGGGAATTGGCGGATCCGGCGCCTTCCGCCGCGCCGGAAGGCATGCCGTGGGGCGAATATGCGTTGGAGGAAAATCCGCTGGGCATTGCGCGGCTTGGCTGGTCGCAGGATGAAATCTCTCTGGAGCGCCAGGGCGCCGTGCTGCGCGCCCCCTATCGCTGGGGCGCGCCCGTGGTAACGAGCCTGCCGGTGGAGCAGGCCGGCGCGTTGGGCGCGCACGCACCGGAACTGGCGGTCACCGGTCTGGTGGGGTCAACGCCATGCGTTCGCGTGAACGCCGTGGGCAGCCCATTTACGCTGTACATCGCCTTGGAAGCGGGGGAAGAGGGCCTGGACGCCGTTTTGCGCCACACGGTGTGGGGAAGCGCACGCGTGCGGGTTCGCAAACTGTGATGGATATTGTATCTTACGCGCTGGAACTCGGGGCGGCGGATGTGATTTCCCTGCCGCCCCGGGCTCTGGAAGCAAATTGGCCGGGTACGGTGAGTGACCCGGAAGCGTTGCTCCCGGGCGCGCGGGCGATGCACCTGATCGTGGTGCCCTATCAGGCGTTTGAATGGCGGGCGGATGAACCCAGCGTCAATGCGTTCTATCCTGCCTATCAGCGGGGGCGCGCAGTGGCGCAGGCGTTGGTGGAGGCGCTGCGCGCCGGTGGCATTCCGGCGGCGAGCGCGCCCAATTTGCCGCTCAAGCCTCTGGCGCTGGCGGCGGGCCGTTTTTCCATGGGCCGGAATTGTCTGGTGGGCGCGCGGGAATATGGCACGCGCTTTACGCTGCAATGCGTGCTTTCGGGCCTGGAACCGACGGAGGAGGCCGCGCCGCCAGCGCGTGGGAGGCTTTCGCGCGAATGCGCGCGGTGCCGCGCCTGTCTGCGCGCCTGCCCCAATGGCGCGCTCAACGGCGATGGAACGATGCAGCCCGAGCGCTGCCTGCGCAATTTTTCGTATACCGAGCCGATCCCGGAAAGCATGCGGCCCATGCTTGGCAATAGCCTGTATGGCTGCGACATTTGCCAGCGCGTTTGCCCGCGCAACGCGCACCAGCGGGCGGTCGAGCCGCCTGCGGCGCTGCGCGAAGCCCTGTCGCTCGCAGCGCTGCTACAGGGCGAATATAAGCCGCTCGCGCCCTTTATCGGCGCCAATTATGCGCGCCGCAACCGTGTGATGGGCCGTGCCGCGCTGGTGGCGGGCAACCTGCGCCAGAAAAGCCTGCTTCCCCTGCTCAGGCAGGTGGCAGAAAACGAAGCGCCGCCCGCGCGCGAGCATGCGGCGTGGGCGGTGCAAAGGATTCTCAGGGATGAAGGCCGCGAAGCGCATCCCGAAGGCTGAGCACGGTGTGCCCATCCCGTCCAGTGACGGTTTCGGCAAAGTACAGGGCGTTGAATACCGCCTCTTCCGCTGCCTCTGCGCAGGCGCGGAAGGGGAGATCCATCAGGGATTCCTGCAGCGCCTCAAGGGAAACGAACGCTGCGTTGCCGCTGTGCGGCATGCGGTTGGCCGTGCTGAAGCCGAGGAACACCTCCCCGCTCCCGTGCCCGATAAAGCTGCCCAGCCGTGCCAGGCCTACGCTGCCGCGCCGGATGACGCGCGCGAGCTGCCGGTGCGTGAGGGGAAGATTCGTGGCAATCACCAGGATACAGCTGCCTTTGTCGCAGGCGGCGGAATCGTCCGGCGCGAAGAGGGCGCGCCCTCCCAATAGCAGATCCGCCTTGCGGCCGTGGTTGGCCAGCGCAAGCGCGCCGAGCACATACCGCCGTCCGCCGATTTCCATAACGCGCGAAGCCGAGCCAATGCCGCCCTTAAGCCCGTGGCAAATCATACCGCGCCCCGCGCCCACAGCACCCTGGGCGAAATCTTCCTGTGCGTCCTGGAAAGCGCGCTCCAACTCTTCGCGCCCCAGGCCGCGGGTGCGGATGTCGTTGAGATCGCCATCGTTGCATTCGAGCACTACGGGATTCACCGAGCGCAGCACGAAATCTTCCTGCGCGCAGGCATCTATCATATGGCCTACCAGCGCGTCGTGCACGCGGCCAACGTTCAGCGTGTTTGTGAGCGCGATGGGCGTTTCCAGCGTGCCCAGTTCTTCGACTTGCACCAGGCCCAGCGATTTGCCAAATCCGTTCAGCACAAAAGAGGCGCAGGCCAGCTTGGAAAAAAAGGGATTCTCCGCGCCAGGTACGATGACGGTTATGCCCGTCTGGCGGCAGCCTTCCGCCTGGGTGAAATGCCCTACGCGCACGCCGGGCACATCGCACAGGTTGTTTCGCGTGCCGCGCTCCATGCGTGCACAGGGGCGCAATTCTTCTATATTCATATGATTCCCCCAAAATAGTAGATGGGCGGAATTGGCTGAACCATTCCGCCCATGGATATTTGTGATCGATCTGAAGATTGCCGCTCGGGCAATTTTTTTGGCGTTGCTTATTACTTCGCCGCGGCCTTGGCCTTTTCCACCAGATCGGAAAATGCCTTCGCGTCATTCACCGCCAGGTCAGCCAGCATTTTGCGGTTGATGGTGATGCCCGCCAGCTTCAGGCCATTGATCAGGCGGGAATAGCTGATGTCGTTCATGCGGGCCGCCGCGTTGATGCGGGTGATCCACAACTTGCGGAAGTCGCGCTTGCGCAGCTTACGGCCGATGTAAGCGTAGCGCAGGGAACGGCGCACCTGCTCGCTGGCCGCGCGGTACTGCTTGCTCTTGGCGCCAAAGTATCCCTTGGAAAGGCGGAATACCTTGCGACGCTTTTTCAGGGCGTTCACTGCCCGTTTCACTCTTGCCATGATTGTCCGCCCCCCTTATTTGTACGGAATCAGTTTTTTCATAGTGCGTTCGACTGTGGAAGCCACATATGCGGCCTTGCGCAGGTTGCGCGTGCGCTTGGTGGGCTTTTTGGTAAGAATATGGCGCTTATAAGCCTGGTAACGCTTGATTTTGCCGGTACCGGTAAGGGCCAAGCGCTTCGCGGCGGCTTTATGGGTTTTCTGCTTGGGCACGGTGATATCCTCCTCTCGTTGTGCGTTCAAATCGATATGGGCGCGGCAGGCCGCGCCGAATCCGACGCTGCGGGCCGGCACCAGGCCGGCCGCTCGCGCGGCGATTCGCTTATCCTTCGCGCGGGGCTAGAACCATGATCATGTTGCGGCCTTCGATGATCGGCTTGCGCTCCATTATGCCGAAATCCTTGATTCGCTCAGCAAAGTCGTGCATGATTTCGGTGCCGATTTCAGAATGGGTAATCTGGCGGCCACGGAAGCGGATGGAAACCTTGACTTTGTCCCCGTCCTTGAGGAATTTTTGCGCCGCGCGGGTCTTCACATCGATGTCGTGCTCCTCGATGGTCGCGGAAAGGCGAACCTCCTTGATGTTCACGACTTTTTGGTTTTTGCGCATTTCGCGTTCCTTTTTGGACTGCTCAAAGCGGTATTTACCATAATCCATCAGCTTGCAAACGGGCGGCTTGGCCTGCGGCGCGATCTTGACCAGATCGAGCTGCTTTTGCTCCGCCAGCTCCAGCGCTTGCCGGATGGGCAGGATGCCCATTTGCTCGCCATTTTCATCCACAACGCGGACTTCCCGGTCGCGGATTTCCTCATTGATCATGAGTTCGTTTATGCAAACGCACCTCCCAGAATAAAAATAAAAGCGGCGCAAAGCACCGCTTTTTCCCACTGCGTGCGGCCCCATGGGCCGAAATGGCAACCCGCGCTGGCAATGCCGCCGGGTGAGAAGCGGAAACTTCTTCTTGAACAGACAAAGTATAGCACATTGCACGCCTGCTGTCAACGCGCTGCAAAACATTTAACACGCTTCCCTGCGGGAAGCCGCAATTTCTTGCGACTTGAGGAATGACAAGCGGCAAAGCATATGGTATAATGTAGAAAGCGGCCCGCAAATGGGGAGCGGCGCCGGGAACGGGGGAGAAATGGATATATTTGATATCATCGGCCCCATTATGATCGGGCCATCCAGCTCGCACACGGCGGGCGCGGCGCGTATTGGCCGCGTGGCGCGCCGGTTGCTGGGCGCGCCCGTGGAGTGGGCTTCCATCGGCCTGTACGGCTCGTTTGCCAGTACCTATCAGGGGCATGGGACGGATCGCGCGATTGTGGCCGGGCTCATGGACATGGGCGTGGACGACATTCGCATCCGCGAAAGCCTGTCCCTCGCGCGGGAAGCGGGCATGCGCTATTCGTTTTATACCATCGATGAGCTGCGCGACGCGCACCCGAACACTGCCGTGATCCTCGCGCGCGGCGGCGGTGCGCAGGTGGAAATCCAGGCCGCTTCCATCGGGGGCGGGGCGATCCGCGTGGAGCGGCTGGATGGGGTGAGGGTGTCTTTTACCGGGGAAAACAACACGCTGGTTATCACCCATACCGATGCGCCGGGTGTGATCGCGCAGGTTTCCAGCCTGCTGGCCGGGCAGGGCGTGAACATCGCCACGATGCAGGTGTTCCGCACGGTGGCGGGTGGCGACGCGGTGATGGTGATCGAATCCGACGAGCTGCCTACCGGGAGCACGTTGGAATGCCTGCGAGGGCTGCGCGCTGTGAATACAGTGACCATGCTCAAGCGCCTGGACCGCTAAAGGAAATGGGGGAAAGAATATGACGGAGTATGCCTCCATTGCGCAATTGCTGGCGTTGGAAGGGAGCGTACCGGAGGTTGTGCTCGCGGCCTATTCCGGGGAGGATGATGCGCGCGAGCGCATGCGTGAGGCGCTGGGCGTGATGCGCGAATCGGTGCGCGAAGGCATGCGGCCGGATTTGCGCAGCGTGTCGGGCATGACGGGCGGACAGGCCGCAAAGATCCGCCCGGAAGCGGCGCTGGGTGGCAAAACGTTGGCCCGGGCGAGCGCCATTGCGCTGGCTGTGGCCGAATCGAACGCGGCGATGGGCAAAATCGTGGCCGCGCCCACAGCGGGTGCATGCGGCATTTTGCCGGGCGCGCTGTTCGCGGTTTCCGAAGAGCGGGGGTATGCGGAGGAGCAACTGGTGGATGCGCTGTTTGTGGCGGCGGGCGTGGGGCGCGTGATCGCGCAGCGCGCCAGCATATCCGGGGCGCAGGGCGGCTGCCAGGCCGAGTGCGGATCGGCCAGCGCGATGGCTGCCGCCGCGCTGGTGCAGCTCGCGCAGGGCGAAAAAACCGCCATGGACAGTGCCATTGCCTTTGCGCTGATGAATTTGATGGGCCTGGTGTGCGACCCGGTGAAAGGCCTGGTGGAAGTGCCGTGCGTGTATCGCAATGTGATCGGCGTGGCGGGTGCGCTCACGGCCGCAGACATGGCGCTGGCGGGCATTGTTTCGCCCATCCCGGCCGATGAAGCTATCGACGCGATGGGCCGTGTGGGCGCGATGATGCCCGCCGCCCTGCGCGAAACCGGCATCGGCGGCTGCGCGGCCTGTAAGCTGCGCGAAGGGTAAGAGCGCTTTTTTCACAGCATTTTCAAGAGAAAGATGAGGAATGGAGTTCATGCAGTCGTCTTCTATTTTCCTTCCGCCGACGATGGCGGGCCGCGTTTGTCGGATCATTTTGCTGGTTTTGGCGCTTGTTCTGGGCGCGTTGCTTGCAGTACAGGCCACAGGGACCGTGCCAAATTCCAGCATGCTCATTCCGGGCGTTTTTTTGCTGGCAATGCTGGATCTGCTTGCGCTGTCCATCATCGCTGTGCGAAAGCGCGCCAGAACGCCGCGTTCCGCGCGCATTATCACCATCGTGCTGGCAGCCATCAGCCTGCTGCTCGCCACCTTTATGTACGCGCAGGTTTCTACTTACGCGATGTTCTTCCAGGCGGAATACGCCAAGGTGGGGAACGAGCACGGCGAATTCGTCGTGCTGCGCACGTTCTTTGCCCTGCCGGAGGGCACGACCGCCCAGCAGGCACTGGAAAATGACATCCCGGAAGACGTGAACGAAGAGGATTTGCAGGTGTACGCCGCGTATGAGGCGTATCCGGTCAAGTGGAAATTTTTCCACGACCGCACTGCGCATGTGGAAGGCCTGGCAATGGCGCCCTTCGACATGGAAACCGGTGAAACGGAAGCTTTGCTCGTGGATTGGGAGGAAGACCGCGCGCGGTTTTATATTCGCGATGCGGATCCTGCTGTAGCCGGTGAGATTTTTGTGTATTACGATGACGCGCCAGCGGATGCGCCGGCACAGGCTACGGAAGCACCTGCGACAGATGGAGCGGTGGAAGAATAAGGCGATTGGGGCTGTGAAAAAACTTTTGTTGTTTTTTCACAGCCCCATTTTTGCGCGCAAATTTGGTGCACAATGGGGCTGGCTGAGGGGCTGTCGCATGAGCGCCGGGCTGAAACACAAGGCTGGGCGCCATAGGATTTCACGCCCTGGGCGGGCTGGTTTGCTGGCGTTTATTGGGGATCGCGGAAACGGCTGGGCGTCGTGCCTTCCGATTCCTTGAACACCTTGATGAAGTACGAGGTAGAGGAAAAGCCGGATCTTTGCCCGACCTCCGCCACGTTCATATCCGTGGAAAGAAGGAGATCCTTGGCGCGCTCAATGCGCAGGTCATTCAGGTATTTTTTAAAATTGATCCCTGTGAGCGTTTTGACCATGCGGCTGGCCGTATAGACGGACACGCCGAAGTGATCGGCCAGGTCGTTGAGGCCAAAGAGGGAATCAGTGAATTTTTGCCCGATGTATTGTGTGAGGTCGTAGTAAATGGCGCTGTTTTGCTGCTCCAGGAGCTGGACGCGCTCATTGCGGGCCGATGCGAAGAGGGCGAGGAGGTTTTCACGCACGGCGGCTTCGCTGTCGCTGGCCAGGATGCGCGCCAGTTGAGCAGGGTCGAAAGGCATATCCACCGTTTGCCCGGCCTGACGGTACATTTCCGCCAGCCGGTAGAACCCATAGCGCCGGGCAGCGGCGGAATTTTGCCGCAAAATGGCGTCGATCGAGTTTTCCGCAAAGAGGATCATAAAGCTGTCGCCACATTTCATGGCGTGCACAAGTTTTTCCTGCGTTTCCAGGGAGTCGTCCAGCACGGGGATGACTTCCTTCTGTTCTGCGGGCGGATGCGGCGCTTCGCTCTCGCGCAACGCAATTCTTGCTTCCTGATATGCGGAAAAGAGTCTTTCCGCAGCGGAACAGGACGAAGAACAGCCCAGGGGGATGCTTTCGCTGCCGAGGAGCGCGCGCAGGGCGTGCAGCAATTTTTCCAGGCTTTCCGCAGTGTCGTCCGGCAGGCCGCAAACAAACGCCAGCAAACCATCCATATACATTTCAATGGCATATACGGGCGCGCCGACCGAATTGCGCGCGATGATATCGCAAATGTTGTGCACTTTGTGCAAAGGCGCGCAGACGATGCGGTAATAGGGCATATGGAGCCGGAGCAGGCGCATATCGCTGCGGGTGAGATCCTGGCCGCGCAGCAGGTTTTCCAGCAACTTATCCGTTAAAATCAGGTTTTTCTCATAGAGCTCAACGTTGAGATTGCCCTTTTCGCGCGCGAGCGTGGTGTAGGAATGCAAAACCGCGTCCAGCTCCGAGGCGTTGCTTGGCAAGCTTTCAGCGCCGATCTTTTTCAGCAGCCGGGCAAGGGGCTGGTAGTTATAGAAGATCACCAGCACGATGAGCACGACGCATAGGATGACGTTCATCGCGGCCAGCAGGTGCGCGTTTTGCGCGATGCTGTCCAGGCTTTGCTGGATGACGTCCCGGGCGGCGTAGATTTCGATGGTATATCCCTGATAGCCCGTGGCGGTGGTGGAAAGGTAGCTGCTTTCCGTGCTGCCCGCTTGCGGCAGGGCGTCATCCTGGTAAACGATGCGGCCGTTGCTATCGAGAATCCGGGATATTTGGTAAATATCCGCCAGCGTGGAACGCATGTAGTTTTGAAACAGCGAAGAGGAAATGATATAAATACCATAGCGAGGTGCTCTGTCCGCGCTTCCCAGCCGCATAGGGGCGATGTAAAGCATGTTTCTGTTCTGGCTGCGCCATGGAACAAAGCCGGCCTGTACGCTTTGCTGGGCAATCAGCGCGTCCAGCTCGGATTCGGAAATGCCCAGTACAAAGCGGGCAAAACCGTTCTTTTGCAGCTTGCCCTCGTTGGAGTAAGCGATTCCCCGGTCGGGCAGGTACAGCGCGTAGCTGCGCACAAATGGCAGCGTGATATGAAAGCTGGAAATCAGCTTTAGGGCCTCGGTTTCACTCTGCACGCTTTGGCCGATGACGTTTTCATAAAGCTCGCTCGAGGTCATCAGGCGCATATTGATGCTGTTGAGCGAGGAAATCATGTTTTCAAATTGTACCATTACGCTCGCAGCCGCGCTTTTCAACTGGGCGAGGCTGTTTTCGTACGCACGCTTGCTTTCGTTGGCAACCAGGTGCATGCACATGACGGACATGGGTAAAAAGGCCACCAGCAGGGTCGTGATAAGCAGGCGGAGCAAAAAAGTGCGCCGCT
>DVJN01000209.1 GCA_018716755.1 Candidatus Alectryocaccomicrobium excrementavium
TCAACCAGGCAATCGCGTACACCGACCGCCGGTTTGCCAATAACCAAAGCCGCCCGGCGCATCGCGCCGGGCGGCTCCAAGGGGCTTACCCGATTTGCTTATTCAGCAATGGTCACATAATTCCAGACGACGTCGCCCGTCACCAGAACCGCAAGGTTCTGGACGTTCGGCTTCACCATGTAGGGATTCACGTAGAAGTGCAGCGGAGCCACAGCGCCAGTGGCCATGAGGATTTCCTCCGCTTCAGCGCACATCGCAGCGCGCGCTTCCGGATCGGATTCGGCCTTGATCTGCTCTACCAGCGCATCATAGGCTTCGGCCCAGGTCTGGTTGCCCTCGAGACCCCAGTACGCGCCGAGACCGGCATCCGCGGTGTTCTCGGTGTAGCGGGTGTAATCGCCCACGTCCTGGCCGAGGCGCGGATAGTTGTTGCCCGAGCTGCTGATGAAGATCTCCAGGAAGTTCACGCAGTCATTAAAGTCCGCGACCCAGCCCATACGGGAAGCTTCCGCGTCGCCGTTGCCGAGCTTGGTCTGCAGGGTCGCCCACGCTTCGGTGCTGATGGTGGCGGTAATGCCGACGCTGTTCCAGCACTCCTGCACATACTGCACGATGGCGGAGTTGGTGGCATTCTGGTTGAAGGCAAATTCGAATACCGGCACGTCGGTGAACATAATGTTGCCTTCCTCAATGGAGCCGGTGTAGGAGTAACCCAGGTCGATCAGGATGTTGATGGCTTCCACCATATCCTGCGTGTAAACGGGGTTCTCTTCGGACGGGGTCGCCGTGCCCGCATACCAGGAACCATAGCCTTCTGCCGCGCGGACATTGTCGTTCAGCCCATCGGACAGCGCGTTCGGGAAGAAGCCGGTGGCCGGCGCTTCGCCGCCCATGGTGACGTAATCCACTTCGTCCTGACGGTTGATCATCAGACCGAGCGCATAACGCACGCGAGACTGTTCCTGGATGGTGAGGGTCTTGCCTTCCGGCGAGAGATCCTTGTGCACGTTGAACAGGATATAGTAGGTGCCGAGCTGCTCGCCCATCACGAGTTCGCCGGGATACGTGGCGTTCAGACGCTCAAACTCCGCGGGATCCATGCTCTCAATGAAATCGGCCGCGCCGGATTCATAGGCTGCCAGGATCGCAACGCTGTCTTCCGCCAGGTAGGCATTGACGCCGCCCAGGGACACGTTTTCCGCGTTCCAGTAGTAGGGGTTCTTTTCGAAGGCGGCAACGTCATCCACCGCAAAGTTCGTCATGCGGAAGGGGCCGGTGCCGATGTAGGTCGCAGGATCCACCGCCCAGGCGCCTTCGGAATCCGCCAGGTCGACCTTCACCGGATAATAAGTGGTGAAGCCGCACAAGTCGAGGAAGTAAGCGCAGGGATTGGCCAGCGTCACGGTCAGCGTGCGCGCCTCATCGTCCGCTACCACATTCAGGGTGCCGTCTTCATTGCGGGCGATATAGTCGAACAGATAGCCGTAGGCAGCGCCCAGAGCGGGATCCGCCGCGCGATTCCAGCTCTTCACAAAGTCGCTCGCGAAGAAATCCGAACCATCCGACCACTTCAGGCCTTCGCGCAGGGTGAAGGTGTACACGAGGCCGTCATCCGAAATCGTGTAGCTTTCAGCCATTTCAGGGGCCTGTGTCGCCACACCATCCTCCACCTGCGTGCCCATCAGGCCGCAGAACGCCAGGCGAATGATGTTGGAACCTGCAGACGCGGAGTTCAGCGCCGGGTCCATGCTTTCCGGGGTGCCGCCGCCATACATGACGTTGATGATTTCTCCTTCGGCCGAAGCGCCAACGGCGCCCATCGCGAAGAGCATCACCAGGGACAGAACCAGTGCGAGTGTCTTCTTCATGGACTGTTCCTCCTCAAGGATAATCTATTGCACGCCCATGCCGGGCGTTACAACCTAAACGTTGTGGCAGGCCACAAAATGGCCGGGATCAATTTCCCGCAGCGCCGGGCATTCCTGCGCGCATCTGGCCGTCGCCTGGCGGCAACGCGTGCGGAACGAGCAGCCGGAAGGCATGTTGAGGGGGCTGGGTACGTCGCCTTCCAGCACGATGCGCTGCGCGTTTCGCGCCTTTTCCGGATCCGGCATGGGAACGGCGGAGAGCAGCGACACCGAATATGGATGCGCCGCGTGGCGGTACAATTCCTTCGAGGGCGCCAATTCCACCATTTTCCCCAGATACATCACGGCGATGCGGTTGGAAATGTGCTTCACTACCGACAGATCATGCGCAATGAAGAGATAACTCAGGCCAAATTGCGCCTGCAAATCCTCCATCATGTTGATCACCTGCGCCTGGATGGAAACGTCCAGCGCGCTGACCGGCTCGTCGCACACGATGAATTCCGGCTTAGACGCGAGCGCGCGTGCGATGCCGATGCGTTGGCGCTGGCCGCCAGAAAACTCGTGCGCGTAGCGCGCCGCCTGTTCGCCGGAAATGCCCACCGTCTTCAAAAGCTCATGCACGCGATCCTCGCGCTCCTTTGGCGTTTTGCATAGATGGTGCACGTCAATCGGCTCCGCGACAATGTCCCCCACCGTCATGCGCGGGTTTAAAGACGAATAGGGATCCTGAAACACCATCTGCGCGCGGCGGCGAAACTCGCTCATGGAATGGGCGTCGACCTTTTTCCCATCGAACCAAACCTCCCCGCCCGTAGGCTTATACAGGTGCAGCAGCGTACGCCCCACCGTGGTCTTGCCGCAGCCAGACTCGCCCACCAGGCCCAGCGTTTCGCTGCGGCCGATGGTAAAGCTCACGTCGTCCACCGCCTTGAGCATCTTCGTCTTCAAAAAGCCCGTGGTTACAGGGAAATACTGCTTTAAATTTTTGACCTCGACCAACGTGTTGCTCTGCGTCATGCTCCGGCACCTCCGTCCAGATTCATGCGAACGATTCTGCCTTCGCCGTCGTATTCGATGGCGTTCCTTTCCATGCCTTCTTTCACGTTCATCCAGCAGGCGGAAATGTGATCCTTGCCCACAAATACCTCCGGCGCGCGCCCTTCCAGGCATATTTTCATCGCGCGCTCGCAGCGCGGCGCGAACGCGCACCCCGAAGGCATGCACAGCAGGTCGATCGGCGTGCCGGAAATGGGCACCAGGCGCTCTTTTTCATCGATATCGATGTTGGGAATGGAACGCAGCAGGCCGCGGGTGTATTCGTGCCGGGGGCGGTAAAAGATGTTGTCCGCCGTGCCGCGCTCGCACACGCTGCCCGCGTACATTACGATCACCTCATCGCACATGCTGGCAATCACGCCCAGATCATGCGTAATCATGATGATCGCCATGCCCATTTTCTTTTGCAGTGCCTGCATGAGTTCCAGAATTTGCGCCTGAATCGTTACGTCCAGCGCCGTGGTCGGCTCATCCGCGATCAGGATATCCGGCTCGCAGGCGAGCGCCATGGCGATCATCACGCGCTGGCGCATGCCGCCCGAAAGTTCGAAGGGATATTGCTTCAGGCGCTTTTGCGGCTCGTTAATGCCAACGAGGGCGAGCATTTCCATGGCGCGCTCCCGCGCCTGCTGATGATTGCGGCCCGTGTGCAGGCGGATCGCTTCTTCCAATTGGTTGCCCACCGTGTATACGGGATTGAGCGACGTCATCGGATCCTGAAAAATGATGGAAATCTTATTGCCGCGGATTTTGCGCATTTCGCTTTCGCCACAGCCGACCAGTTCCTTGCCGCGGAACTTGATGCTCCCGCTCACAATGCGGCCCGGATGCGTGAGAATCTGCAAAATAGAATACGCGGTCACGCTCTTGCCCGAGCCGGACTCCCCCACAATACCCAGCACTTTTCCGCTATCCAAATTGAAGGAGATGCCATTAACCGCCTTCACCTCACCGGCCGGGGTAAAAAAGGAGGTGTGCAAATCCCGAACTTCCAGCATTGCCATTGACGAACCCTCCTTTATGAACGCAGCTTGGGATCGAACGCATCGCGCAATCCGTTGCCCAGCAGGTTGAAAGACAAAACGATCAGGAAAATTGCCATCGCAGGAAACAGCAGCAGATACGGATAGGAAATCAGGCCGCTGCGCGCATCCGAAGCGAGGGAACCCAGCGAAGGCATAGGCATAGACACGCCCAACCCCACGAACGAAAGGAACGATTCCGTAAAAATCGCGCTGGGAATCTGCATCGCCGCAGTGATAATGATAACGGAGATGCAGTTGGGCAACATGTGCTTGCGGATGATATGCGCCGCGCTAGCGCCCGTCGCACGGGCCGCAAGCACATATTCCTGCTCTTTAATAGAGAGCACCTGGCCGCGCACCTGCCGCGCCATACTCACCCAATACAACAGGCCGAATACGATGAAAATGGAAATCATGCCCGGCCCCAGCCGGATGATCAGATCGTTCGTCGACGTGCTGATAAAATCCTTGATGGCCACAGAAAGCAGGATGACGATCAGCACATCCGGCAGGGAATAGATGATATCCACAATGCGCATCATGATCAAATCGACTTTTCCACCAAAGTAACCCGAAATGGATCCATAAATGATGCCGATGATCACAACAATCAGGGCCGCCACAAAACCGACCATCAGGGAAATGCGCGTGCCATAAATCACGCGGATGCAGTAATCCCGCCCCAGGTTATCGGTGCCCATGATGTGCGGGAACACAAATTCCCCGTTGTCAATGCGCGCCTGCTCCTTGCGCGAATATTCAAACGGCATAAGATGCTTGGCAGAAACATCCTGCTGTGTGTACGTGTAGGGATAAATATACGGCACGATGATGGCGATCAACGTGATAAAGATCAAAAGGCACAGGCAAAACATCGCCAGCTTGTTCGCGCGCAGGCGGCGCATCGCGTCGCGCATGTAGGAAACGGATTGCCGCTGCGTTACCTGCTGCGCCTTTTCCGCATCGCTGGCAGTGGCGAATTTCGCCGGATCGATCTGGAAGGAAAGGAAATTCTTTTTCGGCATGTTTCCGCTCTTATCCACTTTTCGTCACCTCATTAACCCAAATTGATCCGCGGATCCATCACTTTATAGAGGATGTCAGCCAGGAAATTCATCATGATGATCATCACAGCGAGAAAAATGGTCACGCCCATAATCATCATATAATCCGTACGCAGCATACTGTTGACGAACAAGCGCCCCAGGCCGGGAACGGAAAAAATGTTCTCCACTACCATCGATCCTGTAAGAATATAAGCCATCATCGGGCCAGCATAGGTAATCACCGGCCCCATGGAATTTTTGAGCGCGTGCTTGAAAATGACGCAGGTATTTTTCAGGCCCTTGGCGCGCGCGGTGCGGATGTAATCCTGGCCCAGCACATCCAGCATGGCCGAGCGCTCCAGGCGCGTAATATAGGCCATGGGATACAGCGAGAGGGACAGCGCAGGGAGCACCATGCCGCCGGGCTGCGTCGCCATCGTGGGCGCCCAGCCGAGCCGCAGGGCGAAGATGATGAGCAGCAGGGTGGCAATTACAAAGGAAGGCATGCTCACCAGAGCGGTTGTGACCACCTGGATAATTTTATCCAGCAATTTTCCGCGCTTGAGCGCAGCAAGCGAACCCAGAATTACACCGGCTACGATGGCCATGCCCGCCGCGCTAAGGCCCAGCTTCATGGAATAGCTGAAGCCTCCCATGATCAGCTCGCTGACCGTGCTGCCCACCCACTTGGTGGAAAGGCCGAAATCGCCGCGCAGCAGGTTCGCCAGATAATTCAAAAACTGCACTGGGACCGGCTTATCAAAGCCGTATTTTGCCTCCAACGCGGCAATTGTTTCATCCGACAGAGCTTTTTCTGCGTTAAACGGGCTGGCGGGAATGGCGTGCATCACAAAAAACGTAATGGCAATCACCAGAAACATGGTGAGCACCGCCATGCCGAAGCGCTTGAGGATGTACAAAAGAAACTTTGTGTTCATCGTGCTGCTTTCCTTCCATTCGAGAATCGGCCGACCGCTCGCAGCGCGAACAGATCGCAATGTTGCTGTTGCAAAATCCGCCTATATGAATTGATTATTTATTATACCTTGTTGGAAATCGTGTGTCACCACAAAGTGCAAGTTTGCAATGTTAAATATTCACTCGCAATCTTTACATGCCATCGACACCAGGTTCAATGGCCCGTTTGGGCGGCGCATGGAAAAAAATCAATAAAAACGCCGCAATTTCCCTATCGACAAATCCATTCTTTGTGATATAATATCTCTAGCATGG
>DVJN01000030.1 GCA_018716755.1 Candidatus Alectryocaccomicrobium excrementavium
CGACGATTGCGAACTGTGGATGCAAATGCTTGCATTTGCGGTAAAAATGCATTCCCGTCCCGGTCGCTGGCCGCAAATCTTTGATTTGCAAGCGACCGGGTAATCCTCGTTGACAAACCGAAGGTTTGTCAACGATCAGACAAAAATGGGGCCGCCTTGAAAAAGGGCGGCCCCGTTTTTGCGCGCGGAATTGTGAAAGTTAACAAACGCAATACGATATATAGGGCGCGCATTTCGTCTAATAAAGTGAAAGGAGGCGGGGAAATGAGCGTTATCAAGGGCCCTGATAGTGCTCCGGAAGAGAAACTTGCGCAATGGATTCACGATTACCAGGCTGTGCTGCTGCGCAGTTGCTATCTCTATTTGCAGGACAGGGGTTTGGCGGAAGACGCGGTGCAGGAAACCTATCTGAAAGCCTACCAGCACTGGGCGTCTTTTCGCGCCGGGAGCAGCGAAAAGACGTGGCTCTTTCGGATCGCCATCAACACGTGCCGGGACATGCGCCGGTCGGCGTGGTTCCGCCACCGCGACCGGCGGCTCACGCCCGATATGCTGCCGGGCGCGCAGGCCAGCTTCGCGCCCAGGGACGAGCGCCTCACGCTGCTGGTGGCAAACCTGCCCCGCAAACTGAAAGAAGTCGTGCTCCTCTATTATTATCAGGATTTTTCCGTGACGGAAATCGCGCAGGCGCTGAGTATCAGCCAGTCTTCGGTTTCCGGGCGGTTGAAAAGGGCGAGGGAAGCGCTCAGGCGCGGAATGGGAGGCGTCTATGAGAAGGAATGATCGCGATATGCGAAAATGCGTAAAGCATTCGCTCGATGCCCGGCTGTCCGGCCTTACGTCCGTTCCGTTTCTCGAGCAGCGCGTCCTGGCCGGAGAAGGAAAGGAGAAGGGAAAAATGCGGAAGAAGAGAAGGATTGTCCTCGCGCTGGCCCTCGCGCTGGCGCTATTGAGCGTGACGGCGTTTGCCGCCAGCAAGCTGGATCTGTTCCGGTTTATGGCGAAAGTGAGAGATCCCATCGAGCCCCTGGACGGGGCGGAAGCGCTGGTGTCCACCGATCTGGGCAGCGCGGAAAACGAGCTGGTAACGCTGCGCGTGGAAGAAGCAGTGTACGATGGACAGGGCGTGATGGTGCTGGCGCGCCTCGCACCCAAGGACCCGGAGCAATACGCGCTGCACAACTCTTTCTTTCTGGACGCGCCGGAGGAGGAATATCTTGTGGAATACATGCCGGCCGAAGTGCCCGAAGGGGTATACCCGTATGCCAACGGCACAATGGAAATCCGCAACGGGCCGGATGAGCGGGCGCTGTATGTGGATGGCGAGCCCGTCGAGCTCCCAACGGACCGGGAAACGGCCGATGCTGCGGGCCTGCCGGTGTATCTCGATGGCGATGCGATGTACTTTACCCATCAGGAGAGCGAACAGGTCACCCGGCTAGATGGCAAGCAGATGATTTTCTTTGAAGCCGTCATGGCGCCCGCTTCCGAGGGCGCGGAAGGGTTGTCCAACGGCATGAGCGGCAACGCCGAAGCGCAGCCGGACGGCAGCGTGCTGCTGTGGTTTGACGCCTTTTCGGACGCGCCCCTGCCGGAAACCGTGGAGATGAAGCTGAATGTCAGCGTCTTCCTGGACGGCAAGCCGTTCCCGCTGGAGGATATCGACTTCTCCCTCGACAGAGCGGAACCCGAGCGCACGGCCGCCTTTGCGCCGGAAGGCGATGGCGCGATCGGCGAACGCGTCCGCATCCGCGCCGTAAATATGACCGTGACGAAGGTGCGGGGCTATCTGACCATCGATTACGAATACCAGGCGGCGGAAGGGGAACCCATGGACATTTCCTTCCGGCTCTATGACGGCGAGGGCAACGAAATCCATACCGGCGGCGGCGCGAGCATGTTCGATGCGGAAACCGGCATTTACCGGGAGCGGCAGGAGATACAGCCGTTTGATGAAATCCCCACTTCGCTCATCCTGGAGGCCAAAGCCATTGGCGGCGAAGTATTGGGCCGCATAACGCTCTTTGCCGCGCAGGAATAGGCTGCGCACGAGTAGCATCATTTTCCTGCCGCCTTCGGTGACGGCCGGAAAATGATAGAGGGGCTGTGAAAGAACAGAAAAAATTCTTTCACAGCCCCCACATTTTTCAAAATGCTATTTGGAATACTGGCCGTAGGTCTTGGCGATATCGATCATGCGCTGCGCGCGGTCGAGCGGCGCGTTGGCCGGGTATTCGCAACCCGTCGCCAGGATGAATCCGCCGCCCCTGGCCATGGCGTCGATCTGGTCGCGGCACTGGGCGTCCCATTCCTCGTCCGTGCCGATCAGGGCGTTGGCGGGCGTAACGGAGCCGATCAGCGCAACCTTATCGCCGTATTTGGCCTTGGTTTCGGCGAAATCCGCGCAATCGTCCGCCGGATACAGGAAGGAAATGGCCACGGGGTTCATGGATTCGATCTGCGCATCGAAATAAATGCGCTGGCCGCAATTGTGCACCATCACCGCGACGCCCTTCTGATGCGCCACATCCGCCAGTTCTTTCGCGGCCTGGCCCTCGGTTTCCTTCCACATGGCCTTGCTCATGATGGAGCCGGAAGCAAACAGCGTATCGAACATCACGGCGTCCACGCCCGTGTCGCAAATCGCCGCCACGTATTCCTTGAGCGTTTCGTTCACTTCGCAAACGGCGGCGCGCACCGCGTCCGGATCGTCATACAAATCCATATACAGGTTCTGCTGCCCGCGCAGCATAGAAAGCACGCCCAGCGGCCCAAATACGAACGCCACAACCGGCTTTTTCCCCTTCAGTTCCTTCACCAGCCGCTTGAGCACGTCAATGTGCATCATCATGCGCCTGGACTGGCGGAAATCGACCTTTTTGATTTTATCGTATTCGTCGATATCCCCCACCACGCACTGGGAATAGTCCGGGTGCGCGGCCTCGTTTTCGGGGAAAATCAGCTTCTGGCCCCAGGCGTCGCACTCGATCGACAAATCGATCAGCGTGACCACGCAATCGATGTCAAATTCCTGCACGCTGCGCAAAAAGCCCTCCGCACAAGCCTGCGCGTCCTGCGACCATTGCGCGTAGGAAACGCCGGTCAGCTTGCGCATCACGCCGCAAAGAATGGGGTATACCGGCACGCGATCGGGTTCTTTGTGCTGGAGCGCCGTCATCACGCGTTCGTAAGAATTCATAGAATTTGTTCTCCTTCCGCCATCCCGCCAATTTCGTCGGTTCCTTTGTGCCCACATTATACAGCGCTGCACCCGCGCGCGTATTGTAGGTTCCTGCGGTTTTTGGCATGCTTTTGTCTTTTTCAAAAATGGCAAGAGAATGCCCGCCGCTCTCCGCCGCACGCATCGCGGGCGGCGCGGGGCATGGATGCGCACGGCGGGCTTGAGCCCTGGGCGGATAACGGTGGAAAGGGATTCCGGCAGAAATGCACAGCTCAAAAACCATCCGCGCTTGCAATGCACACGGGCAGGGGGAAGAAGCGGCGGGCGCAATCGGGCAGGGCGGAAACATCCACAAAGGGCGTGGGCGCCAGCAGGAGGTTTTGCGCCTCGAGCCGCGAAAGCAGGATATCCGGGGCGTCGCGCGTGATTTCGCAGGAAATTTCTCCGCGCAAGACGCCGAGGCTCAGGGTTACGCCATCTTCCGCGAGCCCCAGGGCAAACCGCCCGTCCGGCAGGCCGCCCTCAATGCGCTGTTTCAGCAGGAGGTACGCGCGCGCGACGCGGGCATAGTTCACAATGCGGAAGCACTCGTTTTGCTCGATGGACGCGCTTTCGCAAATGCGCAGCAGGGGCCGCAGAAGCTCCGTCTGGTGCGGGGGAAGCTCTATGCGCACGCCCTGGGGGGCATAAGATGCGAGGTACGCCTTGATGGCGGGATAGAGCGCCTGTTCCGGCGCTTTGCAGCGAAGCTCCAATATGCGGCTGCGGTCTGCCGAAGCGATCAGATAGCCGGCAACGGCTCCGCTTTGCAAAATCGCCAGCGGCTGGTTGCGCCAGGTGCCGCAGATCTGCTCAAAATGGTTGCGGGGGCGCGCACCGGCGACAACGCCGCTCTCGTAAAGCGCGAAGAGGCTGTCCATCTCCGCGCGCAGGCTTTCAAAGGGCGCGAAGGAAACGCCGCTCCCGTCCACATCCTTTAAGGCGTGGCGGCAATTGGCCGGGGTGATGAGCAGGGAGTGCGCCGTGCCGCCCGGCTCATAGCCATAGTATTCATAGCGCTGGCGCTGCCCGCCCAGCGCCAGCAGGTCGAACCCGTTCTCCCGGGCATATTCGTTCGTCATGGCCATGAGCCGCTTCATGTAGCCCCTGCCCCGGGAATAGGGATGCACGCTCACCGTGCCGGTAAAGCCAACCCGGAGCGTTTCGCCCATCACGCGCAGCGGAAAGGACAAAAGGGCGGTCAGGGCGCGGATCCGGCCGTTTTCCCGGGCCACAAAATGCTCCGGCCAATGGGTGCGGTCCTCTCCATAGGCCTTGGAAATCAGGGTTTTGAATTCGTGCGGCTCGTGCGCGTAGCTGAACACAAAATTGGCAAATTCCACGATCTCGTCGTAATCGGCGCCGGTTGCGCGCTCAAAGAGAATTTCTTCGCCCATGCGATTGCCTCCCTGCAAATGTTTTTTTTGCCTGTGGCCTGCGCTCCCGGACCCGGCTGTGCCGCAAGGCCATGGCCCGCGTGCCTGCCGGCGTGGTTCGCGCGGCTTCAAAACGCCAGCGCGTAGCGCGTGCCGTGCGAAAGCAACAGGCCGTCCGTCAGGCGGATGCGCAAAAGGATCGTGTTGGGATCGGCATAATCGTTGTGCCCGTTATCGAACCACTGGGCGAAGGCAAGCTTCAGCCTGGCCGCCATGGCGGCGTTTTCCGCGGCAAAGAGGTAGCCGAGGTTTTCTGCCACTCCGTGCGCGGTGAACCAGTCCGCCGCGATGCCCACGGCGGGATTCCGGCCGATTTGCCGCATTTTATCCGAGAGCGCGTGCGTGATGACATAAAACGCGCCATCTTCATAATAGGCGTTCACAAAGCGCGCGCTGGGCTGGCCGCCATCCAGGGTCGCCAGGGCGATTACGCTGTCCTTGCCAAACCGTTCTTCCAAAATGAGTTCTGCTGCGGGTTCTATCATGCCGTGCGCCTCCCCCTGTTTTTGTGCCCATTATAGCATACCAGATGCGCGCAGGCAAGGATTATTTGCCGCTGTCGCCATAGTTTTTCAGCACGCGGGCGGAGGGATCGTCCACATCGCAGCCGGGCCAGGCGCGGTTGGGCATCCAGAAATCCGCCACCATTTGCGATTGGCCGGGATAGTGCTTTTCGAACAGTTCGCGGTACAGGAGGCTCTCCTTTGTGAAGGGCTGCGCGTGCGCGTACTTCGCGCGCCGCGCGGCGAACTGCGCATCGGAATACTGCGCTTCGGCGTAGGCTTTCAGGCCGTCCACCATGGAATGGCCCACGGCGTCGCTGAAGGCGGCCTTTTGCCGCCAGAGGATCGACTCGGGCAGGAGATGGTCCTGCGCGAAGGCGGCCCGCAGCAGGTATTTGCCCATGTTGTGCCGGTTCATTTTGAGGGCGGGATCGATGGACATGGCGTAGCGCACAAAGGCCAGGTCGCCAAAGGGCACGCGCGCCTCCAGCGAGTTGGCGCTGATGCAGCGGTCCGCGCGCAGCACATCGTACATGTGCAGCTCCCGCACGCGCTTTTCGGCCTCTTTTTGGAACTCCGCCGGGCTGGGCGCGAAATCCGTGTATTTATAGCCGAACAGCTCGTCGGAAATTTCGCCGGTGAGCAGCACGCGGATGTCCGTGTGCTCGCTTATGTATTTGCACACCAGGTACATGCCGATGCTCGCGCGGATGGTGGTGATGTCGTAGGTGCCCAGCAGTGCCACCACGGTATCCAGCGCGGCGATGGCGTCCTCCTGGGTGAAGAACACCTCGGTGTGCTCGCTGCCGATGAAATCCGCCACCTGGCGGGCGTATTTGAGATCGATGGCGTCGGTATCCATGCCGATGGCAAAGGTGCGGATCTTGCCCGGCAGCTGGCGGGCTGCAATGGCGCACACCAGCGAGCTATCCAGCCCGCCGCTGAGCAGAAAGCCCACCGGCGCGTCCGCGTCCAGCCGCTTGGCCACGCCCGCCATCAGCAGGCGGCGCAGCCCGGCGCAGGCGGCTTCCTCCTCCACCATGGCGAACTGGTCCACATGCGCGGGGTCGGCATAGCGGGTGAACTGCCCGTCCGCCCAGTAGCAGCCGGGTGGGAAGGGCAGGATGGTTTCGCACAGGCCCACCAGCGCCCTGGGTTCGCTGGCAAAGGCCATCGCGCCGTCCGGCAGGCGGCCGTAATACAGCGGCCGGATGCCGATGGGGTCGCGCGCCGCCACCAGGCCGCCGCGCCGGTGGTCGTAGAGCACCAGGGCGAATTCCGCGTCCAGCGTGCGGAACAGGTCCAGGCCGTATTCGCGGTACAGCGGCAGCAGGATCTCGCAATCGGACGCGCCGCGGAAGGCATAGCCCGCCTTGCGCAGGCGCTCCTTCAGGGGCCGGAAGCCATACAGCTCCCCGTTGCACACCACAAAATCGTCCCCCAGCGCAAAGGGCTGCATGCCGTTTTCATCCAGCCCCATGATGGACAGGCGCAAAAAGCCCAGATACCCGCAGGGCAGCTCCTGCCAGCGCTCGCTGTCCGGCCCGCGCGCGGCGGTGCGCTCAAAGCATTCCTGCAATTTCGCCAGGGCCACGGTTTTGCTCTCCACGCCAAAAATAGAACACATAAAAAACACCTCCGGAATGGTATGGCGCTTTCGCTCAGGACGAATGCCGCCAATCCGTGGTGCCACCTGATTTGCTTCTCGATGGGGCGCTTTGCCCCGGCGGAGATAACGCGCCGCCGCGCGCCTTCCCTGCACGCGCACCCTTGCGCGCTCGGGTCGGGCTCGGAAGGGTTCTTTCCCCCGGCCTGTGCGCGGGCTTTCCACCGCCGCCCGCTCTCTTTGGCCCAGGATGCGGGATACTTTTCTTCCTCATCGCTGATTTTGCAATTGCGTGTATGATAGCACAGGGAGCGCGCCGTGTCAAGTTGTTTTGCAGGATTTCATCATTAAAAATTCATTTCAAAACCAATTGCGCTCGAGAAAACGGTGGATTGAAATATTTACGCGAATGCAACTGCAAATTTTCTTGACAGGCACGGGGAATTCTGCTATAATCGCCCCATCAGAGCAAGGGTGAACTGATTGGGTTCCGCTTGCTCGATTTTATTTTTGGGAGGACGCTATCATGAGCAAATTCAGCAAGGAAGACATCATCCGCATGGTTCGCGAGGGCGATGTGGAGTTCATCCGCATGCAGTTCACGGATATTTTCGGCCAGCTGAAGAATGTGGCCATCACCTCTTCGCAGATTGAAAAGGCCGTGAACAACCAGATCATGATCGACGGCAGCTCCATCGAGGGCTTTGTGCGCATCCACGAATCCGACCAGTACCTGCGCCCCGATCTGGACAGCTATGCGGTTTTGCCCTGGCGGCCGCAGACGGGCAAGGTCGCCCGGCTGATTTGCGACGTATACAATCCCGATGGCACGCCCTTCATCGGCGATCCGCGCGGCGCGCTCAAGCGCGTTTTGCAAAAGGCGCTGAGCATGGGTTACACCTTCAATGTGGGCCCGGAATGCGAGTTTTTCCTTTTCCAGACGGATGAGAAGGGCCTGCCCACCACCCGGACCGCGGACGAAGCAGGCTATTTCGATCTCGGCCCCCTGGACCACGGCGAGAGCACGCGCCGCGAAATCTGCATGGCGCTGGAGCAGATGGGCTTTGAAATCGAGGCCTCGCACCACGAAGTGGCCGCCGGGCAGCACGAGGTGGATTTCAAATACGCCGAGGCGCTCACCGCTGCCGACAATATCATGACGTTCAAGCTGGCGGTCAAGTCCCTGGCGCAAAAGAACGGCCTGCACGCCACGTTCATGCCCAAGCCGGTGTTCGGCATCAACGGCAGCGGCATGCACACGAACATGTCCCTCTTCCGCGATGGCAAGAACGCCTTTGCCGACCCCGGCGACCCGCGCGGCCTTTCGAAGGAAGCGTATTCGTTCATCGCCGGCCTGCTGGCGCACGTGCGCGCCATGGCCGCGGTCACCAACCCGCTGGTAAACTCCTATAAGCGCCTGGTGCCCGGCTACGAGGCCCCCTGTTACCTCGCCTGGTCGGCCAGCAACCGCAGCGCCCTCATCCGCATTCCCGCCGCGCGCGGCCAGGCCACCCGCGTGGAGCTGCGCTGCCCGGATCCCTCCTGCAACCCCTATCTGGCCATCGCGCTGTGCCTGGCGGCGGGCCTGGACGGCATCGAAAAGGGCCTCACGCCGCCCGCGGAGATCACGGAGAACATCTTCGCCATGGACGAGGCGGCCCGCGCGGCGCGCGGCATTGAGAACCTGCCGGGCACCCTGAAGGACGCCGTGGACCTCATGTGCGCGGATCCGCTGATCACCAGCACGCTGGGCGGGCACATTGTCAGCCAGTACACGGCGGGCAAATACGCCGAATGGGAAGCGTACCGCACGCATGTGAGCCAGTGGGAAGTGGAGAAATACCTGCTCACTTTCTAGAAAGGGACGGTATATATGGCAAGGATTGTGGTCGCCTTTGCCGCCCGGGAAGCGCGGCGCGCGGCCGCCGCGCTGCTGGAGGGCGCGGGCTTTCCCGTCCTGCGCACCTGCGCTTCGGGCAACGAAGTGATGCGCGCCTTCACCCTTTGCCAGGATGGGATTCTGGTGTGCGGCGCGCGGTTTGCGGACGCCACGGCGGAGCAGGTTCTGGCGGATCTGGCGGGGCGCGCGCTGGCGCTGGTGGCAGACCGGCCGGAACGCCTGGCCCTGTGCGGTTTGCCGGAGGAATATAAGCTCGCCCTGCCCGCGCCGCGCAGTGAATGGCTCGCGCGCGTGGAGGCGCTTGTCCGCCTGCACGAGGCGCGCCTGCCGCGCCGCGGCGAAAGCGAGCGCGCGCTCATCGAGGCGGCGAAGGCGCGCCTGATGGAAGAGCGGGGCCTCGCCGAGCCGCAGGCGCACCGCGCGTTGCAGCGCGCCAGCATGCGCCTGGGCGTGAAGATGGCGGAATGCGCGCGGTGGGTTTTGGATGGCATGAATTTGCCGGATTAGCCGCGCGGCGCCATGGCGGCGCTTTGGCCGCTTTGGCCATCCCCGCCATGCCTGCGCGGCCGCCTCCCCTTGCGCGCGTTTTTTCCGGGTTTTTCCTTGTGGCCGCGCGCGCCATCTGCTATAATGGAAGAAAAATGGCGGGAGGGAAACCCATGGAGCCACGGAACATTCCGGATTATAACCTTTTTATGATGTGCTGCGCGCCCCGCAGGGAAGCGTTCGCGCCGCTTCCGGCAGGATTTTATTTTGACCTGTGCCGGCGGGAGGAACTGGAGATCTGGAAGCGCTTTCCCTTTGACACAGAGGAAGAGGCGCGGCAGGGGGAAGCGTACATGGCGCGCTTTTTTGCCAATGTCTATGCCGCGCAGGAGGAGGAATTCTTCTCCCGCTGCCTGTTCGTGCGCGCGGAAAACGGCGCGCCCGTGGGCACGGCCTTTTTGTGGCGGGCCTATGGGCGCGTGAACACGCTGCAATGGGTGAAGGTGCGCAAGGAATACGAGGGACAGGGCATTGGCCGGGCGCTGCTCACGCATCTGCTCATGCCGCTCGCGCCGGAGGAATATCCCGTGTATCTGCACACGCAGCCGTCGAGCTACCGGGCCATCAAGCTGTACACGGATTTCGGCTTTTCCCTGCTCACGGGCGGGCGCGTCGGCCAGCGCGAAAACCAGCTGGCGCAGAGCCTGCCCATTTTGCGGGAAGTGATGCCCCCGGCGGCGTATGGCCGGCTCACCTTCGCCACGGCGCCCGAGGAACTCCTCTCCGCCGCGGCATCGAGGGAAATCAGCGAATTTTAGCGCCGCCATCCTGCGCGCAGTTTTTACGATAAATGAATCCGTCCCCGGGTTACACCGCCCCGATTTTCTGGTATAATCAAATATCATTGTAAGAAGGGGATAGGAAGATGGATTTCAGGCAAATGATCGCGCAGCGCGTGTGGCAGGCGGCGCAGGACGCGTATGGCGAAAGCGCGCTGACCGCCGCGGATTACGGGGCGCTTTTGGAATTGCCGCCCGACCCGGCCATGGGCGATTACGCGCTGCCCTGCTTCAAGCTGGCGAAATCGCTGCGCAAGCCGCCCGTTGCCATCGCGGAAGCGCTGGCCGCGCGGGTTTCCGCCGAAGGGTTTGAGCGCGTGGAGGCCGTGAAGGGATATTTGAATTTTTATCTCGACCGCGCGGAATACGCGCGCGCGGTGGTGGAAGCGGTGCTCGCGGCCAACGGGCGCTATGGCGCGAGCGATGCGGGCCGCGGCAAGACCATCGTGATCGACTATTCCTCCATCAACATTGCCAAGCGGTTCCACATCGGGCACCTGTCCACCACGATGCTGGGCAACGCGCTCTACCGCATGTATAAATATGCGGGCTACACCTGTGTGGGCGTAAACCATCTGGGCGATTGGGGCACGCAGTTTGGCAAGATGATCGCCGCCTACAAGCGCTGGGGCAACCACGAGGAAGTGGAGGCCGGCGGCATCGCCGAGCTGACGAAGCTCTATGTGCGCTTTGACGAGGAGGCGCAGAAGGATCCCGCCCTGGCGGAAGAGGGCCGCGCCTGGTTTAAGGCGATTGAGGATGGCAACGAAGAAGCGCTCTCCATCTTCAACTGGTTCAAGGAGCTCACCCTCAAGGACGCCGCCCGCGTGTACGATATGCTGGGCGTCACCTTCGATTCTTATGCGGGCGAGAGCTTTTACAACGATAAAATGCAGCCCATCGTGGAAGAACTGCGCGAAAAGGGCCTGCTGGTGGAATCGGACGGAGCGCAGATCGTCGACCTTTCGGCATACGATATGCCCCCGGCCATCATCCTGCGCAGCGATGGGGCCACGCTGTATGTAACGCGCGATCTGGCCGCCGCGCAGTACCGCCACGATACCTACCATTTTGAAAAGTGCCTGTATGTGGTGGCGTATCAGCAGGACCTGCACTTTAAGCAGCTCTTCAAGGTGCTGGAGCTGATGGGCCGCGATTGGGCGAAGGACATGGTGCACATTTCCTATGGCATGGTGTCCTACGAGGGGCAGGCCATGGCCACCCGCAAGGGGCATGTGGTGTATCTGGAAGACCTGCTCAACCTGGCGGTGGAAAAGGCGCTCTCCATCATCAACGAAAAGAACCCCGGGCTGGAAAACAAAGAGGCCATCGCGCGGCAGATCGGCGTGGGCGCGGTGATTTTCTTCGATTTGTATAACAACCGCATCAAGGATATCGATTTCTATTGGGATCGCGCGCTCAATTTCGATGGCGAAACCGCGCCCTATGTGATGTATACGCACGCGCGCTGCGCCAGCGTGCTGCGCAAGGCGGGCGCGGAGGCGGACGCCGCGCCGGATTACGCGGCCCTTTCCGATGCCGATGCGCAGAACGTCGTGCGCCTGCTGGAACAGTTCCCCGGCCTGCTGGGCGAGGCGCTGGAGCGCGGCGAGCCCTCCATGATCACGCGCTACAGCGTGGATCTGGCGCAGGCGTTCAACAAATTCTATTATGAGCAGCGCATCCTGGATGATGACGGCGCGGTGCGCGCCGCGCGGCTGAATCTCACCCGCGCGGCCAAGAGCACCATCGCCACCGCGCTGGACCTCATCGGTATCAGCGCGCCCGAACGCATGTAGGAGGCAAAATGCAAAAGCGTTATATCTTCGTGACCGGCGGTGTGGCCAGTTCCCTGGGCAAGGGCATCACGGCCGCTTCTTTGGGGCGGCTGCTCAAGGCGCGCGGCTATTCCGTGGCCCTGCAAAAATTCGATCCCTATCTCAATGTCGATCCCGGCACCATGAATCCTTACCAGCACGGCGAGGTGTTCGTCACCGAGGACGGCGCGGAGACCGATCTGGACCTGGGCCACTACGAGCGGTTCACCGATGTGAACCTCACGCGGCATTCTTCCGTCACCTCCGGGCAGGTGTATTCCACGGTGATCCAGCGCGAGCGCGAGGGCGGCTACCATGGCGGCACGGTGCAGATCATTCCCCACATCACGGATGAGCTGAAGGCGCGCATCCGCCGCGTGGGCGAAGAGGCCGAAATCGTGATCACCGAAATCGGCGGCACGGTGGGCGATATCGAGGGCCAGCCGTTTCTGGAGGCCATCCGCCAGTTTCAGTGGGAGGTGGAGCCGCACCAGACGCTGTTCATCCACGTAACGCTTTTGCCCTATCTCAAGAGCGCGCAGGAAATGAAAACCAAGCCCACCCAGCATTCCGTGAAGGAATTGCAGGGCCTGGGCATCCAGCCGGGCATGCTGGTGTGCCGCGCGGACGCGCCCATCCCCGCGGATATGCGCAAAAAGCTGGCGCTGTTTTGCAATGTGCCGGTGAAATACATCATCCAGAATCTGGACGCGCCCTCCCTGTATCAGGTGCCGCTGATGCTGGAGCGCGAGGATTTTGCCGGCAAAGTCCTCGAAGCCCTGGGCCTGTACAGGCGCGAGCCGGATCTCAAGGATTGGGAAGAACTGGTCAGCCGCGAGCGCAACCCGGAAAAAACCGTGAAAATCGCCCTGGTGGGCAAATACATCCAGCTGCACGACGCGTACCTTTCCGTGGTGGAGGCCCTGCGCCATGGCGCGCTGGCGCACCGCGCGCGCGTGGAAATCCAGTGGATCCAGGCGGACGATCTGGCGGGCGCGGAGGATCTCGACGCGCTGCTCTCCGGCGCGCAGGGCATCCTGGTGCCCGGCGGGTTTGGCAACCGCGGCATCGAGGGCAAGCTGGCCGCGGCAAAATACGCGCGCGAGCACAACATCCCCTATTTGGGTATCTGCCTGGGCATGCAGATTGCGGCGATTTCCTTCGCGCGCGATGTGCTGGGCCTTTCCGGGGCGGATTCCACCGAGTTCCAGCCCTCCTCGCCCGATCCCATCATCGATTTGATGAACGACCAGGCGGGCCTGGAAAACACCGGCGGCACCATGCGCCTGGGCGGCTACCGCTGCTGCCTGGATCCCGCCAGCCACGCCGGGCAGGCGTATGGCGAGGCGGAAATCGTGGAGCGCCACCGGCACCGCTATGAGTTCAACAACGCCTACCGCGCCGCCTTCGAACAGGCGGGCGCGCACGTGGCGGGCGTGAACCCGGAGCGCGATCTGGTGGAAATCCTGGAACTGAAGAACCATCCGTGGTATGTGGGCGTGCAATTTCATCCGGAATTCAAATCCCGCCCAAACCGCCCGCATCCGCTGTTCGCGGATTTCATCGGCGCGGCCATCCGCTATGGCGAGGGGGACAACCAATGACAGAAAAATCCATGACCGAAAAAATTGTGGTGCTCGATTTCGGCGGGCAGTATAACCAGCTCATCGCCCGCCGCGTGCGCGACGGCGGCGTTTACGCCGAAATTTACCCGTATTCCAAACCGCGCGAAACCTGGCTGGACGGGAGTGTGAAGGGCGTGATCCTCACCGGCGGGCCCAACAGCGTGTATCTGCCCGGCGCGCCCGGCGCGGATGTGGATCTCTTTTCGCTGGGCGTGCCCGTGCTGGGCATCTGCTATGGCATGCAGCTGCTCGCCTACAGGGCGGGCGGCACGGTGGAGCACGCGGACGTGAGCGAATACGGCCACACCGTGCTCCACGCGCGCGGCGGCGCGCTGTTCGCGGGCGTTTCGCCCAGGACCGTGGTGTTCATGAACCATACCGACCGCGTAACCGCGCTGCCCGAGGACTTCTCCATCGACGCCAGCACGGACAATTGCCCCATCGCGGCCTATTCCTGCCCCAGCCGCGGGCTTTATGGCGTGCAGTTCCACCCGGAAGTGCGCCACAGCGTGGAGGGCGGCCGCGTGCTGCACAATTTCGTCTATGGCGTGTGCGGCTGCCAGGGCGGCTACCGGGCCGATGATCTCATCGACCGCATGATCGAGCGCGTGCGCTCCCAGGTGGGCGAGGGCACGGTGGTGGCGGGCCTTTCGGGCGGCGTGGATTCCTCGGTCGCCTGCGTGCTGGCCAGCCGCGCGCTCAAAAAGGAACAGCTCACCTGCGTGTTCGTGGATCACGGCCTTTTGCGCAAGGACGAGGCCGCGCAGGTCATGCGCACGTACCGCGAAAATCTGGGGCTGAACATCGTGCACGTGGACGCCAGCGAGAAATTCCTCGCCGCGCTCCGGGGCGTGACCGAGCCGGAGCAGAAGCGCAAGATCATCGGCGAGCTCTTCGTGCGCACCTTCGAGGAGGAAGCCGCCAAGACCGGCGCGGATTTCCTGCTGCAGGGCACCATTTATCCCGATAAAATCGAAAGCGGCATGGGCGGCTCCGCCACCATCAAGAGCCACCACAACGTGGGCGGCCTGCCCAAGGAATCCCGCTTCAGCGGCCGCATCGTGGAGCCGCTGGACGCGCTCTTCAAGGATGAAGTGCGCGCCGTGGGGCTTGCGCTGGGCATCCCCCGGCCCATGGTCATGCGCCAGCCGTTCCCCGGCCCCGGCCTCGCCGTGCGCGTAATGGGCGAAATCACCCGCGAAAAACTCGCCGTGCTGCGCGATTGCGACGCGATCTATCTGGAAGAGCTGGAACGCGCCGGCCTCGCCGGCGATATCTGGCAGTCCTTCGCCGTGCTCACCGGCGCGCGCACCGTGGGCGTGATGGGCGATGGCCGCACCTATGGCAATTGCGTGGCCCTGCGCGCTGTCACCACCGAGGACGCCATGACCGTGGAAGCCGCGGAAATCCCCTACCCCGTGCTCAAAAAAATCGCCAGCCGCATCATCGCCGAGGTGCAGGACGTCAACCGCGTGGTGTATGATATTACCAGCAAGCCGCCGGGAACGATTGAGTGGGAATAAAATGAAACACCGTAAAAACCCAGTGTTTATGCAGGTTCGCGGCGTTCGGACAAGTCTTTTGATAACAATTTGCTAACAGCCATACAAGCGCCATTATTCTTGCGGCCCGGTGGTTTACGGGTTACAGAATGATAAAAGGCGGCTTATATGGCGAAAGAAATCCATGTTACAAAGCCCTTAGCTGTGGGTAATGATTCCATAGCTAAGGGCTTTTTGCCGTTATTTTTTGAGGTGATTTTCACCTTTAGTAAGGGAACAGATTGTAGG
>DVJN01000210.1 GCA_018716755.1 Candidatus Alectryocaccomicrobium excrementavium
TGGGCCACGCTGGCCGTTTCCATATCCACGCAAAGCGGAGCAAATTTTTGGCAAATCTCCGCACGGCCCTCATCGGCAATAAAGGCTTCGCCCGTCGCTATCGTGCCAAAGCGGATGGGGAATGGCGCAATTTGACCATATACCTCTGCCAGGGCCAGCAACTTTGCATCCGCCGGAAAAAAACTCGTTGGCATCCAGGGGTGATACTCCGTGAGGATATCGTCCGCCACATCGTGATACACCGCCTGCCGGGAAATCACGGTATCAAACAGCTGCACATCTTCCGCCATGCCGCCCGCCGTGCCCACGACGAAAATCGCGCTGGCGGAAAACGCATCGACCAAAATTTGCGCCGCGACCGCCGCGTTCACCTTGCAAACCCCGCTGTAAACCGCCACCACATCCACGCCCTCCAGCGTGCCCAAGTAGAATGTCAACATAGCCTTGCGTATGGTGCGCGGCGATGGGATATGCGCCAGCAGAGGCGCCAGTTCCGTGTCGCTGGGGCAAAGAATGCCCACTCTCTTCATGAATTAATTCCTCCCATCTCCATAGAAAAGGGGGCGCCCTTTGCAAGCTGCCCCCGCATGGAAAATGCCTTTGAATGTTTACAGCACGCGCACGCCGTATACGCCCTGTACCTTGGAAAGGGACTGGATCACGTCTTCCGGTGCGACATCGTCCAGGTGCAAGACGGTGTAGGCAAACTTGCCCTTGGAGCTATTGGTCATGTTATCGATGTTGATGTTGTCGTGCGCGATGGCGGAGGTGATCTGGCCCACCATGTTGGGCACGTTTGCATGCAGCACGGCCACGCGCTGGCCGTCTGCCGCGCCCAGGTCGCAGGCGGGATAGTTTACCGAGTTGCGGATCGCGCCATTTTTTAGATACATATCGATCTGGCGGCAGGCCATCACCACGCAGTTGTCCTCGCTCTCAGGCGTAGACGCGCCCAGGTGCGGGATGGCGATTACACCCTTTACGCCCAGCAGGGCCTCGTTCGGGAAATCGGTCACATAGGCGCGCAAATGGCCCGAGCGCAACGCGGCCTTCACGGCGTCGTTATCGGCCAGTTCGCCGCGCGCAAAATTGAGCAGCACCGCGCCAGGCTTCATTTGGGCCAGGAATTCCTCGTTCATCATGCCGCGGGTGGCATCCATCAGCGGCACATGCACGGTCACATAGTCGCTGGCGGCGAGCAGGTCGTCCTGCGATTTGGCGCGGCCGATGCTGCGAGAGAGCATCCAGGCATGCGCCACGGAAATGTAAGGATCGAAGCCAAGCGCCTTCATGCCCAGAGAATTGCCCGCGTTGGCTACCAGCGCGCCGATTTCACCCAGGCCAATCACCCCCAGCGTTTTGCCCATGATTTCAGGGCCGACAAATTTGTTCTTGCCTTTTTCCACCAGCTTGGCCACGCCCTCTTCGCCCTTGAGCGACTGGCACCAGGCAATGCCGCCCACGATGTCGCGCGAGGCCAGCAGCATGCCCGCTAACACCAGTTCCTTCACGGCGTTGGCATTGGCGCCCGGGGTGTTAAAAACCACCACGCCCTTCTCGCCAAACGCGTCCAGGGGGATATTGTTCACACCCGCGCCTGCGCGCGCCACGCACTTGACGCTTTTCGGCAGGGCAAACTCGTGCAGATCTGCGCTACGCACCAAAATGGCGTCGGGATTTTCCGCCGTGGGGGAAACTTCGTATTCTTCCGCCGGAAGGATCTCCCTGTAGATGGGGGAAATCGTGTTCATGGTAAGGATTTTATACATGGTGCGCAACCTCCGCTTCATACTGTTTCATGAAATCGACCAGCGCCTTCACGCCCTCGATGGGCATGGCGTTGTAGATGCTGGCACGCATGCCGCCCACCAGACGGTGGCCCTTCAAGTTGAGCAGGCCTGCGCCAGTGGCGGCCTTCACGAACGCCGCATCCTTATCGGGATCGCCGGTGTTGAAGGTGACGTTCATGCGCGAGCGGAATTCCTTCTGCGCCACGGGATGGAACAGGCGGCTCTCATCCAGATAATCGTACAGCAATTTTGCCTTCTCGATGTTCACCTTTTCGATGGCCGCCACGCCGCCCTGCTCCTTGAGCCACTTAAGGCACAGGCCCGCCATGTAAATGGGATAGGTCGAGGGGGTGTTGACCATGCTGTTCGCCTCGGCCATCAGCTGCCAGTTCATGATTTTGGGGGTGATTTTCTGCGCGTTGCCGAGCAGATCCTTGCGCACGATGACCACCACCACGCCCGCCGGGCCGATATTCTTCTGCGCGCCGGCGATGATGGCGCCGAACTTCGTCACATCGTACACTTCGGACAGGATGTTCGAGGACATGTCCGCCACCAGGGGCACCTGGGCCTCGGGCAGGCGCGTATAGCGCGTGCCAAAGATCGTGTTGTTCGTGGTAATATACAGATAATCCGCCTGCGGGTTGAGCTTTTCCGGATCGATGGTGGGGATATACGTATAATTATCCGCCTTGGAACTGGCAACGATGTTGACATTGGTGTATTTCGCAGCTTCTTTGGCCGCGCCCGCGGCGAAATTGCCGCTATCCACATAATCGGCGCTGCCGCGCACAGTGAGATTCAGGGGCACGGCGGCGAACTGGCCGGTCGCCCCGCCCTGTAGCAGGAGCACCTCATAATCGTCCGGAATCGCCATCAGCTCGCGCAGGAGCGCGACCGTTTCATCAAAAATCTCCAGATATATTTTGGAGCGGTGGCTCATTTCCATCACGCTCATGCCGCTGCCGCGGAAATTGGTCATCTCTTCCGCCGCCGCCGTTAAAGCGCTCAGCGGCAACATCGAAGGGCCAGCGGCAAAATTGTAAGCACGGTTCATACGATCGCCTCCGAAAATCATCCTAGAATGTGCAATATTATACGCTCTCAGGTGCGAATTTGCAAGGGGATTCGCAATAATTTCGCGTGAAAATGAATGGGACGTGGACAAGCGCTGCAAATGCAGGAGAATTTTTCGCGCCACGGGAAAATTTTGCTTGACGGCCGCGCGCGCGTGGGCTACAATAGGAGGATATAAGGAGGCGAGACTATGCTCAGCAGGCTGGACATTGATATTTTGGAAATCTTGCAGCAGGATGCGCGCACGCCCATCCATGCGATCGCTGCGCAGTGCGGCGTTTCGCAGACGGAAGCGGCGGAAGCCATCGCGCGGCTGGAAAACTCGGGCGTGATTTTGCGATATCCCGCCATGATCAACTGGGATAAGGTGGACCGCGACAGCGTGGAGGCACTCATCGAGGTGCGCGTGACCCCGCAGCGTGACGAGGGGTTCGATGTGATCGCCGAGCGCATTTACCGCTTTGAAGAGGTTTCCAGCGTATACCTCATGAGCGGCGCGTACGATTTGATGGTGCTGGTGAAGGGCCGCACGATCAAAGAGCTGGCCCTGTTCGTGTCTGAAAAGCTCTCCACCCTGGAGCATGTGCTCTCCACCGCCACGCATTTCGTGCTGAAAAAATACAAGGTCGACGGCGTGATCGTTTCCGGCCCATCGCAGGACGATCGCCTGCAGGTGTCGCCATGAGCGCCCGGTTGGCAGAGCACATCGCCTGCGTGCCGCCCAGCGGCATCCGCAAATTCTTCGACATCGTCAGCGAGATGAAGGATGCGATTTCTCTCGGCGTGGGCGAACCGGATTTTGTAACGCCGTGGGCGTATTCTGACGCGGCCATCTATTCCATGCGCGCGGGGCACACGCACTACACCAGCAACTGGGGCCTGATTGAGCTGCGCCGGGCCATCAACGAATACCAGCGCGAGCGCTTTGGCCTGGAATACCAGCCGGAAAACGAGATTTTGGTCACCGTGGGCGCGAGCGAAGGTATCGACCTGGCGCTGCGCGCGATTGTTAACCCCGGGGACGAGGTACTCGTGCCCGATCCTTCCTATGTTTCTTACGCGCCGGGCGTGCGCTTTTCCCACGGCGTGTGCGTGCCTGTGCCCACTCGGGCGGAAAACGGCTTCCGCGTTACCGCGCAGGACGTGAAAGCACATATCACGCCAAAAACCAAGGCCATTATCCTGCCCTATCCCAACAATCCCACCGGCGCGGTGATGCCCGAGGGCGAACTGCGCGCGCTGGCGGCCGTGCTGCGTGAGAGCGGCGTAATCGTGATCTCCGACGAAATTTATGCGGAGCTGACCTATGCGGGCACGCATCACAGCATCGCCGCCATCGAGGGCATGCGCGACAATACCATCGTGCTCAACGGCTTTTCCAAGGCCTTCGCCATGACCGGCTGGCGCATGGGCTGGGCCTGTGCTCCGAAAGACATCATGGAATCCATGTTCAAGATCCACCAATACACCATGCTCTGCGCGCCCACTGCCGGGCAATACGCCGCCCTGGAAGCTCTGCGCAGCAACGCCGCCAGCGGCTATGCCGATGTGCAGAAAATGGTGCGCGCCTACGACCGCCGCCGCCGCTTTCTGGTGAAGGCGCTGGGCGATGTAGGCCTTTCCTGCTTCGAACCGCTGGGCGCGTTTTACGCCTTCCCCTCCATTGCCGGAACGGGCCTGTCCAGCGACGCCTTCTGCGAGGCGCTGCTGTACGACCAGAAGGTCGCCGCCGTGCCCGGCACCGCCTTTGGCCAGGGCGGCGAGGGGCATATCCGGCTTTCTTATGCCACTTCGCTGGACAAAATCGAAGAAGCTGTGCGGCGCATGGGCCGCTTTCTGGAAAAACAGAAACAGCAGTCCGGCGGGGATTGAAGGAATACAATAAGGCACGCGGCGCGAAAAAGCCGCGCCCAGGAGGCGGAGCCGGAACGGCCTCGCCTCTTTTTGCCAGTAGCCTGCTGGCAATGCTCATATACAGCAAAAAGCATGAAGCCCAAAATAACGCATTTACCGCCAGCACCCCGCCATTTTGCTATTATCCCACCCGGAAAACACAATATTCCCCCGCGCAAAAAAGGCGCGCCGCAGATATCTTTTCTGCAGCACGCCTTTTTCCAGCGATCTTACTTGATTTCGACGGTCGCGCCAACCTCGGCGAACTTCTTCTTGATTTCCTCGGCGGCTTCCTTGGTGACGCCTTCCTTGAGGGGCTTGGGAGCGTTGTCGACGAGATCCTTGGCTTCCTTCAGGCCCAGGCCGGCCACGACTTCGCGCACAACCTTGATGACCTTGATCTTGTCGGCGCCGACTTCCTTGAGAATCACGTCGAACTCGGTCTTTTCCTCAGCGGGTTCAGCGGCGGCGGCAGCGGCGGGCGCGGCGGCCACGGCAACGGGCGCGGCGGCGGACACACCAAACTTCTCTTCCAGTTCCTTCACGAGCTCGGCGAGCTCCAGCACGGTCATCGACTCGATGGCAGCAATGATTTCAGCACGATCCATGGTATTAACCTCCATAATAATTCTTAAATTCCTGTTTGGGTTAGAGCAATCATGCGGCGCGGATTATTCTTCGCCGCCCTTTTGCTTTCTCACGGCCTCGATCGCGTACACCAGCGAACGCAGCGTCGCAGACAGCACGCCCACGAAATTCGTGATCGGAGCATTCAGGCTGCCCATCATCTTCGCGATGAGGACCTCCTTCGGCGGCAGATCGGCCAGCGCCTGCGCGCCCGTCGCATCCAGCGTCTGCTTGTCGATCACAGCGCATTTGAGCTCCATCTTCTTGGTCTTCTTGATGAAGTCCGAAAGGATTTTCGCCGGCGAAGCGGGGTCCTTGTGGCCAAAAGCCACGGCCGTCGGCCCCTTCAGATAGGGATCCAGGCCTTCGATTCCCAGTTCCTTCGCGGCCAGCTCAATCATCGTGTTCTTCAAAACTACATATTCGACGCCCGCCTTGCGGCACTCCGTGCGCAGCTCGGTGACTTCCGCCACCGTCAACCCGCGGTAATCGACAAACACGGCGGACTGAGCGGTTTCGAACTTTTGCTTAATCTCCGAAACGATGACTTTCTTTTGCTCGAAATTGTTGGACATGGTTGTAAGCACCTCCTTGCCGTCCAGCATAACGGCATATAAAACGCCCTGCGCATGGCGCAAGGCGATGAAACAATCCAAAACCTTAACGCCTCGGCGGGCAGCCCCTCGGGCTTTACGCGCAATTGCGCCCGCTGTCTATGGCACAGTGTTTTACAGCACAAACCGTATTATAGACCCTATGGGCCGTCAAGTCAAGTAAAATCTTGCATCCAGGCAAAAAACGTATGCGATTCCTGCATGCAGGCGGCGGAAATCTATTAACCGGGCGGCGCTTCTTCCCGGTGCAGGGTGACTTCGCCCGCGCGCAGCGCGCGCAGCGCGCCGTCAGGGCCGCGCACGAGCAGTTC
>DVJN01000211.1 GCA_018716755.1 Candidatus Alectryocaccomicrobium excrementavium
ATCGGCAGGTCCCCGTCTGTGAGTATGGCAAGATTCTTGTGACATCCAACTCTGGTCTGCATATCGAGCTGATGTGCTCTAACAGCGGCACGGTTCAAGAGATGCGCAATTCTGCCGTGAAGATGGCAGCGATTGCCAAGTCTCGGTAAGCGTCGGATTGATACTTGTGGTAAACGATGAAGCCCGCCGTTCCATCTGGGCGGCGGGCTTATTTCCAAAGGAGCGAACCATGAAAACCTACAAGCGAAATTCACGGGAGGGGGTAAAGATGCAACATCCCGATTATCCATATCATTACACGGCGCTGGAGTTCACCGTTATGGACGACAAGGATGACATCAAGCCGGTCGTATGGCGGCGAGAAGGGGGCGACGAGTAGGTGGCACGAAAAAATCCAAAGAACCCAGATGCCACCCGCCCCTCTCCTGCGTCCTCTACATCCGCGTATCGACCAAGCTCCAGGTCGAGAAGGGCGAGTCGATAGACGCCCAGCGATTCGAGCTGACCCGGTACGCCGAGGAGCACGGCATGCGCGTGCTCGGGGAGTACGTGGACGCGGGCTTCTCCGGCAAGAACGTGCGCGGGAGACCGCAGTTCCGCCAGATGCTCGATGACATCATCAAGGAGCAGCCGGGCAGGCGCCCGACGTACGTGCTCGTGTTCAAGCTGTCGCGCTTCGGGCGCAACGCCGCCGACACGTGGAACTCGCTCCAGATGCTCCAGGACTACGGCGTGGAGCTGTGCTGCGTCAAGGACGGCATCGACTCCGCCACGACGATGGGCAAGGCGATGCTTTCCATCGCCGCCGTGTTCGCCGAGATGGAGCGCGACAACATCCGCACCCAGACCATGAGCGGACGCGAGGAGAAGGCCCGCAAGGGCTACTGGAACGGCGGGCAGGCCCCGTATGGCTATCGGCTCGTGGACCGGGGCGGCAAGTTCAAGGAGCTTGTGGTCGATGAGGACGAGGCGAAGGTCGTCCGCAAAATCTTCCAGATGTACGCTTACGAGAACAAGGGGGCCATGGCGATAGCCGCGTGGCTGAACAACCACGGCGTGAGGAAGGACGCTCGGGGCAACGCGACCATGGAAACCTTCGGCAACACCACGATAGCCCGAATGATTGTCAACCCCGTGTACGTAGGCAAGATTGCCTACGGGCGCAGGCGCACCGAGGTCATCGAGGGCACGCGCGGCGAGACGCACGTGGTGAAGAGCGACGGGTACGAGGTCTACGACGGCAGGCACGAGGCAATCATCGACAAGGCGACCTGGGCGGCCGCCCAGGCAATCGTGGGCACTCGGAAGCCGAACGCCAAGAGGCACGACGACGGGCACGTGAACCTGCTGAACGGGCTGCTCGTGTGCCCGGAGTGCGGGCGCAAGATGTCCTCGCACCCGAACCGGGGAAAGGTCAAGAAGGACGGCACGCGGGGAAAGACCACCTACGCGTACTACTGCCCGCACACGTCGAAGGCGCGTGGGGCGACCTGCACCTTCAGCCGCCAGTACCCGCAGGAGTACGTGGATGCCGAGGTCATAGAGATGGTGAAGCTGGCGTCGCGTTCGGACGCGTTCGTGGAGGCACTGCGCCGCCGCATCAACGACGAGACCGACGTGGAGCAGCTGCGCGAGGACGCCGAGCGCATCGGGCGCGAACAGGCGGCTAACGACAAGCGCATGCGCATGCTCATGAACCAGATTGACGCGCTTGACCCCGCTGACCGAAGCTATGAGCGCAAGTTCAGCGACCTGCAGAGGCGGCTGGATGACCTGTACGACCGCGATGCCGGTTTCCAGGAGGCGCTGGAGGAGACGCGGGCTAAAATAGCCGCTGCCGACAAGCGCAGGGTTGGCGAGCGCAGGCTGCTGGACGAACTTGACCGCATTCCCGAGCTTCTGGAGGAAGCGGATGAGCAGACGCGCTTCGACATCGTGCACGAGGCGGTGAGCGAGGTCCGCATTCTGGCGGATAGGAACCCGCGCAAGGAGCGCGTGGTGCAGAGCGTCACGTTCAAGTGCCCGGTGCGCTTCTTCTGGGAGGAGGTTCCCGACGTGGCGGATGGGTATACGGCGGTGACGCCCGACTCGTTTGATGCGGACGGGAATTTCCGAGATGACGAGACACACGTCGAGACGGTTGTTTTGCTTTCCAAGGGAGAAATCGACTCGAAGAAGGTGCGGGTGGAGTTCTCGCTGGAAGATATGGATATGTCCGGCTTCCAGAAGGGCGCGACTTATGAACAGATCAAGGCGTATGTGTTGGAGCATACCGGTTTGAAGGTATCTTCCCTGTACATCTCACAGATAAAGCGCAAGTGCGGGCTGGATGTGGGGCAAAATTATAACCTGTCAAAGAAGGAAGATGCCAAAGTGCCAAAATGTCCGCCGGAGAAGGAAGCGGCGATCAGGGATGCGTTGAAAAATTTTCAGATGATTTAAGAGTCTATTGAGCAAAAAAGCAGTAAATCAATTTCAGATTTGGGGAAAGCGCGGATGTTCTGGAAAAAATTCGCAAACTTCTGGAAATGGAATAACGCCCCTTTGCAGAGAAAGCTGCTCATCGCCTATTGCCTGATTTTTGCCATCATCGCCACGGCGCTATACAGCATTTCTTATGCCAGCCTCAACGCCTATTCGCAGGCGCAGCTGCGCGAGGAAAGCAAGAATACCTGCTCCGCCATCTCCTACACGCTCAGCCAGAAAATGGCCGGCCTGGAAAACGCGCTGGCGCTGCTGGTGAGCAACAAATCCATCGAAAACGTGCTGCTGGACACCTATTACAGCGATTATAATTTTTATTACGACATGAAATACACCTTCGATTCCCTGGTGTCGGCGGTGAAAATGCTGTATCCGGAAATCCGCGGGTATTCCGTGTATCTGGACATACCCGCAAAACTGGTGCGGGGGAATTTCAAGCCCCTGAGCGAACTGGACGCCGCCGCGCAATCGCCGGAGGGATTCCTTGCCACGGCATCCCACCTGTGGCAATACGACGCGCCGGACGGGGACATCTTTTTATACGGCAAATTGTACAGCACCAGCGACATCGGCAGCTTCGCGGTGATCGAGCTGCAAATCGATCCCGCGCGCCTGTTTCGCGATGTCGTGCCCCTGGATCTTAAAAATTACCGGCTGGAAGTGCGCGACGGGGCGCAAAATCTGCTCTTCCTGCAGGAAGACGCGCATTCTTCCGGCACCGCCGGCTGCGTCATGTCCAACAGCGCGGCCCTGAGCCCGGCCGGTTGGACCCTGACGCTCCAGCAATCTCCCGATATCGTGCCCTTTTCCGCCATCATGCCCCAAAGCGGCGCCATCCTGGTGGCCATGCTCTTCCTGGTGTGCGCCTTCGCCGTGAGCCTGATCCTGGCGCGCTCCCTCGTGCGGCGCATCATGCGCCTGAACCGGCACATTTCCACCATGGCCGACAGCGAATTCACCCAGCAGATCCCCTGCGAGGAAACCGACGAAATCGGCAGCATCGCCCATTGCGTAAACGAAATGGCCGCCAAAACCCGGCGCCTGATCCAGGAAAACTATTCCTCCCGCCTGATGCAAAAAGAGGCGGAGATCAAAATGCTCCAGGCGCAGATCAACCCCCATTTTCTCTATAACACGCTATCCGCCCTCAACTGGAACGCCATCCGCCACGGCGACATGGAAAACAGCGAAATCATCACCTCCATGTCCGCCTTTTACCGCGAGGCGCTCAACGTGGGTTCCATCACCACCACCATTCACGACGAGCTGACCTTTCTGGAATCCTACCTGCGCATCCGCCGCCTCACCTGTGGGCACGCGTTCACCGTGGAAATCGCCGTAAGCGACGCGCTGGCGGAATACGAGCTGCCCCGCATCCTGCTCCAGCCCATCGTGGAAAACGCCATTGACCACGGCATTGAGGCCAACCCCGCGGGCGAAGAGGGGACTATCCGCATCGAAGCGCAGGAGGATGGCGACGACATCGTGTTTACCATCACCGATAACGGCCCCGGCATGCCGGAAGACCGCCTGGCCGCCATGCTCGCTTCCCCGCCGACCAGCCATGGCCTTTCCAATGTGAACGAACGGTGCCATCTGTTCTTTGCCGAAGAGTATGGCGTTTCCCTGCGCAACCGCCAGCCGCACGGGCTCATCGTGCAGGTGCGCGTGCCCAAATACGTCTCCCTGTAAAAAAAGAGACGCGCTTGTATCCTCCTTTACGGATTGGAACTTTTTTCCGCCAATCTGCGTCCAAATTGTGACATCAAGCGATGGAGGTGCATCCGAATGAAAAAGTTGCTGGCGGCGGTTTTGGCCGCGATGTTTCTTTTCACCACGGCGGCGTTCGCGGAATCCGTAGCGCAGCCGCAGGACCGGTATCTTTTGATCCGCTTTGACGGCGCTGGCGCGCAAACGTATGCGCTTCTGGGCGCAGGGGACGGCTCGCAGGCGTTTGCCACCTTCGCGCCCGAAAGCGGCGCGTACGCGGCGCGCTTTGCCGGATTCTGGGCGGCGGTTTCCCGCCTGGAACCCGCCCTGGTGCTCGAAGGCAGGGTAACCGGCCTCTCCTTTCTTTACAGCAGCAGTGAAAACGCCGTAAGCGTGTATCTGGGCGCGACGCCCGTCGCCAGGCTCGACGGCTCGCAGGCCTTTCTCATCGTCTCCGGCAGCATAGCGCCGGAAACCATTTTCCGCGCCGCCGGCTGCGATGTGCGCGTCTGGACGCCGGACAGCGCAGCCGGTACGGGCGCCATCCAGCCGGACAGCAACCTCTGCCCCCGCTGCGGCCAGGTGGATGACGGCAGCGCCCGGCACCGCACGCCCATCAGCGAATTTTGCGCCCTGGGCCACACCAAGTGCATGGGCGACCCCATCCACCACTGCGAATCCTGCGGCAGGGATTACCCCTGCTCCAAATCCAACAGCCACACCACCTGCATGAAGTGCGGCCAGCCGTGGTGCTATAAGCAGCACGGGGATCACAAGGAGCTCGCCTGCGCGCACCGCGGCTGCCAGGTCTACGGGCACGAGGCGGAACACGCGCTGTGCCCCGTATGCGGCGCGTACCTGTGCAACAGCGCCGCCCACCAGCTCGCCGCCTGCGGCAGGCATCACGCGGGCACGCCCGGATACCATGTGAGGGCGCTTTGCCCCTATCCCAATCATTACTATTGCGACGGGCTATACCATTTTCCCGCGCAGTGCGGCATCAAAGGGCATTATGGCTGCGATGGACGGCTGCACATCCGCGCCGCATGCGGCATTGCGGGCCATTACCTGTGCGATGGGCGAAATCACAGCGCCTGCAAACCGTAAAGGATAAAATGGCAAAAAAGCCGTTTCCGCCGGTTTTGCCAGCGGAAGCGGCTTTTTTCTGCTTTTACCTGTCCCCGCGCCAGTCGCGCACGGCCTCGATCATGGCCAGATAGCCCGCCGTGGGAACATAATCCGGAATGGAATTGCCCGACGAAAAGGCGATGCCGCCATGGCCCTTCACCGCGTCCAGGCAATCGAAAATGTACTTGCGGATGTAACTCTCATCGAAGCGGCACAAAACGTCCGTATCGATGCCGCCAAAATTGCCGATCCTATCGCCGTATTTTTCCACCCACACGGGGAACGGCGCGATGGAATCCTCGTTGGAATGCTTGGCGTCGATCCCGCCAAGCTCGATGATATCGCCGAACATGGCAAAGAGGTTCCCGCAGGAGTGCAGCAGGAAGGGTTTGCCCTTGGCATGCACCATATCCGTGATCCGGCGGTACACGGGCAGGATGTGCGCGCGGATGTCGTCGTGCGGCAGCAGGGTGGCCGTATGGAAACCCAGGTCGTCGCCAAAGCGGAGCACGCAAAACGCTTCGGCGAATTCCTCCATAAAGCGCTTCCACACCGCGCACTGCGCTTCGCCCATGCGCTGGAATAGGCCCGCGTACAATTCCGGGTCGTCTTCCCG
>DVJN01000031.1 GCA_018716755.1 Candidatus Alectryocaccomicrobium excrementavium
GATTCGTTTGCGCGCATGCTGCCGGAAGTGCCAAAGTGGCTTTATGATCGTTAAATTTTTCGTCGCGAGGGGCAGGTTCTTGACCCGCCGCTTTCGCCTGCTATACTGAAGTTGGTGGAATACCGCGAGAAGAAGGGGGAATTGCCATGCGATACAGCGATTTTCAGGGGGAACGGATTTCCTGGCTTGGCTTTGGGGCCATGCGGCTTCCGCTTTTGGGCGATGGCTCCGGCAAGGTGGACGAGCCGCAGACGGAAAAAATGGTGGACTACGCGCTGGATAACGGCGTGAACTATTTTGACACCGCGTATCCCTATCACAACGGCGAATCGGAACAGATCCTTGGGCGCTGCCTGAAAAAGCACCCGAGGGGATCCTTCCTCCTCGCCAGCAAATATCCCGGCCACCAGATCAGCGAAACGTATGACCCGGCCGCGGTGTTCGAGCGCCAGCTGCAAAAGTGCGGCGTGGAATATTTTGATTTTTATCTGCTGCACAATGTGTGCGAAAATTCCCTGCCGGTGTATCTGGATCCCCGCTGGGGCATCATCGAATATTTTGTGGAGCAGAAGCGGCGTGGGCGCATCCGGCATTTGGGCTTTTCCAGCCATGCGCGCCTAGAAAGCTTGCGCGAATTTTTGGATTTGCACGGCGATCAGATGGAGTTTTGCCAGATTCAGCTCAACTATGTGGATTGGACGCTGCAACAGGGCAGGGAAAAATGCGCGCTTTTGGGCGAGCGCAATATCCCCGTGTGGGTGATGGAACCCGTGCGCGGCGGGCGGCTCGCGCGCCTGAGCGAAGCGGAACGCGCGCCCCTTGCGTCCCTCCGTCCGCAGGATAGCGCGGCCGAGTGGGCCTTCCGCTTTTTGCTGGATATCCCGCAGTTGAAGGTGGTGCTCAGCGGCATGTCTTCCATGGCGCAAATGGAGGAAAACGTGCGCATCTTTTCGCAGGATGCGCCGCTCAACGCGCAGGAGAAGCAGGCCGTGTTTGCCGTGGCGGACGCAATCAAGAACTTTGTGCCCTGCACGGCTTGCCGCTATTGTTGCAAGGGCTGCCCCATGGGGCTGGATATCCCCACATTGATCGGCGTATACAACGATTTGCGCATGGCGCCCGCCGTGAACATCGGCATGTATCTGGATACGCTGCCGGAAGAGAAGCTGCCCTCGGCCTGCATCGGCTGCGGCAAGTGCGCGCAGGTCTGCCCGCAGGGCATCGACGTGCCGGATGTGATGCACCGCTTCAGCGAGGAAGCCGCCAAGCTGCCCAAGTGGGCGGATATCTGCCGCGAGCGGGCGCAGGCCCAGGCGCGGCTGGAAAAGGGCTAAGCGCAATTGAACGCGGCCAACCGGAAAGGACATTGCGGTTTTCTCCGGAGGCCTGTCAAAATGATATGGGAACTGCCTCAATAAGAGGTAGCTCCCATATTTTTGCGGCAATCCTTACAGCCGGCACTCTGCGGCGACGCGCTTGCCACGCCCCTGTTCCTGCGCGCTGCTTCCATCCGGCAATTCCAGGCGCACGGCGCTATCCGTCTGCAATTCGCATTCCAGGCGGAACGTATCTTCCCGCAGCGCCCATTTCACATCAATGTATCCATCCGGCACGCAGGCTCTGCCCTCCGCCTGTCCTAGGAACAATGCCGCGGGCTTGACCAGAATTTCCTTCCACCCCGGCGCGGCGGGCCGCACGCCCAGCATGCGCGCGGGATACTCGTACAGCAGCAGCGCGCCCCACGCGTGGCAATCGCTGCGGGTATCGGTCGGGTTTTCCGGCACGGTAGTGAGGTTCTGTTCCAGCACGCGCTTCCACAGCGCCCACAGGCGCTCCGTGCGCGCGTATAGTCCCGTCGCCTCGTAGGCGCGGAACAGATAATACTGCATGGGGAACGAGCAGGGCAGCAGCGAATCGTCCGCATCGACCGTTTCCATCAGTTGGCGGCGGAATGCCGCGTCGCGCACGCCCGCCAGCACCGCCCAAACCTGCGTATGCTGGCAGAATTCCGCCTTCGCGGGGTGATAGCGGTACAGCCCGCGCGCCGCATCGAAAAACGCTTCGTGCGCCAGGCGCAAAATTTCAGCCTTTTCCGCCTCATATTCGCTGGCCACGCCCGCAAAGCCCAAAATGCGGGCAATTTCCGCCGCCACGCCGAGCGCATAAGCATACAGAAAATTGTGCGAGCCCTCGGGCAGCCCGTCCGTTTGGGGCGCGCCGCGCTCCCATTGCGCAACCCAATCCATGAATTCCCAATAGCCCAAATTCTCCACCAGCCCATGCGCGCCGCGATGATCGCGGAAATAGCCGAGCACGCTGTCCATGGTGCCAAAATAGCGGCGCAGTTGCGCGGCATCGCCCGTCTGCTCGTAAAAATCGCGCAGCATAAAGATCCAGTGCAGCGCGAACGCGGGGATCACCTGCTTCGAATTGGAGGGGCAGCGCGATTGCAGGATGCCGCTGGGCAGCTGGGAGGCGTGGAAATCGAACAGCGTGCGCCGCGCCAATCCCGTGTCCGCCGCCACGCGATAGGCAAAGAGCATTTGCAGGCGCGTATCCATGGTGTATTGCATCTGCTCGTAGTACGGGCAATCTTCAAACGTCTCATGCATGCAGCAGCGCAGCGTCCGCAGGCTCACGTCCCACAGCGGGGCGATCCAGCCGCTCGCGTCCCGCCGCACCTGGCTGACCGGCCGGAGCGGATAGTGCGTCGCGGAATACTGCGGGGCGAACAGGGTGAGTTCCTCTTGCCCCGTTTCGATTTCCAGGCGAACAAAGCGGAACGTGCGGAACCAGAAGGGCGCATATTCGAATTCGCCGCCCGCCGGGAAAATCTCGTCCGCATATCCCTGCAGCGCCCGGCCATCGCCCGGCAGGCGGTTGTCTTTATGCTTGCCGTCCGGCTCAAAATACGCTTCGGCATAGCGGATGCGCACCGACGCGCCGCGCCCGCCATGCCCGCGCAGGAAAACGAAGGCGGTTTCCTCCGCACCCGCGTCCAGCTCGATGTCCACGCGCTGGCGCGGCGCGATGGTAACGCGGCCATTTTCCCAAATTTCCGTTCCCTGCGCCGGTTTGCTGAGCGTCTTGCGCTCGCCCAGCTCCAGCGGCGGAATCGGCCGCTCGTAAGCAGGCAGGCGGGAAAGCTCGCCATACGCGCCCGGGTTTACGCTGGCGCAGGCCTTCGCGCCCCGCCACTCCAGGCTGGCAGCCTGAGAAACCTGCACGCTCCCGGCCAAATCCACCCGTTCCATATAGCCCAGCCAGAAAGCCGTGCGGTTGCGGACGGGCGTCATCGCCGCGCAGCGATGGCATTGCCAATCCGATAGGCCTGTGGTCAGCTCTTCGCCCGCGGCACTCGTGCCCACCACGGCCAGCGCGGCGCAGCGCAGCAGGTTCACCGACCAGTCCGGCCCGCCCACCTGCTCCATGGGGTTAACGACATCCGGGAAGGAAACGACTTCCACCAGCAGCTCGTTCCGGCCGGAAACCAGGAATTCCGCCAGATTCCAGCAATCAAAATACTGATAGCCCTCACCGCCCTTGCAGGGACCATAGGCGGCAAACGTTCCATTCACATACAGCTTGTAGCGGCTGCACGCGGATATGCGGATTTCCAGTTCCTCCCCCGCCTCGCAGGAAAACACCCGCCGGAACCAGACGGTATCCACCCGCCCAAGCTCGGGCGTGTCCTCTATGGTAATCCATTTTGCCGGCATCGCCGTGCGAAATTCGCGCATGTGCCCCATCCTTTCTGTCAGGCGGTTCGCCCGTTCTTCCTTTATATTACCCTTTCGCATGCCCGTTTGTCAAGATTCCCCTGGGCCGCCGCGCTCCCCGCTTGTTGCTATCGCGGATTCCCCTCGCCGTCCTCGAGCAATTCCCCTATGCAAACGCCCAGCACCTTCGCCAGCAATAACAGCTCAAAATCGGCCACTACGCGATCGCCCGTTTCCATCCGGCTGATTGCTTTTTGCTGGATGGGCAGCCCCTCCAGCTGCAATCGGGCCGCCAGCTGCTCCTGCGACCATTGCTTCTGCTCCCGAATGCGGCGGATGTTGTTTCCCGAAGCGTTGCACCGGCCACGATACTTATAAATTTTCAGTATACCACTCTCCCTTCCGCGCCTTTGCACTATTGATTTTACCGCTACATTTATGCTATAATTATCCCAAAGATGACTAAAACAGCTCTTATAAGCGCAGCAGCATCAAAAAAGAAAACTGGGTTGCATTCCAATTTATGAATCGAATGGAGGGTGCAAAATGGATCCATATGTAAAAAGTGTATTAAAAGCATTACAGGTTCTGGATATTTTCACCTTTGATGATCCCTTCAATTACGGGTTCACGCTAAAGCAACTGTCTTTGCGCGCGGACCTTGCGCCCAACACCCTGTGCAAGCTGATGAAAACCATGGTGCGCGGCGAATACATCACGCAAACCGAAGACCACCGCTACCATCGCAGCTACAAAATGAACCAGGCGTTTTGGAACAGTTGCCAGCAGAGCAATGGCAGCACGGTTCACGCGGTGGGCAATCACCTTCTTTTGCTGAGCAACCAGCTAAACTCGATGGCTTGCATCACAACGCTTTCCTTTGGCATGCGCAAATCCTTTTTGATGGCGCAGGATGGGCAATTGTCCATCCCATTGGAAAACGAATATGCCCCTGCGCCCGCCTCGGAATTCATATATACGAAAGCCACGGGCCGGATTTTGGTGAGCTTCGCGGAAGGTGCCGTTTTCAGCGATGTGCTGCACCGCTATGGATTGCCCCACGAACTGTGGGACGATATCCACACCCTGAGCGATTTCGCCGAAAGGCGCAAGGAAATCCGCGACCAGGGCTATTGCCACGTTCGCGAACCTGGCAACGTGGAAACGCTTGCGGTGCCCGTCTCCGCGCGCCGGTTGCGCTTCGAAGGCGCGCTGGGCGTGCGAAGCGTGCTTTTTGACGGCGTAAACGCCTGGAAAAGCAACACCCTGCCACAGCTTCAGGAAACCGCGGCAAAAATTGCGCGCAGTTTGAACGATTTGGCCGAATAAAATGCGCATGTTGCGCTTAGACTGTCAAAAAAACCCTAGGAAAGCGCGAGAGGGCTGCAGCCCTCTCGCACTAAAATCGTCTCCGACGACCTGCGCGGCGGAGACGGGGCTGATTTTTGCGCCGGAAAATCTCATTTTCCAGAGCAAAAATCGCTTCTTTGCAGTTTCCGCGCCCGGAAATCCGTAGGATTTTAGCGGAAACTGGTGGGGGCGCACGAAGGCCGCGCGCGGTGCGCGAAACAGGCCGTAGTAAGCCCAATGAGGGCGAAAGAGACGGCGCAGCCAGTGGCTGCAATAGCCGTCGATGAGCCCAGTGAAGCAGGGAGAGCCGCGAGTGAGCTTGCGAACGATGCGGATCGACCATGCTGAACTGAGAGGTGGGAGGGCCGCTAGTGCGCTTTGCGCAC
>DVJN01000032.1 GCA_018716755.1 Candidatus Alectryocaccomicrobium excrementavium
GTGCTGCTCTATTTGCTGCTGACCATCATACATAAAATTCTGGCGTTCATTTCGCCTCCGGCTGTGCAATGGCTGATCGACGCGGTGATAGCGGGGGATGGGAACGGATTTCTGCGCATGCTGGTGGTCAATGTGCTGATTACGCTTGCATTCATCGTGATGCTGTATCTGCGGAATCTGCATGGCGATATAACGGAAAACCGCGTTGTGGCATTTGCGGAGAAAAGGGTGTTTGGCGATATGCTGCGCATGCCCTATAAGGAACTGCGCAAGAAGCCTCTGGGGCACTATCTGCATCTGATTGACAGGGATGTGGAGCAGATTACAGGGCTGGCGTTTTACGATATCATTGTATTCGCGACGAACATTCTCATGACCATCGCTATGATTGTCTATCTGCTGCATTGCGATTGGGTGCTCACGCTGGTCGTTTTGCTTGTGCTGCCGGCCTTTGTGATTTTTTCCAAACTCCAGCTGCCAAAGCTGAAGAAATGCCAGGAGGACGTTATCGCGCAACAGGAAAACCTCAATGATAAGATCGACGAATGCTTTAACGGCAACGAAAGCATTCGCGCTTCCAATGCCGAAACATACTTTATGAAGCGGTTTGACAGCGCGATTGGGCAATGGTTTGCCGCCAAAAAGGCGTATGTGCGCGCCGATAGCCGGTACGATATTCTGTCGGTCACGGGCCTGATGAATCTTGCGAATATTGCCATTTACTGCCTGGGCGGTTGGCGCGCGCTTCAGGGAGTGATGACCATTGGCACAATTACCACTTTTTCACTGTATTTTTCCACGCTCTGGAACAGCGTCGAGGGCTTTATGGCGTTCTTTAAGGAGTGCCGCGTCAAGCAGGTTTCTCTGTCCAGGCTCGATGATATGCACAGCATGTGCCCCGAAGAAACGGCGGCGAATCAGGGGGCGTCCCTTCCGCCGTTCGAGAAGCTATCGTGCGGGCACATTGGATTCTCCTATGGGGAAAAGCGCGTGTTTACGGATTTTTCGCTGGAAGTCCGCAAGGGGGAACGTGTGCTGATCACGGGCGAAAATGGCAGCGGCAAATCGACCATTGCCCGCCTGCTGGTTGGATTGCTTGCGCCGGATCAGGGGGCGGTTTTCTACAATGGCCAGAATATCGCGGCGGTGGATGGGGCTGCTCTGCGTGAAAAGGTGCTGTTGGTTCCTTCCGAGCCATTCATTGTGGAAGGTACGGCGGAAGAAAATCTGTGGGGACGGCCGGGGGAAAAGGCTTTGCGGCGGTTCGGAGGAGAAAAGCGGATCGAAAAAAATGGCGGCAACCTTTCCGGCGGCCAGAAAAAACAATTGCAGTTGTGCCGCAGCCTGGCCGCCAGCGCGGAAGTGCTGATTTTTGACGAACCCTTCAACTTCATTGACCGCGAAGCAAAGGAAGAATTCTGGAACGAGATTTTGCAAACGTTTTCGGGCAGGACTCTGATCGTGATTTCGCACGATCCTTTTCCGGGCAAGGACTGCGACCGGCAGATTGCAATGGACCGGCAAAATGCGCAAGAGAGGGGATAGCTTTCCGCGCGAAGATTGCCTGCTTATGCGCCGCGGAATGAGGCGGCATGGATCTCCGCATAGCGCAGCACGCCATTTATGCGGTCGGAGCGCATGAGGGATATCCGCTCTGCGGAGAAAGAAGCGCGCGGAACGCACAGGCGCAGGGGCACGGGCGCCTCGACCTGGCGCGCAAGGGTGATGTGCGGCTGAAAGGGCCGGCGATCGAGAGAAAAACCTTCGGCGCGTAGCGCCGCCTGCGCATCCCGCGCCAGGGCGGCAAGCGGCGCGCTATTTTGCAGGCCAGCCCACCAGAGCGCGCCAAAGCGGCCTGCGCCTCCCAGCGAAAGGGAAAAGGGCGCGCGACCGCAGACGCTGTCCACGGCGCGCATGGCGGCGCGGCAGCCTTCCGCGCCGGTTTCGCCCAGGAAGGCGAGCGTGAGGTGGAGATTTTCCGGGCGCGTAAAATTGCCGTGCGCACCTTGCGCGCGCATTTGCGCCATGGTGTCCATCAGCGCCTTGCGCACGGGTTCGGGGAAGAGAATCGCTACAAAAAGCCGCATGGTATCGCTCCTTTGCCGGGGTGCCGCGATGCAAATGGCGCTGGAAAACCGTTGCGATTTTCCAGCGCCATGGCGCATTGGTTTAGTCCGGATCATTCTCCGGATGATCCATTTGCAAAAAGGGAAGCGCATCTTCGTCCGCCAGCGCCTGCAGATCGACGGTTTCCCCGCAGTGAGGGCAATGGCCGGTTGCGTGCCGCATCAGATCGGAAAGGGCAACGCGGAAACCGCGCAGGCAGTGCGGACAATACTGCGGGATGCTTTCCACCTCCGCACCGGTATGCACCCGGGCGGGGAAGGGGCGCAATTGCGCCTTTTCCGATTCGCCGCCGTCCGCGCCGTCGAAATAATCGCCGTCCTCCATCTCGCCGTCGAAATCGTTTTCCAAGCGATAGAGGTCATCGTCGATGCTTTCGACATAGTCGTTCAGCTCGTTGTTCATTTCAAACAGATCGTCTATGGCCTGGGCAGCTTCGCCCAAAGCCTCAACCAGCTTGAGCATGAAATCCCATTGCGCCTTGGCGTCCGTGACGTTCATGCCGTTCATGCCGTCCGCCAGGCCCTGGAGATACTGGATTTTGCGGGTGAAATCGGACATAGATCGCTCCTTTGGCTTTACGCGCGCTCCATGTATTCGCCCACGCGCGTATCAATGCGGATTTTATCGCCAATTTCCACGAACAGGGGCACCTGCACCGTGAGGCCGGTTTCCACCGTCGCGGGCTTGGTGACGTTCGAAGAGGCGGTGTCGCCCTTGAAGCCCGGTTCGGTGTGGGTGACCTCGAGCACCACGAAGTTCGGCGGCTCCACCGAGAAGGGCGCGCCCTTGAAGAAGCGCACGGTCACATTGGTGTTCTCCTTCACATAGGGGATGGCGTCTTCCACGGCTTCCTTGTTCAGGGGCAGCTGCTCATAGGTTTCCAGATCCATGAAGTAGTACAGCTCGCCATCGTTATAAAGATATTCCATTTCTTTGGTTTCGATGTGCGCGCGCGGGAATTTGTCCGTCGGGTTGAAGGTGCGCTCGAGCACCGCGCCGGTAACGATATTCTTGATCTTGGTGCGCACAAAGGCCGCGCCTTTGCCGGGCTTTACGTGCTGGAAGTCCACGATGGTCCAGATGCCGTTCTCCATTTCGAGCGTGATGCCCTTGCGAAAATCTCCTGCGCTGATCATTGGTTGCATTCCCCCTCAAATTTATAGCGTAATCAATTGTTTGGGCGCGGTGATCGGGTCGATGAAGCCGTTTTCCGTGAGGATGGCCATATCCTCAATCCGGCAACCGCCCAGCCCCGGCACGTATACGCCCGGTTCCACGGTGATCACATGGCCCGGCACGAGAACATCCGCACAGCTCTGGTTAAAGCGCGGGTTTTCGTGCACTTCCAGGCCCACGCCATGCCCCAGACCATGCCCGAACGCGCCGGGATAGCGCGCGTCGATGTAATCCCGGGCAATTTTATCGATCGCGTTGCACGCCACGCCGGGGCGAATGGCTTCGAGCGCCATTTGCTGGGCGGTGAGCACGGTGTCGTAGATGGCGCGCAGCTCATCGGAAACCTTGCCCAGCGCGACCGTGCGCGTCATATCGCTGGTGTATCCGTCCACCACTGCGCCAAAGTCGAACGTGATCAGCTCGCCCTCGCGCAGCCGGTAATCGGAAGGAATGGCGTGCGGCAGGGAACCGTTGGCCCCTGCGCAGGCAATGGTATCAAACCCCGTGCGCTCCGCGCCGCCGCGCAGCATCAGGTAATCCAGCTCGGTGGCCAGCTCCTTTTCCGTCACGCCGGGGCGGATGAGGCCCAGCAGCTTGTCAAACGCCGCGCATGCGACCGCCGCCGCGCGCTGGATGGCGGCGATTTCCGCCTCGTCCTTGATCTCCCGCAGGCGCTCCACCTCGCGCTCCATGGGATGCAGCGCAACGCCCGGAAGGTGATCCGCGAAATAGCAATAGTCCCTGTGCGAAAGGAAATCGTCCTCAATGGCCAGCGATTGGCGCCCGCCCAGCGCTTCGAGCACCAGGGCGTGAAGCTCCTGCCCATTGCGGGTGCGCACGCAACGGCTTTCAGGCGCCTGCCGGGAAACCTGCTCGATGTAGCGGAAATCGGTGAAGACCGTCATGCCTTCGTCCGTCACCAGCAGGCAACCTTCGCCCGTGTAGCCGCTGAGATAGCGCATATTCACGCGCTTGTGAATGAGTGCCGCTGATATGCCGCGTGCCGCAAGGCGCTCCATCAATCGCTTTGATCGCATCATAATGTTTACACCTCAACTTTCGAAAGCGCGCGGATGGATCTGCGCCACCATGCCTATGGCCGTGCGGCCGGGCGCGCCGGGAACCCCACATACGCACTTTGCCTTTGCGATTTTTGAACCATGCTATAGTATACCACAAGATTTGTGGATTGGGAAGGGAAATTGCGTTTCCTTCGCGAATTTTCACATAACGGGGCGGGAAAAACCGTTTCCAGAGCCAACCGATCGCGCTGGAGGCGAGAGTGTCAACCACAGATTAAATTCCGAATAATCACGCAAAGGCTCTTGCTAAATGTTCGACTTTTGCGCTATAATGGATCTTGGGTTCCCACTCATAAAAGGTACGGAGGGCTTTGCAATGTTGAAGGTTGCCATTGTGATGGGCAGCGACAGCGATTTGCCGGTGGTGCGTCCAGCGGCGGAAACGCTGAAAAAGCTGGGCATTCCCTTTGAAGTTCGCGTGATCAGTGCGCACCGCACGCCGGAAATCGCGGCGGAATTTGCCAAAAGCGCGCGCGCAGACGGATTTGGCGTTATTGTAGCGGCGGCGGGCAAGGCGGCGCACCTTGCGGGCGCGATGGCCGCGAACACCACGCTGCCGGTGGTGGGCATTCCGGTGAAATCGTCCACGCTCGATGGATTGGACGCGCTCCTCTCCACGGTGCAGATGCCTTCCGGCATGCCGGTGGCGACGGTCGCCATCGATGGGGCGCAGAACGCGGCGCTGCTGTGCGCGCAGATTTTTTCGCTGGGCGACGCGCGCCTGGCGGAGGAGCTCGCCCGCATGCGCGAGGAAATGAAACAAAAGATCGCCGAAAAGGATCGCGCGGTGCGCGCACAGTTTGAATAAGAAAGGGGCTTGCGGTTACCATGGAAAAGACGAAGCAGCTGTATGAGGGCAAGGCCAAGAAAGTGTTCGCCACGACGGATGAGAATCTCTATATTGTGGATTATAAGGACGATGCGACCGCCTTTAACGGCCTCAAAAAGGGCACCATCGCCGGCAAGGGCGAGATCAACAACCGCGTGACCAACCACCTGATGCGCATGCTGGAAACCAAGGGCATCCCCACGCACTACGTGAAGGAACTCTCCCCCCGGGAAACGCTGGTGAAGAAAGTGACCATCGTGCCCCTGGAAGTGATCGTGCGCAACATCGCCGCCGGTTCGCTTGCCAAGCGCCTGGGCCTGCCTGAGGGCACGAAGCTGAACAGCACGGTGCTGGAATTCTGCTATAAGAACGACGAACTGGGCGACCCCATGATCAACGATTCGCACATCCTGGCCATGGGCTTTGCTACGGAGGCGGAAATCGCCCTTATCCGCGAATATGCGTTGAAAATCAACGATATCCTCAGCGAATACCTGCGCGATCTGGGCATTGAGCTGATCGATTTCAAGCTCGAATTTGGCAAGACGGCCGATGGCACCATCGTGCTGGCGGATGAAATTTCGCCGGATACCTGCCGCTTCTGGGATACAAAGACGGGCGAAAAGCTGGATAAGGACCGCTTCCGCCGCGATCTGGGCGGCGTGGAAGACGCGTATCACGAGATCCTTCGCCGGCTGCTGGGCGAATAAGGAGAAATTACATGTTTGATAAAGTACACGAGGAATGCGGCGTATTTGGCATTTACCGCCGCGAACGGAGCAACGTCGCTTCCGATTGCTATTACGCGCTGTACGCGCTGCAACATCGCGGCCAGGAGAGCTGTGGCATCGCGGTGAACGACCGTGGGGTGATCCATTGCTACAAGGAGCTGGGCCTGGTCAACGATGTTTTCAACAGCGACCGGCTGAATGAGATCGGCATGGGCCGCATGGCAATCGGCCATGTACGCTACGGTACGATGGGCATGAACCCGCGGCTGAACGCGCAGCCCATGGTGGTCAACCACATCAAGGGCGCGCTGGCGCTGGCGCACAACGGCGCGCTTTCCAACGCGGTGAATCTGCGCGAAAAGCTGGAACTGGAAGGCTCCATTTTCCACACCACCAGCGATACCGAGGTTATTTCCTATCTTATTACCCGCGAGCGCCTGAAGTGCGATAGCATTGAGGAAGCCGTCTCCCGCGCCATGAATCAGCTGGAAGGCGCGTATTCGCTGGTGATCCTTTCCCCCAGCAAGCTGATCGCCGTGCGCGACCCGCGCGGTTTCCGTCCCCTGTGCCTGGGCAAATTGCCGGATGGCTCCGTGGTGTTCGCCAGCGAGAGCTGCGCGCTGGACAGCATCGGCGCCTCGTTCGAGCGCGATATCGAGCCGGGCGAGATCGTGGTGGTGGACAAAAACGGCATGCGCTCCATGCGGGAGCACTGCGGGAAGGCGCCCAAGACGTCCTGCGTGTTCGAATACATCTATTTCGCGCGGCCGGATTCCGTGATCGATGGTTCCTCGGTGCATGTGGCGCGGCAGCGCGCGGGCGCGTTTTTGGCGCTGGAGCATCCCGTGCAGGCGGATGTGGTCATCGGCGTGCCGGATTCGGGCATCGACGCGGCCATCGGCTACGCGCGCCAGAGCGGCATTCCCTATGGCCTGGGCTTTATCAAAAACAAGTATATCGGCCGCACGTTCATCCAGCCCTCGCAGGAGGACCGCGAGAACCTCGTGCGCATCAAGCTCAACCCCGTCGCCTCCACGGTGCAGGGCAAGCGCGTGGTGCTCATCGACGATTCCATCGTGCGCGGCACCACCAGCGGCCCCATCGTGAAGCTTTTGCGCAAGGCGGGCGCCACGGAAGTGCATATGCGCGTTTCCGCTCCGCCCTTTAAGTACCCCTGCTATTTCGGCACGGATATCGACAGTGCCGATAAGCTCATCGCCAACAACCACACCGTGGAAGAGATCGCCAAGATCATTGGCGTGGATTCGCTGGGCTATCTGAGCTGCGAAAACGTGGTGAAACTGTGCGATAATACCTGCGGTTTCTGCACCGCCTGCTTTGATGGCAAATACCCCTGCGAGCCGCCGTGCAATCCCGGCAAGTTCCGCTTCGAAACCCAACTGGAGGAGGATGGGGAATGAAGAGCCACAGCGAAAGTTACCGCGCCGCGGGCGTGGACATCACGGCCGGTTACCGCGCCGTGGAACTGATGAAGCAGCACGTCGCGCGCACCATGACGCCGGGCGTGCTGGAAGGCTTGGGCGGCTTTGGCGGCCTGTTTGAACTGGATCTCACCGGTATGACCCGCCCCGTGCTCGTGAGCGGCACGGACGGCGTGGGCACCAAGCTGAAGATCGCTTTTGAGCTGGACAAGCACGATACCGTGGGCATCGACTGCGTGGCCATGTGCGCGAACGACGTGGTCTGCTGTGGCGCGAAGCCACTGTTTTTCCTGGATTATATCGCCTGCGGCAAAAACGTGCCCGAACGGATCGCCGCCATCGTTTCCGGCGTCGCAGAGGGCTGCGTGCAGGCGGATTGCGCGCTGATCGGCGGGGAGACCGCCGAGATGCCGGGCTTTTATCCCGAGGATGAATATGACCTGGCGGGCTTTGTGGTGGGCGCGGTGGACAAATCGCGCCTGTTCAACCGCATGCACATGCGCGCGGGCGACGTGGTGCTCGCGCTACCATCCTCCGGCGTGCATTCCAATGGCTTTTCGCTGGTGCGCAAGGTGTTGCCCGACCGCTCGCTTTATGTGGAAGAGCTGGGCGCCACGCTGGGCGAGGCGCTGCTCGTGCCTACGAAGATCTATGTAAAACCCGTGCTCGCGCTGGCGGAGCGGATCGAGATAAAGGGCGCTTCGCACATTACGGGCGGCGGTTTTTATGAGAACGTGCCGCGCTGCCTGCCTTCCGGGCTGAGCGCGCGCATTGAAAAGAAGGCCGTGCGCACGCCGCCCATTTTCGATGTCATTCAGAAGGCGGGGAACGTGCCCGAGCGCGATATGTTCAATACGTTCAATATGGGCGTGGGCATGTGCCTGATCGTGGATAGGGAAGATGTGGATACAGCCCTTTCCGTGGTGAAGGATGCCTATGTGCTGGGCGAACTGGTCAAGGGCGACGGAGGCATTGAGCTATGCGAGTAAAGGTCGCGGTGCTCGTTTCCGGCGGCGGCACGAATTTGCAGGCTCTGCTCGATGCGAACCTGCGGCACGGGGAAATCGCTTTTGTGCTTTCCAACCGCAAGGCGGCATATGCGCTGGAGCGTGCCCGCGCGCGCGGCGTGGAAACCGCCGTGCTTTCGAACGTGATGGAGCCGGATCCCGTCCGCCGGGATGAAAAACTGCTGGAAATGCTGCGCGCACGCGGCATTCGGGTGGTTGCGCTGGCGGGCTATTTGGGCATTTTGGGCGAAAAGACCGTTTCCGCTTATGAAAACCGGATTGTAAACATCCATCCGGCGCTGATCCCCTCGTTTTGCGGCAAGGGTTATTATGGCCTGCGCGTGCACGAAGCCGCGCTTGCGCGTGGCGTGAAGGTCACGGGCGCCACGGCGCACCTGGTGAATCTCGGCGTGGACGAGGGGCCGATCCTGTTGCAAAAGGCGGTGGATGTTCTGCCGGGGGACACGCCGGAAACCCTGCAAAAGCGCGTGATGGAACAGGCGGAGTGGAAGCTGCTTCCCGCCGCCGTGGACATGGTTTGCCAGTGGGCAGAGGAGGAAGAGACGCTATGAATACGGTATTTCAGGCCGTGGGCGCGGTCAGCTATCCTGGCCGCGGCATCGTGGCCGGCATGAATGAGCGGGGCGAAAAGGTGCTGGCCTATTTCATCATGGGGCGCAGCGAGAACAGCCGCAACCGCGTTTTCGTGGCTGAGGGCGAGGG
>DVJN01000033.1 GCA_018716755.1 Candidatus Alectryocaccomicrobium excrementavium
AATGGGCACGACCGTGAGAAGAAACACGGCGAACATCCGCCGCATCAGAGAATGCCGGAATCCGGCCGCGCGCCTTCTCATAGCATGCCTCCTATCCTTTCACGCTGCCCAGCGTGAGCCCGGTGACGAAATAGCGCTGCAAAAACGGATACACCAGCAGAACCGGCAGCGTGGAAAGCACGATCTGCGCGCTGTTGAACGTGCGGTTGTTCACCTTGGCCAGTTCTTCCAGCTCCTTGAGGGAGAGGTTCTGCGTGTTCTTGGATTGCGTGAGCAGCACCTGCAAATAGCTCTGCAGGGGATACTGCTCGGTGCGGTTCAAATAGATCTGCGCGGAGAACCACTCGTTCCAGTGGCCCACCACGAAGAACAGCGTGAGCGTGGCAATGGCCGGCAGCGAGCAGGGAACATACAGCCCCCACAGGATGCGCCAGTGCCCCGCGCCATCGATCAGCGCCGCTTCCTCCAGCTCCGAGGGGATGGTTTTGAAGAAATTCAGCAAAAGGATCATGTTATAGGCCGAAACCGCGCCCGGCAAAATCAGCGCCCAGAAACTGCCCAGCAGGCCCAGCGCGCGGATGGTGAGATAGGTGGGGATCAGGCCGCCGCCCACCAGCATGGTGGTGACGAAAAACCACACGTATCCCTGCCGGAACGCCAGCCTGTTCCCATTTTTGGAGAGCGGATAGGCGGCCGTGATCGCCAGGAACAGGTTGATGGGCACGCCCGCCAGCAGGCGCAGCAGCGAATTGCCAAACGTGCGCAGAAAGAGCCGGTCCTTGAGAATGGTGGTGTAGGCGACCGTGGTGAAGCCCACCGGCAGCAGGCTCACCTCGCCGGCGGCCACGGCCTCCTGCCTGGAAAAGGAAACCGCCAGCACGTTGATCAGGGGCAGCAGGCAGGTGATGATAATCAGCACCATCAACAGCGCGTTAAACACCGCGAAGATCTGCTGGCCCCGCGTTCTTTTTCCCATAGTTTCGCCCCCTTAGATGATCCGGTAGCCCGTGGTAATGTCCGCCAGCTTATAGGAAAGGATGATGAGCACCGTGGAAATCGCCGATTTGAACAGGCCCACGGCCGCCGACGGCGAAAACTGGAAATCCTCCAGGCCCAGGCGGTAGATGAAGGTATCGATGATATCGCCGGTGGAATACACCGAGATGGAATACATGTTGTAAACCTGGTCGAACCCCGCGTTGAGCACGTTGCCCAGCGCGAGCATGGAGAGCAGCACGATGGTGGGCGCCAGGCAGGGCAGCGTGATGTACACCGTCTGCTTCCAGCGGGTGGCGCCATCCACCACGGCGGCCTCGTAATAGGTGGGGTCGATGCCCGTGAGCGTGGCCAGATAGATCACTGCGCCAAAGCCCATCTCCTTCCAGATTTCCGTCCAGATCATCGTATAGGGGAAAATGGCGGCGTCGCCCAGGAAAAACACCGGCTCCATCCCAAAGAGGCCGAGAATGCGGTTGACGATGCCCGTGGAGGGCGAGAGCACATCCGTCAGGATGCCGCCCAGGATGACCCAGGAAAGAAAGTGCGGCAGATAGGCCACGGTCTGGATGGTGCGCTTGAAAGCCGCGGAGCGGATTTCGTTGAGCAGCAGGGCGAAGGTCACCGGAACCAGGATGTTCAGCACCACCTTGCCGCAGGCGATGAGCAGCGTGTTGCGGAGCACCCGGGGAAATGTGGGCAGCGAAAAGATATAGGTGAAATTTCCCATGCCCACCCAGTCCGAGCGCAGGATGCCCCGCACCGGCGAATAATCCTGGAACGCGATCACAATGCCGCCCAGCGGGATGTAGTGGAACAGGAACAGCAGCACGATCGATGGCAGCAGCATCAGGTGCAATGCGCGTTCCCGGCAAAGTCTTTTGAGCATAAACAATTCCTCCCCAATATGGCGGCCAGGGCCAGCGGCGCTGGTGAACGCCTTTGGCGCGCGGGGCAAAAGCGCCCCGCGCGCCAGAGTGCAGCCAATATGGCGGTTTACTTCACCGTGGCGTACCACTCGTTCTTTTCGCGCACGATGTCCTCGCCGCCCAGGGCGTACCAGTTTTCGATGAACTCATCGAAAGCGTCCACCGGCTGCTCGCCCGTGATGATCTGCACGATGATCTCATCGCGCAGCTGATCGAGCGTGGAGCCGCGGGCGGCCTCGGTTTCCGTGGTGGGGCCGAAGTTCAAATCGTTCACGATGGCGCCCGCCGCGTCGGTCTCTTCCGCCACATAGCCGGAATGGTGCGGCAGCTGCGCGTGGTTCCAGTAGTGGTCGAAATACACGCTGGAAGAATAGTCGCCGCTTTCAAAGCTCTGGATGTTCGCCCAGATGCTCTGCACCTCGCTGGTGCAATCCTCCAGCGCCAGCGTGCCATCCTGCAGGCCGCGGATCTGCTCGGGCCGCACGGACTTGCCCCAGATCTGGCTGACGAAGGGATAGTTCTGCGGGGTATATTCTTCATTCACCACGTAGGTGGCGTAATCCTCCGGGGAAACGTCCACGGACATCATTTCGAACCACAGGTTGATCATCTCAAACAGCTTTTCCGGGTGCTCGCAATTCTTGTTCACCACATAGAAGGTGCTGGGGATGGCGCCGGTGCTCTGCAGCATGGCGGGCTGGCTATCGCTGGAGAGCGGGCTCAGGCACCACCAGCGGTCCGGCACCTTTTCCGGATCGTTCATGAAGGACTGGCAGATCGCGCTGCTCATGTTCCACCACATGCCGTAGAACGCGCCGGACTTGAGCGAAGCCACGCTCTCGCCCACCTTGGCGCTGTCCTTTACGATGAATTCGGGATCGATGGCGCCCGCCGCGTACAGCTTCTGCAAATCCGCCAGTGCGGCCTTCATCGGCTCGGCCTGCACCGTGCCATAGACCAGGTTGCCCTCTTCATCCTCGTACCAGATGTTGGGATAGGCGTGGTAGGCGTTGAAGAAGCCTTCCAGGCCGTACTGCGCGCCCCACAGCTCCCGCACCAGCGCCAGGCCATAGGTATCGTCCACGCCGTTGCCGTCGGGATCCTGCGTGGCGAAGGCGATCATCGCGTCCACCATTTCCTGCTGGTTCGTGGGCTCTTCCAGGCCCAGCGCCTCCAGCCAGTCGTGGCGGATGAAGGTGTAGCTCGCGCCATAGGCGGCCTCGCCCGTGTAGGGGATGGCCATCAGGCGGCCGCCCACCGTGGCCGCGCGGAACGAAGCGTCAAACGGCTCCAGCTCTTCCTTGGCCTGGTCGGAGAGGTATTCTTCTGCCAGATCGGTCAGATCCATCAGCATATCGCCTTCCAGCGCCAGGGCGAAATTGGCCTTATCGGTGCGCCACATATCGGGCATATCGCCGGAAGCGATGGTCAGCGCCAGCTTTTGCGAATACTGGCTGTCGGCCGTCAGCACGAAATCCAGCTTGATGCCCAGCCGCTCTTCATAGAGCTTGGTCCACGCGTTGTTATCAAAGCTTTCGCCGGGCGCGTATTTTTCCGAGGAATTCACGCCCATGCCCACGGTGATTACGATCGGTTCCGCTTCTTCCGCCCCGGCGGGCAGCGCCAGCACGCACAATAGCAGCGCCAGAAGCAAGCTCAGGCTCTTTTTCATCCAGATCATTCCTTCCTAAAAACCGTCCAAATCCCATCCTTGCATTCTACGAATATTGCGCAATATCCATCTATAGGGATTGTATCACAATGGGGCTTTTTCGTAAATTCCAATATTTTTCAAATGCGTCCATTATCTTTTGAACTTTTGATTGGCGGCGGTGGACGGGGGAGCAAGCTATCCACAATTCGCAATGGTCGTTCCGCACCTTCGCACGGTTTGCCAACGCGCGGCACTGCCGGCGTTGGCCGGCTGGGGGTTTTCCTTACAGCGCCTGATAGAGCGAGCAGATGATATCGCGGCACTGCTCTTCGCCGATGACGCCGCTATCGAGCGACAAATGATAGTTTTGCGCCATGCCCCAATCGCGGCCCGTGTAGCGCTTATAGTAAAGGCGGCGGCGCTTGTCCTTATCTTCCAGGCGCTTTTCGATGGGGGTTTCCGAATTGCCATACAGCTTGAGCACGTGCTGCGCGCGCGTTTGCATATTCGCGTGGATGAACACGTTCAGGCAATCCGTGCGGTCCATGAGGATAAAATCGGCGCAGCGGCCAACGATCAGGCAGGGGCCTTTATCCGCCAATTCCAGGATGACCTTGCGCTGAATGGCCCACAAAAAATCGTCCGCAGAGAGCATATGAGGCATGTTCGGGCCGCTCCGCTGGGAAAACGCGTATGTCAGCCAATTGGATGTGGGGGCATATTCGCCCTTTTGCTCGACGAATTCCTCCGCGTAGCCGGTTTCCGTCGCCACCTGGCGCACAAGCTCCTTATCGTAATAGGCGATGCCGAGCTTATCGGCCACTGCCTTGGCAATGGATCGCCCGCCGCTGCCAAATTCGCGGCTGATTGTAATAATTTTCATACCAGTGCACCTCCAGTCTCCCTTATTGTAGCACAGCCGCGCAGGAAAAGCAAGGGTTCTATGCCTTATGGCGCATTTTTGAGCCGGTTTTCCGGCTTTCTTGCCATTTTATTGCGTTTATTGCTATAGACCCCGCTCCTCCAGCGCGCGGATGCGGCGGCGGGCGAGCGTTTGCAGCACGATGAGCGCGATCAGTGCGGCGGCGAACAGGCTCCAGGGCAGATAGGGGAAGGGCGCGGCTTCCTCCTCCTCGTCCGCGCT
>DVJN01000212.1 GCA_018716755.1 Candidatus Alectryocaccomicrobium excrementavium
GGCGTAAGCTGTGGACGCGCGGGTTTGGGCCCTTTTGCCCCGCTTGCGCGCCGCGTGCGAAGCCAGTTTTGGCGAAAACCTGCTGGGCGCGTATGCGCACGGTTCGCTCGCGCTGGGCGGTTTTCGCTGGGAAGCGAGCGATATCGATTTGCTGGTCGTTGTATGTGCGCCACCAGCACTGGAAAATAAGATGTCCTTTGTACGGGCGCTTTTGGCGCTGGAAGCGGATTGCCCGCCCAAAGGGCTGGAAATGAGCGTGGTGCTGGCGGAGGCCTGCGCGCATCCCGGCCATCCCGCGCCGTTTGAATTGCACGGTTCCCCCATGCACTGGCCGCGCTTTCGCGGGGATTTGGCGGGCGCCTGCGCCGCCATGCGGGGCGAAGATCCCGATCTGGCCGCGCACTTTGCCGTGGCCCGGGAGGCGGGCATCGCGCTGTGCGGCCCGGCCGCGCGGATGGTGTTCGCTCCCGTGCCGCGGGAGATGGTCTTTGCCAGCGTCTGGCAGGACGTCGCCTCTGCGCGGGAGAGCATCCATAGCGATCCAGTCTATACCATATTGAATCTGTGCCGCACGCTGGCGTTTGCGCGCGATGGGCGGATGCGCTCCAAGGCCGCTGGCGGCGCGTGGGGCGAGGAAAACGTGCCGGAATTTGCGCCCCTCATCCGCGCCGCGCGGCGCGCCTATGAAGGAGGAGAGCCGTTCGCGGCGGATGGTGCGGCTTGCGCGGCTTTTGTGGAGGCCATGCTCGGGCGGATCGAACGCGAATGGGAGGAAAAGAACGGCGCGCATTAGGGAATTGCGCCGTTTCTCTTTGCGTTTGCCGGATTTGCGCCATTTGGGACGCGGTGAAAAGACGTCGTTTATGGCCTGGCAGCCGCGGTGAGCCTGCTGGTTACTGGCGCGGTGGTGAACGGTTCCCCTTCTGTGCTGTGCGCATGGGAGGGGTGTTTTGCAAAAACTGGCGGGGAAAAGGATGGAGGAAAAGATGTTGTATCACGATGCGCCGCGCATATGGGCAGAGGGAGAACTTGCGCGCCGGATTGAACAGAATGCTTTGCGCTTGATGCAGGACGATTATGACATTCCCGCCGGGCATGAAATGAACCAGCGGGAATGGCCGGGAGATTTTCGCGGCCGCGCGCTATTGGCCCTGGCGCAACACGCCGCATATGGCAGCCCCACCGCCGCGCGGCGCGACGCGCTGCTGGCGGATACGCTGCGTTGCCTGTTGCCCCGGGGGTATCTGGGCGAAGAGGTGGGCGGCGCGGTAAACGAGCAGCAGCTGGCGGGGCACAGTTGGCTGTTGCGCGCGCTGGCCGCTTGCGCGCAACAGGGCGCGCAGGAGGTGGCTGCCGCGGCGGCGCGCCTGTTTGAAACGCTGTTTTTGCCCTGCGCCGCGGCGCTGGACGCGTATCCCCTAAAGCGCGTGCGCACGAACGCGGGCCAGCCCAGCGGCGAGTTGGAATCGGGCGTGGAGAACGGCTGGCGACTGTCCACGGACGTTGGATGCGCGTTCATCGCGTTGGATGGCCTGAGCGCGTACTATGCGTTTTCGCGGGACGCGCGCGCGCAAAACGCGCTGGACGCCATGTTGCGCTTGTTTGCGCGCATCGATCCGGAGGAAGTGCGCATGCAGACACACGCTACGCTCACCGCGCTGCGCGGCGCGTTGCGCGCCTATCGCCTGGGCGGAGACGAACGCCTGCTCGCGCTGGTGCGCGAGCGTTTCGCCGCCTATTGCGCACGCGCGCAGACGGTGAACTTTGCCAATTACAATTGGTTTGGGCGGCCCCAATGGACGGAACCCTGCGGCGTGGTGGATTCGCTGATGCTGGCGCAGGATCTGTTTGGAGAAACGGGCGAGCGTTCCTGGCTCAGGCTGGCAAACCGGATCTTCTTCAATGGCCTGCTGAGCGGCCAGCGCGAAAACGGCGGCTTTGGCTGCGACAGCTGCGTTACGCGCGATGGCAGACAGCCTTTGCTGGAAGTGCACAAAGGCGCTTATGAGGCCTACTGGTGCTGCAGCATGCGCGGGGCGGAAGGGCTGATGGCTGCGGCGCATGGGGGCGCTTTTGAGCGCGAAGGGGAGATCATCCTTGCGCTGCGCGGCGCGGGCCGCTATTCCCTGGAACAGGCTGAGGTGCAAATTCGCGGGGATTTCCCCTGGGAAGAAAAGGTGGAAATCGCCTTCACGGGCGTGCGCGCACCCTTTATGCTGCGCGTGCTTTTGCCGCAGGGGGTACAGGCGTGCGATTGGCCGGAAGGCGCGCGGCGGGAAGAAAACGATCTGCTGCTGCGCGTGGCGCGCGATGGCGCGGTATCCCTGGCGCTGGAAATGCCCGTGCGCAGGGAGGCGCTCCCCGGCGGCGGGCATACGCTGTGGCGCGGAGATTTGCTGCTGGGCGGCGAGGACGAGGCAACGGCGCAACCGGTGGCCCTGCGGCAGCATTGGGCGCGGGAGGCGCTGGAGCGGCGGCCCCTGCGGCTGATCTTTTGAGCGGGTGGAGAATCGTATGTGCAGGGGCTTATCCATCGCCATTTGCGAAGACGTTCCATCGGAGCGGGAACTGCTGCTCTCCCTGGCGCGCGATTGGGCGCGGGGCGCGGGCGCGCGCGTTTTCCTCGAGGCGTTTGCCTCGGCGGAGGCGTTCGTTTTTCACCGCGCCGGAGGGGAAGAATTCGATCTTTTGCTGCTGGACATTGGGATGCGCGGCATGAGCGGCATGGAACTGGCGCGCGAACTGCGCGCGCAGGGGTGCGGGGCGCAAATCGTTTTTATCACCGGGTACGCGGATTGCATGGCCGAAGGATACGATGTGGGCGCGCTCCATTATCTGCTCAAGCCGGTTTCGCGGGAAAAGCTCTTTTCCGTGCTGGACAGGGCGCGCACCCATTTGCCCAAACCCCGGCGCGCGGTGCTCCTGCCCTGCGGCGATGGGGTGGCGCGCCTTTTTGCGGAGGAAATCCTCTATGCCGAGGTGTTTTCCCACAGCATGGTTTTTCATGCGGATGGCGCGCGCTTTGAGGCGCGCATGACGGTCGCGCAGGCGCAGGCGGCGCTGGGCGAGGGCTTTATGCGCTGCCACCGCTCGTATATCGTGAATCTGTGCCGCGTGCGGCAGATTCGCAAAACCGATTTGCTGCTGGACGATGGCCGCACGGTTCCGCTCGCGCGCCGGGCCTGGCCGGAGGTGAACCGGGCGTTTTTGGCGCTGTGCCGGGAGGAAATCCATGAAGATCCTTGATGCCCTGCTCGCGCGCTGGATGGAAGGGCGCGTTGCGAAATATCAGAACGCGCTCATGGCGCGGCACTGCGAGGAAGTGCAGCACATTTACGCCACCATGCGCGCCTGGCGGCACGATTATCACAACCATATCCAGGCGATGCTCGCGCTCGTGGACGAGCCGGACGAGCTGAGGGCCTATCTTTCCGCGCTCAACGACGACTTGGCGCGGGTCGACCCCGTGCTCAAAACGGGCAATCTCATGGTCGATGCCATTCTGAACAGCAAGCTTTCCCTCATTCGCGCGCATGGCGTCGCGGTGAGCGCCAGGGCCGCTTTGCCGCCGGAGGTGCGCGTGCCGCCGGTGGATCTGTGCGCCATCGTGGGCAACCTGCTCGACAACGCACTGGAGGCGTGCCTGCGCCAGGGAGAGGGGCAGGAGCGCTTTATCCGCGTGTATATGGGGGTTTTGAAAGAGCAGCTTTACATTTCCGTTGTGAACACCATGGCCGGTGGGCGTTCCCGCGCCCTGCGCAGCGAAAAGGGAGAGGGGCACGGGCTGGGGCTGGGCCGCGTGGATGGGCTCGTGGGCAAGCACGGTGGTTTTGTCAACCGCCAGCGGGAGGAGGGCGTTTTCGCCACGGAAATCCTGCTGCCTTTGCCATCCGCGCCGTTCGCGCCATAGGGCCGCCGTCCGCGCCAGATTTTCCGCACCGCCGGGAAAGGATGGTATACTGGGCGCGAAAGGGGGGATTCCATGCGGGCGAAAGAGAAAGGGAAGGGCCGCTCGCTGCTGCGCAACCTGCGCTTTTGCCTGGCGAGCACGCGCCAATGCGCGCCGCTGCTGTTGCTCCTTTGCGCGCTGAGCGCGGTTTGCAGCGCCAGTACGGCGCTGCTCAACACCTTTTTGCCCAAAGCCGCGATTGACGCCATTTTGCAGGGAAACGCCAGTGCGCTCCTGCTGTGCGTGCTCGCCTTCACTCTGCCGCTGGCGCTGCTGGGCTGCGCGGGTGGATTCCTGGAAAAGTATATCTATTTTTACAAATTCCGCATGAACGCCTACTATCTGCGGCGCATTGCGCACAAGGGATTGACGGCGGACTATTGCAACCAGGAGGAAGACGCATTTCGCCAATTGCAGGCGGAAAGCTTCCAAAGTTGCAATGGCAATTTTTCGCCGTTCACGCAGGTCTATGGCGTGCTCACCGCCATGCTGCTCAGCAGCGTGGGGTTATGCGTCTATTTTGTGTTGCTTGTGCAACTCAATCCCTGGCTCGTGCTATATCTGCTGGCGACCGGCGCGGCGAGCTTTGCCTTCAACCGGCGGGTGCTGCGCTGGACGGAGGCCAATGCGGAGGAAAGAATGGCCTGCCAGCAAAGGGCCATATACATCAGCGGCGTGGCGGGGAACGTGGCGTTCGGCAAGGACATCCGCCTCTATGCCATGGGGCCGTGGCTGAACGCCGCGTATCAAAATGTGCTGCGGGCGCTTTCGCGCTGGTACGCGCGCTATGCGCGCAAGGTGTTTGGCGCGGCGGCGGGCGATTGCACGCTGTCCCTGTTGCGGGAAGGCGCAGCCTACGCGTTCCTTTTGCACCGGGTGCTGGCGGGGCGCATGGGCGCGGGGGATTTCACGCTGTATTTCGCCGCGGTTTCCGGCTTTTCGCTCTATCTGGGCACGTTTTTGGCGCAGGCGCACGCGCTGGGCCGCTTGAATCTGTCCTTCAGCCATTTGCACGAGTATCTTTCCTATCCCGAAACGTACCGCCGCGCGGGCGGCCTCGAATGCGATCCTCACGCCGCGCCGCAAGCCATCGAGCTGAAAGGGGTTTCCTACCGCTATCCCGGCGCGCAGGAGGACGCGCTTTTCGATATTGCGCTCACCATCCGCCCGGGCGAGCACGTTGCGCTCGTGGGGCTCAACGGCGCGGGCAAAACCACGCTGGCCAAGCTGATTTGCGGCCTCATCGATCCAGGGCAGGGCGAGGTCTGCTATGGCGGCGCAAACGTGAAGGAATACAACCGCGAAAGCTATTACCGCCTGTTTTCCGCGGTGTTTCAGGAGCACAGCCTGTTGCCGGTGCGCCTGGCGGAGATCGTTTCGGCGTGCGCGCCGGAGGAAACGGACGCCGCGCGCGTGGAGGCGTGCCTGCGCCGCGCCGGGCTGTGGGAGAAAATCGCCGCCCTGCCGCAGGGGATGGACAGCCAGTTTGGCCGCGCGATTTTTGATGATGGCGTGGAATTTTCCGGCGGCGAGGTGCAAAAGCTGCTGTTTGCCCGCGCGCTGTATCGCGACGCGCCCTTTGTCCTTTTGGATGAACCCACCGCCGCGCTCGATCCTCTGGCGGAAAGCCGCCTGTATCAGACGTATGCCGAAACCATGCGCGGCAAACCGGCGCTCTTTATTTCGCACCGGCTGGCCTCCACGCGCTTTTGCGACCGGATCGTTTTGCTGGAAAACGGGGCGATTGTGGAAGAGGGCACGCACGAATCGCTGCTCAAAATGGGCGGCCGGTATGCCCAGCTGTTCGAAACGCAGGCGCGCTGGTACCGCGATCCTCCGGCGGGAGAGGAGGGAGCGCTATGAAACGCAGGGAACGGATGCCGCTTAAAAAGCGCGCCGCCCTCACCGCGCGCGGCTACCGCATGCTCGGCGGCTATTGCCCCGGCCTCGTGCGCGATAAGGCGCTCTGCGCGCTGATCCTGGCCGTGCAGCCCCTGTTTACCGTGTGGTTTTCGGCGCGGATCCTGGATGAAATCGCCGGATTGCGCCGCGCAGAGATCCTGCTGGGCTACGCGCTCGCTACGCTGGCGGGCAACTTTGTGCTGCAGCTGTTCAAAAGCGCCGTGGAAAAGGTGTGCAGCCAGAAGGAAGCGCAGATGTGGGCGCTGTTTGGCAAGGTCTTTTCCGATAAGCAGATGCGCATGGACTATGTGGATTTGGAAAACGCGCGCGTGCAGGCGCAGAAAAAGCAGGCCGAGGAAAACCTCTTCATGTTTGGCAATGGGCTGGCGCAATTGGTGTGGGGCACCACGGGGCTGGTGCGGGGCGCGGTGAGCCTGGCGGCCTCCGCGGCGATGACCGTTTCGCTGTTCCTGCAAAGCGGCCGGGTGGGCTGGCTCAATTCGCCGCTGTGGGCGCTGGCGCTGTTTTTGTGCGCGCTGCTCGCGGGCCTGTGCCAATCGTGGTGCACAGTGCGGGAAAACCGCGTGTTCGAAAAATGGTGCGTGGGCACGGTGTGGTACAACCGGGTGTTCATGTTCTTTGGGCGCGAACTGTATATGGAGCCCGCGCGCGCCAAGGATGTGCGCATCTACGCGCAGCAGGGCGCGGCGGACCGGGCGCTGCAGGCGCTGCTCCGGCACGACGACGCGGATTGCCGCACTTATGCGCAAATGGCCGCGTATCCGGCGCTGGGGCGGCTGGCTGTGGGGCTGAGTTATGTCCTGTCCTATGGTTTCGTGGCGCTCAAGGCGCTCTTTGGCGCGTTTGGCGTGGGCAGCGTGGTGCAATATGTGGGCGCGCTGCAACAGTTTGGCGCGGGGATTCAGGAGATGCTGTTTGTGCTGGCGGACAACGCCGTGTATTGCCGGCATCTGGAAAGCCTGTACGCGTTTTTGGATTTGCCCAACCGCAAATACCAGGGCACGCTGCCCGTGGAAAAGCGCGCGTTTTGCCAGGATGGCGATATGGAATATGAAATCGAATTGCGCAACGTGTCCTTCCGCTATCCCGGCAGCGAAACCTGGGCGCTGCGCGGCGTCAGTGCCCGGCTTTGCGCGGGGGACAAGGTGGCCATCGTCGGGCCGAATGGCAGCGGCAAAACCACGCTTATCAAGCTGCTCTGCCGCCTGTACGATCCCGACGAGGGCGAGATCCTGCTCAACGGCATCGATATCCGCAAATACGATTATGAGGAGTACCTGCGGCTGTTCTCTGTGGTGTTTCAGGATTTCCGCCTGCTGGCGTTCCCACTGGGCGAAAACGTGACCGCTTCCCAGGATGTGGACGCGCAGCGCGCGCGGGAATGCCTGGCGCGCGCGGGCCTTGGCGGGCGGCTGGCCGCCATGCCGGATGGGTTGGAAACGCCCCTGTATAAGGAGGCGGGCGGCGTGGAGGTCTCCGGGGGCGAGGCGCAGAAGATTGCGCTCGCGCGGGCGGTGTATCGCCATGCGCCCTTCATCGTGCTGGATGAGCCCACCGCCGCGCTTGATCCCGTGGCCGAATTCGAGGTGTACTCGCGCTTTGATGAGATTGTGGGAGAGCGCACCGCCGTGTACATCAGCCACCGGCTGGCCTCCTGCCGCTTTTGCCGGGCAATCTGGGTGTTCGATGGGGGGCGCCTTGTGCAACAGGGCGCGCATGAAGCGCTGCTGGGCGAGGAGGAGGGACTGTATGCCCGGCTGTGGCGCGCGCAGGCGCAGTATTACCGGCGGGAAGGATGAAGTTTTATGGTTTGCGCGCCGGGGCGGGGCAAAGTGTCTTTTTGCTCCGGCCCGGCGCGCTAAAGCCATGGGGCGTCATGCCCGCCTGATCCAGTAGCGCTGCACCACAGCGCCGTCTTCCACGATTTCATTTTCCAAAATTCCGCCGTTGCGGCGGATGGTCTTTGCGGAGGCGATATTGTCTTTATTGCAACACATCAGCACGTTTCGGATGCCGAGCTTATCGCATTCCGCCAGCGCCAGGCCGACCATTTGGGTACCCATGCCTTTGCCGCGCTCGCTGGGCCGTATGCCATCCCCGATATGCCCGCCATCCCGGAGCAGGGATTCGCTCAGGCGATGCCGGATGTTGACGGCGCCCACAAAAATGTTTCTTTCCGTGTCCAGACAGAAAAATGTGGAGTCCGGAACGTATTTTCCATCGTCTTCTTTCACTTCCAGGCTGGCGATATACTTTGCGGTATCGCGATAATCGCATTTGTGAATGGCCCATGGAATGATTTCCTCCCCGGCCTGGGTCCATTCCTCCATCATTTCGAACAATTGCGGTATGTACGTTTCCTCCATTTTCACCAGCCGCAGCATGCGTGTTCCTCCCTCGAATTGCCAATTTTGCAGGGCGTGCGCGCTTTTCCCCATTGTAGCATGGAGCAGGAAACATTTCAAGCCGCGTCAACGATGCGGCGGAATGGGCCTATACCAGCGTATAAGAAACCATTTTATAGGTGGAGCGGCCGGCCAGGTCAGTGGCATAGATTACCGCCGCGCCCTGGCTGCAGGGATCGCCATATTTGTCGATGGCTTCTGCTAAAGAGAGGTCCAGCTCGCTGTTGTCCCAGAATTCTCCGGCGCCAAACACCAGGAAGGATACGAGCCACTTGCCATCGCCCAACCCGCAGGCGCTGGCGGCAAGGGCGAAGCCGTCTGAGGACCAGCCGCCGGTTTCCGCGTGGTAGTAATAGCCATCGCGGTATGCAAACCGCGTTTGGCTCAGATCCACCTGCGGAGGATCCAGAAAATATGAATCGATGATGCTCTGGATGTCCGTATCCGGAACACGGCAGTTGTAACCATCGAAATATTCGCCATATTCATATTGAGAGTGGCGATTGAACCACATGTGGTCGTGCGCGAAATCGACCAGTGCCTGATCCGGCGAGGACGAGGAGATTTCTCCTACGCCCACTTCCGTGAAATTGCTCAAGAACAGGTTTAAGGTCTGGTACTCCTGCGTGGTGAGCGCTTTCGGATAGATGCTGTCCGCTCCCGCAACCGGTGCGGGTATGAGCAAGAGCAGCGCCAGCAGACATGCAGCCAGATGCACGGGCAAATTTTTATGCTTCTTCACAATGGGGCCTCCTTTTTGGATCTTTTGTTTATAAATTGGACGGGAAGAGGCCGCAATTGGTTCCACATTTTTCCGGGAAGGGGAGTGCAGGTTAAGAAAAAACCGCATGCAATAAGCTTTGCATGCGGCACAGAGTATTGACAAAGTCTCAGAAGAACGAGGCTTTGATCAGAAATGACGGCGTGTACGTCATTTCTGGCATTTTTTCAGGAGCAAACGCTTGCGTTTGCGGGAAAAAATGCATTCCCGCCCCGACCGCTG
>DVJN01000213.1 GCA_018716755.1 Candidatus Alectryocaccomicrobium excrementavium
AAGCGCTTGTATATAATATCACCTCTCTCCTCATTTGTCAACACCTTTTTCTGTTAAGAATTGGGTTTTTCGTCCAAATTATTAGAACATATATTCGATTTTATGCCCATTTAGAGCCATTTGAGCCGCCAAAGGCAATTTTTTCAGATCTGCGACCAGGGAAGACGGCTTTCCCACCGGGTCATCCTGCCGAAAGGGCACGAAAAAAATGTTCTGCACCGGCATCAGCGCCCCGATATTTTTGGCGCTTTGCGAGAGGCCATCGTTGGTGGAAATGGCCAACAGCACCGGCCGCCCGTTCCGCAGCTGCGCCTTGGCCGCCATGGTGACCGCTGTATCCGTAATGGCGTGGGCGAGCTTACCCAGTGTGTTGCCCGTGCAGGGCGCGATGATGAGAAGATCCAGCAGTTTCTTCGGCCCAATTGGCTCTACATCCACAATCGAGTGCCAGATATCGCGCCCGCAAATTTCGCGCATCTCTTCGCGCGCCTTTTCCGCGGTATAAAAGCGCGTATCAAAAGAATAAGCGTTCTCCGAAAAAATCGGATACATTTCCGCGCCCGTTTGCTTGAGCGCCCGCCAGGCGTCAAACGCCGCGCGGAACGTACAAAATGAGCCCGTCATCGCGCAGCCAACGCGCGCGCCCGCGAGTTCCCTCATGGTTCACAGCTCCTTTCTCGATCGATCACGGCCTTGACCGCCCGTTCCAGTGCTTCCGCCGCGCTATCCGGGCAATACCGGCCAGGCACGCCGCTTTCGCGCCATGCTTCCAGCCCCCTGTCCTGCGCCGCCGCCAGATCCACGCCATACGGCGCGGAAGCGAGATCCACAATCCGCGCATCTTCGCGCGCGAATTGCAGAACCTCTTTTGTCAGAAGCAGCTCCGGCGGCGTGGAAAAAACAAATTTTGCCTGCGAAAGCGCCTGTGGCAGCGATTCCATGGCTTGCGCACCGCGTGCCATCGCGCGCAGGCGTCCGGCAGCGCGGCGCGAATACACCATGACCTGCGCGTTCAGCCCAACCAGGCGGTCGACAAGCGCAGATCCAATCCGCCCATATCCCACGACGAGGCAGGCGTTGCCCATCAGCGAAAACGGCGCGCGGCTGGCAGCCGCCACGAGCGCACCCTCTGCCGTAAGGCAGGCGTTTTCCCGCAAAAAGTCTTCCTCCCTCAGCAGAGCAATCGCGCTTTTCCCGCCAACCGGCCGCTCCTGAGCGGAAAAAACCATCGCCAGATCCTCGGATCGCAAGGGCACATCCCATGCGTCCAGCGTCCTTTCATCGCCAAAAATGTAAGCGTTTCCCCGCGCTTTTCCATATTCCCGAAGGGCCCGGCGCAACCGCTCAAAGCGCGCGTCGCCGCCCATCACGCAAATTTTCATGGCCCAGCCCCCTTCCAAACGCCTCCCTGGCATGGTATGCCCCGCTGGCCGATGGTGACAACGGGCCGGTGATTCAGGTTCTGGCAGGAATGCGCGAAGAAGCGCAGCCCCCTTCTGCCGTGACTTTTACCATAAGAATTCACGGGCATTTTTCGGGCGGCCGCCATTGATTGCCAGGGCGCGGCGTGCTATAATGCAGGAGAATGGTTGGGGTGGCCGCGCGCTGGCGGCCGCGCACAAAAAACGGGGAGGCGATCCACGTGCCGGAAATCATCCACAAGGCGCCGGAAACCATGAACGCGCGCACGCGCGTGCGCCGCACTTTTGAATTTGAAAAGACCGACCGCGTGACCATCGGTTACGAAGCCAATGCGGGCATCCACGCCCGGCTTTGCGCCGCGCTGGGCGCGAAGGATGGAGAAGAGCTGCTCTGCGCGCTGGGCGTGGATTACCGGGGCATCGCCGCGCCCTATATTGGGCCGCAGCTTTACAGCGCGCCGCCGGACAGGCGCGTCGATCCGCTGGAAGGCTGCCGCATGCGCTGGGTGGAACACGGGACGGGCGGCTACTGGGATTTTTGCGATTTCCCGCTCAAGGACGCAGAGGACGAGGCTTTTGACACTTTTCCCGTGCCCAATCCAGACGATTTCGATTATGCGGCCGCGCGGGCGCGGGCCAAGGCATATGGCGGGCAATACGCCCTGTATGTGGGGAGTGCGGGCGTACCGGACGTGATCAATTCCAACGGCCGCATCATGGGCATGGAGGATGTGCTGTGCCATTTGCAGCTGGGCGAGGAAGCGCCGCTGCGCTTTATCCGGCGCCGGGCCGCCTTCCAGCTGGGCATGATGGAGCGCCTGCTGGACGCGCTCAAGGGGCTGGTGGATTTCGTATGGCTGGGCGAGGATCTGGGCACGCAGCATGCGCCGATGATCAGCATGGATTTGTACCGCCAGCAGCTCAAGCCCATCCACAAGCAGTTCATCGACCTGGCCACCTCGCACGGCCTGCCGGTCATCATCCACACCTGCGGCTCTTCCAGCTGGGTGTATGAGGATTTTCTGGAGATGGGCGTGCGCGGCGTGGACACGCTGCAGCCGGAGGCGGCGAACATGTCGCCCGCGTATCTGGCCGAGCACTTTGGCGGGCGGCTGAATTTCCGCGGCTGCATCTCCACGGCTGGGCCGCTGGCCTATGGCACAGAAGCGGACGTAGATGAGGCGTGCCGCCAGACGCTAAATACGCTCATGCCCTACCGCGGCTATCACTTCGCGCCCACGCACGCCATTCAGGACAATACGCCCACAGAAAACGCCATCGCCATGTACAACGCGGCGCACCGATACGGGCAATATCTTTAGAAAGGGAACCCTATGATCGATTCCATCCACATCCGCGGCGCGCGGGTGCACAATTTGCAAAACATCGATGTGGACGTGCCGCTCAACCAAATCGTGGGCATCGCCGGGGTGTCGGGTTCGGGCAAGTCGTCGCTGGCGCTGGGCGTTTTGTACGCGGAGGGCTCGCGCCGCTATCTGGAGGCGCTTTCCACCTACACGCGCCGCCGCATGACGCAGGCCGCCCGCGCGCAGGTGGACGAGGCGCTGTATGTGCCCGCGGCGCTGGCGCTGCACCAGCGCCCGGGCGTGCCGGGCATCCGCAGCACCTTTGGCACGGGCACGGAATTGCTCAATAGCCTGCGGCTGATGTTTTCCCGGCTGTCCAGCCACCGCTGCCCCAATGGGCACGCCGTGCCGCCCTCGCTGGCCGTGGCCGCCGGGCAGGAGCTGGTTTGCCCGCAATGCAGCGCGCGCTTTTTCGCGCCCTCGGCCGAGGAGCTGGCCTTCAACAGCCAGGGCGCCTGCCACACCTGCGGGGGCACGGGCGTGGCCTACGCGGTCGACCGCGCGGCTCTGGTGCCGGATGAGAACCTGACCATCGACGAGGGGGCCGTCGCGCCCTGGAACTCGCTGATGTGGTCGCTGATGACGGACGTGTGCCGCGCCATGGGCGTGCGCACGAACGTACCCTTTCGCGATCTCACGGCGCAGGAAAAGGCCATCGTGTACGACGGCCCGGCGGAGAAAAAGCACATCTTGTATAAGGCCAAAAATTCCGATGTGGCCTCGGAGCTGGATTTTACGTATTACAGCGCCGTGCGCACGGTGGAAAACGCGCTCTCCAAGGTGAAGGACGACAAGGGCATGAAGCGCGTGGAAAAATTTTTGAAGCAGGACGCCTGCCCCGCCTGCGGCGGCACGCGCCTGTGCGCCGCGGCGCGCGCGCCGCGGCTTGCCGGCCTGTCGCTGGATGAAGCCTGCGATCTACCGCTGAGCGCGCTGGCCGAATGGGTGCGCGCCGTGCCGGATACCCTGCCGGAGGAAATGCGCCCCATGGCGGGGAGCATTTGCGAATCCTTCCTTTCGGCCGCCGCGCGGCTGCTCGATCTGGGTCTTGGGTATCTGGCGCTCTCGCGCGCGTCTTCCACGCTCTCCACGGGCGAGCGGCAACGCATGCAGCTGGCCCGCGCCGTGCGCAACCGCACCACCGGCGTTCTCTACGTGCTGGATGAGCCCTCCATCGGCCTGCATCCCTGCAACATCGCCGGGCTCACGGGCGTGATGCGCGATCTGGTGGCGGATGGCAATTCGGTGGTGCTGGTGGATCACGACGCGCAAATCCTTTCCCAGGCGGACTGGATCATCGAAATGGGGCCGGGTGCGGGTGCGGATGGCGGCCGCGTGATCGCCCAGGGTACGGTTGAAGCGCTGCAGGAGGATCCCCATTCGCGCATCGCGCCGTTCCTCGCCGGTTCCCCTGCGCCCTTGCGCGCACGGGCGCGCAAGGAGGACATGTTCGCCCAGGGGCGCGTGCGCCTGGCGACGGGCGCAATTCACACGGTGCAGCCGCTAACTGTGGAGATTCCCAAGGGGCGGCTCACGGTGGTGACCGGTGTTTCCGGCAGCGGCAAAACCACGCTGATTCTGGAAAGCCTGGTGCCCGCCCTGCGCGCCGCCATCTCGGGAGAAAAGCTGCCGGAACACGTGCGCGCCATCGAACGCGGCGGCATCGGGCAGGTGAAACTGATCGACGCCACGCCCATCGGCGTCAACGTGCGCTCGACCGTCGCCACGTATGCAGACGTGCATGACGCGCTGCGCAAGGTGTTTGCCGCCACCAAAAGTGCGAAGGAGCTGGGCTACAAGGCGGGAGACTTTTCGTATAACACCGGCAAACTGCGCTGCCCCGTGTGCGATGGCACGGGCGAAATCAGCCTGGACGTGCAATTTTTGCCCGACGTGGACATCCCCTGCCCCGAGTGCCGTGGCGCGCGCTATGGCAAAGACGCGGGCCGGGTACTCTACCGCAACCGCGCGGGCCGGGAATATTCGCTGCCGGATTTGATGGCCATGGATGTACACACGGCGCTCGCGGCCCTGAAGGATTTGAAGGTTGTGCACCAGCGCCTGAAGGTGCTGGAGGATCTGGGCCTGGGCTATCTCACGCTGGGAGAAGAAACGCCCAGCCTGTCCGGCGGCGAAGCGCAGCGGCTGAAGCTGGCCAGCGAAATGGGGCGCGCGCAGGACGATTCGCTCTTCGTATTCGATGAGCCGACCATTGGCCTGCACCCGCTGGACGTGCAGACGCTGCTGGGCGTATTCCAGACTTTGCTCAGCCACGGCGCGACAGTGGCCGTCATCGAGCACGACCTGGACGTGATCCGCAACGCGGATTATGTGATCGATATGGGGCCGGGCGGCGGCGAGGAAGGCGGCCGCGTGGTGGCTATGGGCACGCCGGAGGACATCCGCCGCGCCGCCGAAAGCCGCACCGGGCGGTTTTTGTAGGGCGCATTGCGCGCAAAATCAATTCCTCCGGCAGCAAAGCTGCCGGAGGAATTGACAAACCGGAGCCGCAGACGCTTTTACGGCCGTTTCACCGGAATCCAAATTTCACCAAAGCCATTTTCGTGGTGGGCCAATCCATAATACATTTCAAAGAAAACGCCCTCTACCGCCTCATAGCCCGAGGCAGGGAACCATTCCTGCCAGATCCGTTTCCACATGGGTTGCATATCGCAATCCGGCACGTCGAACACCGCCCAGGTAGCGGCGGGCACATCCAGCACGCTAAAGCGCGGCGGCACGGCGATTCCCTGGGGCAAAAACTGGCAGAGCATGTACTTATGCCCTTCCTCGGTGTGGTCATACAGGGCCGAAAGCGTGTAATTGTCGGCAAAGCGGCCGAGCAGCGCGTTGATGGCGTCCGGCACCTGTTCTTCGTCGCAGCGCCGGAAGAATTCCGGCACCTGGACAAACGCCTCTTCCTGGTTGGCGCTGATGGTGGTGGCGAGGCCAAATACCCGAAAGCCTCCCCGCTGGAGAATGCGATAGTTCATTTCTTTATCCCCCTGAATGGTGATGTGGAAGCGCATCCGCGGATAGGCTTTGAGCGGAACGCCCGCCTCGCGCGCGGCCAGCGGCATCGCGCCATGCAGCTTTTTGAAGGCCCGGCTGAACGCTTCGGGCGACTCATAACCGTATTTCAGCGCCACGTCGATCACCTTGCATTTGCCGCCGCGCAATTCAAAGGCAGCCAGCGTCAAGCGTCGGCGCCGGATGTATTCCGCGAGCGGCACGCCGGCCAGATAGGAAAACATGCGCTGAAAATGGTAAGTGGAGCAGCAGGCGAGCCGCGCGGCCCGGTCGTAGGAAATCTCGTCCGCCAAATGCGCCTCGATATAATCCATGGCCGCGTTCATATGATCCAGCCAATCCATGGGATGTCCCTCCTTTCGCCTGTATTCTACCACGGTTTGCCCAGCCATGCCTTGCATTTTCTGCCCGATTGGGTCAGATCAGGGCAGAGGTACGGTTCTCAGTCATGCTCCTTGGCGCTGATTTCCTCCACATCCAGGCGGAAAACGGCCACGTTCTGCACAGCCTGCGGGGAAAACGGCCAATCCTCGCGGCCCGTGTTGTGCCGCATGATGCAGCGCAGGGCCGCCACTTTTGCGTCTTCCTCCCGGACGAACTCGACCCTGCCAAAACCAATGACGCTTTGAAACCGCGCGGAATGGGCGCAGGCGCTGTCCGCGGGATTCAGTTGGTAATGGGTGTCCAGTTCGAAGCCCGCGCAGTGCGTTTTTTCGATCAAATCGATCTTCCGCCCCTCGGGCGCGCTGTGGAAGAAGAACGTCCGCTGGCCTTCCCTTTCCTGATAGCCAAAATTCAGGGGCACGATATAGATTTTGCCGCCATCAGAGAAGCCCAGGCGGCAACAGTGACAGGCGGCGATGATCTCGCGGATTTTCGCGGGATCAGAAACTTCTCTATCTCGGCGGCGCATGGCGGTGCTCCTTTCTTGCGCTGGATTCAGCGGGTTTTGGTGGCCAGAACAGCAGGGCGGCGGTCAGCAGGGCGAAAAGGATATCCGCGATTCGGATGGCGTCGAACAACACGAGCGCGCACAGCGGGAACCCTGCGAGGATCCCCACGCGCAGAAGGAGCGCGACAGGTCCTCGCCCCCGCGCATGCCAGGCGAAAAAGCCGAAAAGCGGGGACAGGCACGCGCAAACGGCCCATCCGGTGACAAAGGTCATGGAATAGGGGCGTTGCAGCGCTTCGGCAGCGGCGTAGTACGCTACGACCATGGGCAGGAGAAAGGCAAAAACGTTGACGCCCGCGCGAAGGGGCGTGCCGCTGCCAACGGATAGCGCGGTGCACAGAAAAATCCACACAGACATCTGGGAAAAAACATCCCCCAGCATGGGCGAATCCCGATCCAGAAACTGGATAACGACGCCGGTCAGCAATCCCGCGGCGGCGAGCAGCGCGGTGCGGGCGCAGGCCGCGCGCAGGGAAATTTTGCGCCCTGGCGCGCGGACGGAGGCGAAAAACGCGCCCCTCACGCCTGCCACTCCGCGGCCAGGATGCCGTACCAGCACATGTCGCCAATGCCCGCGTTGCTCCAGGCAAACTGGCGCAGCGTGCCCTCATAGCGCATGCCGCACTTGCGCATCACGCCGCCGGAATGCGGGTTGCGGGCGTCGTGCATGGCGTCGACGCGCAGCATGCCCACCTCCGCAAACAAAAAGCGGATCACCTCGCGCAGCGCTTCGCTGGTGACGCCCATGTGCCACCAGCGGCGGCCGATGCAATAGCCGATGTGCGCCCTTTGCGCGCGCTCGTCGCAACCGACCACGCTGATGCTGCCGATGGGCTGATTCGTTTCCTTCCATACGATGGCCCATTGGTAATAATCGTCCTGCGCGTAGTGCGCGGCCCAGTCCTCCAGCACCATGCGCGAAACCGCTGGGCTGGCGTGCGTGGGCCAGGTCATAAACCGGGTGACTTCGCCGTCGCTGGCCCAGTTTTCGTACATGGCCTGCGCGTCCTCCGGGCAAAAGCGGCGCAGAATCAGGCGGTCCGTTTCCAGGCGTTGGGTTCCGAGGTGCTGCATGAGAATTCCTCCTTTTGCCTTCGCGTTTTCTTACCGGCGCGGAAGAAAAATCCTCTTCTACGCCGGTGTTGCCGTATTATAGCATGGCGGCGCCGCGCTGTCAACGCTCCCACGGCCAGCATATTTTCCTGGCGCAAAATCCTTGACAAGGGAAGAGAAATGTGCTAATATGAAGCAAACTTCATGAAGTAGACTTCATATAGAGGGTTGCGGATGAAAACGAAAGTGCGCGAAGCGCGCCTGAAGGCAGGACTGACGCAGGAGCAATTGGCCAGGTGCGTCCATGTTTCGGCCAGAACCATCATTTCGATTGAGCGCGGGCAGTATAGCCCGTCGCTGCTGCTGGCGTACCGGTTGGCGCGCGTGTTTCACACCAATGTGGAGGAGCTTTGCTGCCTGGAAGAAAATTGGCAAATGGAGGAAGAACGGTATGAAACCCTGGATTGACCGCCCATTTTCGCAGGTGATTCGCCTGCGCATTCGCGTGCTCTGGGCCATGATCGCGCTGATGCTTGTATACATGGTGGCAGTGGTGGAACTGGGCGGCGGCGATTCGCGCCGCATGACGGATCTGGCCCAGCTTGCGTACCGCGTGATCTTTTTCGGCGGCCTGATTTACATCCTTGCGCGGTTGGCGCGCTACAAAAAAATGCTGCGGGACCGTCTGCGCATGCAGGAACAACGGCTTTGGGAACAGGACGAGCGCAACCGCTATTTGCACGATAAAAGCGGCGGCGTGGTGATGGACGCGCTATTGATCGGGCTGCTGTTTTTGACTTGCACCTGCGCGCTGTTCGATACGGGAGCCTTTTACGCGGCGTTGGCTGCGCTGGCGCTCGCCGGAGCGCTCAAACTTGCGGCATATTGGTGGATCCGGCGGATGGAATAGCCGTTCTGCATCATCGCCTGCGCTTTGGCGGCCCGATTTTTGGGCGGAATGGTTTTTAACCGCGGGCGTTGCCGGTTCTTTTTGCCAGAATGAAGGCAACCAGGCGGGAGGCGGCGGAAGCAAGCAGGCCGCAGGCGGCGGCATGCCACAGCGCCCACGGTCCAAAGAGCAAGATCGCCGCGGCGCAAGCCGCTTCGATCAGGACGATGGCGCGCGACTTGCGCGCGAGCGCGGCGCGCCGGTTTTCCAGATAGGCCTTGTTTTTGTGCAGCACCAGCGGCACGGCCAGCAGCGCGGCCAGGGAAGCGGCCATGCACACAGCGTAGGCCGCGCGGGGCAAATGAACAAAGAACGACAGCAGGCACAGGCACAGGCCGGCCCACATCGTGCAAAAGCATTTTCCATGGGAATCGGCGTGGAAGCCGCCCCCATTCGTCTGGTTGATATAAAAACAGGCGATGATTGCGGCAGCTTCCCACCAGCGGCCCCACAGCAGGCCGGTGAGCAGCAGCGCGCCGGTGCTGGCCACCGTATACAGGGCCAGATCCGCGCCATAGGCCAGCACTTCGCGATCCTCTTCCTTAGCCGCGCCCATGCGAATCCACCAATCCACCAGTCGTTCCACGCGCTTAAACACAGGCATCCTCCTTCGGCGAAGCATAGGGAATGGCGAGCATCACATGAAATTCCCTTTCGTCCCCGGCTGGCTCGAAATAACTGCGCCCATCCGCCTGATAGACGATTTTGCGGGTGGTGCGGATGCCCACGCCGTGCCCGGTTCCCTCCTTGGTGGTGAGAAATTCGTGCCGCTTGCGGCGCAGGCTGCCGGGCGCCATGCTGTTGTCGCAATAGAGATAGAACATTTCATACACACGGGTAAACCGCAGCTTCACATAGCCTTTCAGGTGCGCGCGCATGGCGCGCTGCGCCGCTTCCGAAGCATTGTCCAGCAAATTTGCCAGCGCCGCGCAAAAATCGCTGATATCCATGGGCGGCGGGCAATTGGTGTCTGACACAAAATGGAAATCCACGCCCGCCTTTTGCATGGACAGCGCCTTTGTGGTGAGCAGCGCGTCCACGGCGAGGCAGCCGGTGGAAAACCGGGGCATGGCGGGCGCGGATTTCTGCCATGCCTCCCAAAACTGTGCGCTCTCCTTCAGGCCGCCCTGCTCAATCATGGCGCGCATGGTGGCAATCTGGTTTTTGGCGTCGTGCCGCCAGGCGAGCATTTGGGCGTACATTTCCTGAATTTCCGCGTTGTATTGATGCGTCAGCTGCAAGGTGCGGATTTCGGATTCCGCCTCTTCCTGCTTTTCAGCATAGGCGGAGAGAATCTCGTACAGCAGCAGCGAAAGGAACAGACAGCCCAGCAGGCAGGCGTTGGCGAGGATGAAGTGCAAGCCTGCTTCTGGCACCGCAGTGCGGATAAAAAAGAGTTGATTTATGATGAAAATAAAAGTGCCGTTAAGCGCCACGAAAATGCCCAGTGCAGTCCAAGAGAGCGTACCATTGGAACGCGGGTGATGTGAAAGCAAAAAGACCACCAACGCAAGGGATATATTGCTCGCTCCTACATAGGCAAGACGCACACCTGTGCGCGCCATCAGTTTAGACCACGTTGCATCTCCTGCCGTCATAAACAACAGAAGCACAGCGTTGACGATGCCGCCAAATATAGCGGCCAACACAAATGTCCAAAAAACTTTAAAATACCACGCGTCATCCGAAAAATAAAACGCATAGGCCATCGGCAACAGGAAAACCACAGTATCCGTGAATGAAAACGCGAAATATTGGTGCGCGGTGAAGAAAAATCCCACAGCAGCAGTGCATGCCGCATCCGTCAGGCGGTTTCCCCGGCATGCGTGCACATGCCGCCGCATGAAATACACCATCAGCGCGCCCTGGAACAGGTTCACGCAAATTTCAAACAGAATCCATCCGTCCATTTTGCGCCCTCTGATACAGTTCATCGAATTTCTGGCAGAAATCCAGGTAGTATTTCCGGCCCACGGGCAGATGCGTGCCTTCCGCCAGCAGCAGCCCATCCCGGTTTACGCGGCGGACGTACAGCAGGTTTGCGGCATAGGCCCGGTGACAGCGCGCAAGGCCGTGCGCCTGCTCCAGCAGCTGTGGCAGGGTCATGCGCGTGCGCACAATGGCTCTGGACGCCGTTTGATAAATTTGCAGGTAGTGCCCATCCGCCACGGCATAGAGAATATCCTCTCGGCGCAGCAGAACGCGGCTGCCCATATCGTCCAGCGCGATGCTTTCCGCCTGGGCCATTTTCCATTGCGCCAGGGCCGCGTTCAGGCATTCGCACAGCCGCTCGTTCTCAATGGGCTTAGTAAGAAAGCGCATGGCCTTCACTTCGTATCCCCGGCAGGAATATTGCGCGTAATTGGAAACGAAGGCGATCATCACATTGGGGTTCCTGGCGCGAATGCGCTGTGCCAGTTCCATGCCGCTGATCCCGGCGCGCATTTCGATATCGAGCAGAAGCAGATCGGTTTGCAGCCCATTCTTCCATTCCCGCAGCAGCATTTCCGCCGAGGAAAAGGCACGGATGGCCAGGACGACGCCCGTCTTGGCGGCCCATTGTGTAAGTTGCCTTTGCAGGCTGTGGAGGAAGATGGGCTCATCGTCGCATAGAGTGATGTGCATGGCGCTTCCTCCCAGATATATTCTTACCAATAATGATATATCATTATACTATTGGAAGAAAAATCCAGCAAGGGAATAAGAAGTTAAATATGTGTATATTTATATAATATCATGTCGTATATGCCTGTGCCGCACCGTTTGTGCCAAATCCCTTTACATATGGCATTTTATCGTTACAATACATCTGTATTCATTTCAACATCGTCTGTCGTCGGGGGGGTGAAGCGTATGAAGCAGCTGTGGCAAAAGGTTGCCCAGTGGGTGTATGCCTATGGCGTGCAGGGAGCGGGTGCTCCAAGCCTTCATGGCAGCTATGAAGCACCTGTGCCCAAGGCGCTGCGCAAGTGAAAACCTGGCGGGCGGGATTCCCCGCGCCTGTCCGCCTTTGAGCAAGAGATAGCGGGGGCGGCTATCGATCGCGCAGATGAACGCGCGCTTTCCGGAAAGGCCTGTCAACCATAAGGATATGGTGTTGTTGATCTGCGCGAAAGAAGCCGCATTGATGCAAAAGCCGCCGTGCTGCGAATGCAGCACGGCGGCTCGGTTTTAGCTGTTTCCTTCGGTAAGCGGCGCATTGGTCGAGCCGGGATCCACGCCGGTATCGTTCACATCGCCGGCATTTTCGTCCAGCGGGGCCGT
>DVJN01000214.1 GCA_018716755.1 Candidatus Alectryocaccomicrobium excrementavium
ATATACTCCTTATGTGTTCTTGCATGATTGCTCATCCCATTTCCCATTATTCTGAATTTATAGTAACATAAATACGCCATTAAGTCAACTATATTTTGTAAAAAAGGGATCCAAGCAATCCTTCCAAGCCCGGCAATTCTTATATTAAATCATAAAATATTTCATACATACCGTTGCATTGCAATACGCCATTGGGAAGGAACGCCCCCGCCTTCCCCCCAATGGCCTTCCTTTGCATGAATTTCCGAAATGTCCGCTTATGAGGCAGACGCCGCCAATTCCTCTTTCAGCACCTGCGCGGCCCGCTGTGCCGCGCCGCTTTCCCCGGCCGCGCCCTGAGCAAAATCCGGCTTGCCGCCGCCCTTGCCCACCTGGCGCAGGAGCTGATCCATGCGGCCGGGAGCTCTTTGCGCGCGCGCAAAGAGCAGGTTACCACTCGAGGATTCGAGCAACGCGTAGTCTGTCCGCTCCAGCAGGCGCGCAGCCAGGCTGCGCAGCGCCTCCATATCCCCATCTACCGACGCGGCCACGATACGATATCCCTTTGCCTCTTCCGCAGGGAATGCGTCCGCCGCGGCCAACAGCCGCTGGGCGTTGGCCTGTTTGAGCGCGTATTCGGCTTCTTTCAGGTGTTCGCCCATCTGCCGCACCAGCTCGGGCAGGCGATCCACTGAAGTGGAAAGGCCGAGAGCCAGTTCCTCGGTGATGGCGTAGCGGCGGCGGTAATCGCGCACCGCCCGGCTGCCGCACAAAAAGGCCAGCCGCATCTTGCCCCGGCTGGGGCGCGCGTCCACAATTTTCACCAGGCCGATGTCCCCCGTGCGCGCGGGATGCGTGCCGCCGCAGGGCACCAGTTCATAGCCGCCGATGTCCACCACGCGGACGTGTTCCTTCACATTGCCGCGCTTGCGCAGGGGCAACGCGTCCACATCCTGGGGAAAATAGCAGCGGATGGGCAAATTCTGCTGGATATGCGCGTTCACATCGTCTTCCACGCGCGCGATGTCCTCCGGCGACAGGCGCATGCGGCCATCGGGCAATTCCACATCGATGGTGGAAACTTCCGCGCCAATATGCAGCCCGATCGTAAAACCATCGAAAAAGCGGTACACAGCGTTGGCGATCATATGCTCGCCCGCGTGCTGCTGCATATGGTCGAACCGGCGCGGCCAATCGATGCGGCCATGCACGTGTTCGCCCTCGCGTAGAGTTCCTTCCACCGTGTGCCAGACCTCGCCCGCCACGGATTCCACATCCGTCACGCGCGCCCCGCCCAAGTAGCCGGTGTCAAACGGTTGCCCGCCAGACGTGGGGTAGAACGCTGAGCGATCCAGCCGCACCCGGTTCCCCTGCACTTCGAGCACCTGCGCATCAAATTCCGTCAAATACGAATCCTCATAATACAGCCTGTCTGTCATGCTACCTTACCCCAATATTCCCAAATGTTCCAGCAGGATCTTCGCGCCGATCAAAATCAAAATAACGCCGCCGCAAATCTCCGCCTTTTTCTGAAACCGGTCTCCAAACACATTGCCAATCTTCACCCCCGCAAACGAGAGGGCAAAGGTAATCACGCCAATGGAGGACACGGCGGGCACAATCTGCACGCGCAAAAAGGCGAACGTCACGCCCACGGCCAGCGCGTCGATGCTGGTGGCCACGGCCAACGGCAGCATCGCCCGGAAAGAGAGGGAAGCGTCGTTGCTCCCCGCCTCTTCGCCGCCGGAAATTGCCTCATGGAGCATTTTGGCGCCGATGAGCGCCAGCAGCACAAACGCGATCCAATGGTCGACCGAGGTGATATATTCGCGAAACTGCACGCCCAGAAAATACCCAATCAATGGCATAACGGCCTGAAACGCGCCGAAATACAGCCCCACGACGGCGCACTGCCGCCAGCGCAGGTTGCGCAAAGACAGGCCCTTGCACACCGCCACGGCAAATGCGTCCATAGAAAGGCCAATCGCCGTTACGATCAATTCCCATACGCCCATCTAGCGTTCCTCCCGGTCGTAATTGGTGCCACAGCCCTTGGGCTGCATGCGTTCCGGCCGCAGGCGGATGGAGGTGATCACCAGCACGATGGCCGTCACCAGGAACGGTATCATGGAAAACAGCGGATCGCTGATGCCGCGCATGAACGCGGGCTTATAGAACTGCACCACGCGCAGCGCGCCGAACACCAGCGAGCCCAGCAGCGCCCGGTAGGGACTCCAGCTGGCAAAAATCACCAGCGCCACGGCGATCCAGCCCAGGCCGCCCACGCAGTCCTGAATCCACATGCCGCTACAGGTAACAAAAGTCACATACGCGCCGCCAATGCCGCAAACGCCGCCGCCCACAAGGATATGCGCATACTTATAGAGGGTAACGTTCACGCCCGCCGCATCCGCCGCCGCGGGGTTTTCGCCAATGGCGCGCAGGTTCAGCCCCTTGCGCGTGTGGTTCAGATACAGGCCCATGCCCACCGCGATGGCAATGCCCAGATACACAAAAATATTGGTGTCAAAGAGCATGGGCCCCAAAATGGGAATCTCCTTCAAAAGCGGAATCCCTGCATTGGTGATCCGCGCCATCAGGGCATCAGAAACCTTCGCCGTTTGCGAAGGCGAACTGAGCACGATGTTCTCCCCAATAAAGTTGGCCAGGCCCGTGCCGAAAATGGTGAGCGTGAGGCCCGTTACATTCTGGTTGGCCTTGAGTGTAACGGTGAGCACCGCATAGATCAGGGCGCCCAACGCACCGCCTGCAAACGCCAAAAGCAGCATGACGAGCACGCTATCGGCATAATATCCGCCCACAAAGCCGAAAATCGCGCCCATGTACATCATGCCTTCCACGCCAAGGTTCAGGTTGCCGCCTTTTTCTGTGAGGATCTCCCCCAACGTGCCATACAGCAGCGGCATGCCCGCGGGAATGGCCGCCGCCAGAAAGCTCAAAAAGTACGAAAGCCCTTCGCTCATTCCACTTTGCCTCCCTTAAAGCCCACAAAGCGCAGCCGGTAGCGGATGAAAAACTCGCTGCCCAGCACAAAAAACAGGATGATGCCCTGGAACACCTCCGCCGCGGCGGGCGCGATGTTATACAGCGATTGGATGGTGTCGCTTCCCTTGGTGAGGATGCAAAACAGCACCGTAACCACCACCATGGCGAGCGGATTCAGCTGGGCCAGCCACGCCACGGTGATGGCGGTGAAGCCCACGTTGTTCGCAACGGATTCCGTGAGCGTCTTGTCCGCGCCCGAAGCCTGGAGCATGCCAGCCAGACCGGCCAACCCGGCAGAGAGGAACATCGTGCGCACGAGAATCTTCTTCACATTCATGCCCGCATAGCGCGCGGTATTCTCGTTTTCGCCCACGACGGTCAGCTCATAGCCCTGCTTGGTACAGCGCAGATACAGATGCACCAGAACTACCAGCACGAGCGCCACAACCCAGCCGATGTGCACGCCCAGCAATGTTGGCAACTGCGCCTGCGAAGCAAAACGGGCGATTTTGGGGAAGCCCATGCCCGCCGGATCCTTCCATGCGCCCTGTGCCAGCGCCTGAATGGTATAAAAGGCGACGTAATTGAGCATCAGCGTAAACAATGTTTCATTCGTGCCGAATTTGGCCTTGAAATAGGCGGGAATCGCGCCATACAGGCCGCCCGCAACAAAGCCCGCCGCCGCCATGGTGAGCAACAGCAAGACGCGGGGCATATCGCTATGATACAGCGCCACATAGCTGGCGGCAATGGCGCCCACGCCGATCTGGCCCTCCGCGCCAATGTTCCAAAAGCGCATTTTGAAGGCGAGCGTTACGGCGAGCGAAGTAATCAAAAGGGGAATGCACAGCCGTGCGGTCATGCGCAGGGCCGTCTTGGTACCCACGGCGCCTTCGATCATGGAAGCATACACAGCAACCGGTGAAAAGCCCAGCGCCCACAGGAACAGGCCGCCAACCGCCAGCGCCAAAAAAATCGCTACCACGCGCAAAAACACGCCCCGCAGGCGGTTTTCCTCATCCACGCGCTTGATGGCGCGCACGGGCATCTGCCAATTACGCATTTCCCAGCACCTCCTCCAGCGGATGGCCTGTCATCATCAGGCCGAGCTGTTCCTTCGTCACATCCCGCGCATCGACGATTCCCGTGACCCTGCCGCCGCACAGCACCATGATGCGGTCGCACAGCTCAAGCAACACGTCCAGATCCTCGCCGATGAACAGCACTGCCACACCCTTTTCCTTCTGTTCGTTGAGCAATTGATAAATCGTCATGGAGGAATGGATGTCCAGCCCGCGCACGGGATACGCGGTGATCAACACGCTGGGATTTGAGGAAATTTCGCGCCCGAGCAGCACCTTCTGCGCGTTTCCGCCCGAAAGCAACCGCACAGGGCTGTTCAGGCCGGGCGTGTACACATTGAGCGTTTCCACAACCTCTTCCGCCAGCTTTCTCGCGGGGCGGCGGTCCAGCCCAATGCCTTTGTGGGCGCAATAGGATTTGAGCAGCATATTATCCACAATGTTCATGGATGGCAGCAGCCCCATGCCAAAGCGATCCTCGGGAATAAAGCTCATGTGTACGCCCATTTTGATGATGTCGCGCGCGCTGTGCCCGGCGATGTCCACGCCATCCACCAAAATCGCGCCCCGGCTGGGCGCCATCAGGCCGGCGATCGTTTCGCACAATTCCCGCTGTCCGCTTCCGGAAACGCCTGCCACGCCCAGGATTTCTCCGCGCGCGATGGCAAAGCTCACGTCGCTCAGAACGGCCACTTTGTCCTCATTGAGCACGCTGAGGCGGTGCACATCCAGCACATTGCCGCCCCGTTTGGGTTCCGGGCGATGGATGGAAAGATCGATCGATTCCCCCACCATGCGCTCAATCAAATCGCGAATCTGGATTTCTCCCGTCACCACGGTGCCCATGGAACGGCCCTTGCGCAAAATGGTCACCCGGTCGGAAATCTCCATCACCTCGTTCAGCTTATGCGTGATGATGATGATCGCGCAACCGTCCTTTTTCATCCGGCGCAAAATGGCAAACAGGCGGTCGATTTCCTGCGGAGTCAGCACGGCGGTCGGCTCATCCAAAATCAGGGTGCGCGCGCCGCGGTACAGCACCTTCATGATTTCGACCATTTGCTTTTCCCCCACGGAAAGGGAATAAATTTTTCGCTCCGGCGCGATGTTCAAATCAAACCGCTGGGATAGTTCGCGAATTTTGGCGTCGATCTGCTTGCGGGAACCGCCGCCCCGCGTGCCGAGCACGATGTTATCGCGCACGGTGAGCACATCGACCAATTTAAAATGCTGGTGAATCATGCCGACGCCCAGGGCAATCGCGTCGTGGGGCGACTGAATATCGGCCCGGGCGCCATGAATATAAATTTCACCCTTATCCGGCCGGTAAAGGCCCATCAGCATGTTCATCAGCGTCGTTTTGCCAGAACCGTTTTCGCCCAGGAGGGACAGGATCTCCCCCTGGTGCACGGTCAAATCCACTTCCGAATTGGCCACGACATTGCCAAAGGACTTTGTCAGCCCTCTCAGCTCAATCGCGGGCGCGGTTGCGTGCTCCACCACGCGCAATCCCTGCCTTTCGTGCTTCGGTATCGCTACTGCGTATATTCTTTATTATAACATTTTTTGCGGGGGTACGTCATGAATATTGTGAAAAATCGCGTCCAAAAGCCGCAAAAAGAACCGGCGCCCTTTTTTGCCATCAGAGCCACCGGTTCTTTTTGAAAATGACAATCTCCACCAGCACAACGACTGCGCTCACCACAATCAGCGCCGGATACCCATAGGTCCAGCGCAATTCCGGCATATTGGAAAAATTCATGCCATACCAGCCAGCCAGCAGGGTGAGCGGCAGAAAAATGGCGGAAATCACCGCAAGCACAGTCATCATGCGGCTTTGCCGCACGTCCACCTGCGTTTGATACATCTCCCGGATGTGCAAAAGATATTCGCGCAGGGATTCCACATGGCCCAAAAGCCGCTCCGCACGATCCGCCTGATACCCGAAAGCGAGCCTGTCCTCTTCTTTCACCAGGGGACTCGCGCTGGCCCGCAGGGATTCGCACATGTTGGACAGCTGGTCGTAATAGGCGTGCAGCGCCATCAGATCCCGCCGGCAGGGAATCAGCGCCTCGTAAAACCGCTCCGGCAAGCTCCCCAGCAGCCCTTCTTCCATATCGGAAAGCGCTTCTTCCACGCCCTGCAAAAACATGGCGTCCTCATCCGTCCAAGCATTGAGCAGCGCGCAAAAGAACCCCGCCAGGCTCAAATCCGGCGAAAAGCGGCTCTCCTTCAAGCGTTCCAACGGCGCGGACAGCTCGCTCTCACCGCCAATCAAAAAGAGCCGCCCCTCCTCCAGGCAAAATCCGCAACACACTTTTCCTTCCACATGCGCGCGCTTCACAGGCACGCACAGCGTGCCAAGCAAATGCGCGCCAAACGGTTGCGCCTTGCAATACGACATGTGCGAAAGAAATTGCATCATGGCCTTGCGGTGCGGTACGCCCCTGATGTGCTCGCGAAACTCCTCCACGGAGACAATTGCCACCCGCTTGCCGCCTTCTTCGCCCTTCTCGCTGGCACGCAGGGTTTCACCCAGCGCGTATCGCTTCATCGCCATCCCCTCCGCCTTCAGCATACCACATTTTCAGGCGCATGGCAAGCGCTTTCCCGCACCGTTTTGCCCGCTACCGCGTGCATTCCGCCACGGGATCCGGCGCGTGTTCCCGGGGAATCGCCCCTGCCAGGCGCAGGGAAAGCCGCGCGCAGGCCGGACCCACCAATTCATACAGCACCGCCGAGGAAAGGATGATGGTTGAAAGCAGCGCGCCCAGCTCGGGCGCCAGCATGCGCTCCGCCAACGCCGCCAGACCGATCGAAACGCCCGCCTGCGGGATCAGCGCCAGCCCCAGGCAATTGCGCACCTCAGGCGTCTCGCGCACCAGCGCCGCACCCGCTCGCGCCCCCAGGCACTTGCCCGCAATCCGCGCCACAAAATACGCCACGCCGGCCGCGCCCACAGAAGCGAGCATGGACAAATCCAGCCGCATGCCGCTGAGCACAAAAAAGAGCGTAAGAACTGGCGGCGTAAAGCGCTCCACTTTTTTGAAGAGCGTCTGCCCGCGGGAAAGATTCGCATGCAGCGCGCCAAAAACCATGCAGGCGAGCAACGGAGAGATGTCCACTGCCGCACACGCGCCTGCCAGCGCCATGAGCATTGTCACCACCAGAATCAGGCGGTTATAATTGGAAAACACGCGCCGCATGAGCCATTGCAGCACCAGTGCCAGAAGCGCCCCCACCACAATGGCCGCCAGATTGTACGCCAGCGGCAGCAGCACATCCCGCGCTTCCACGCCGCCGCCCGCCGCCGCGCCCGCTATCGCTGCGCACACGCTGAAGGCGATCAGCGCCACCGCGTCATCCAGGGCCACCACCTGCAAAACGGTATCCACAAAGTGCCCCTTGGCCTTATACTGCCGGATGGTCATCAACGTGGAGGCCGGTGCGGTCGCCGAAGCAATCGCGCCCAACAGCAGCGCAAAATCCAGGGGCAGCCCGACGAGCAGCATGGTGCCCGTAACCGCCGCGGCCGCCGCAAGCGCCTCCATAAACGTAAGGATCACAATGCGTATGCCGCCGCTTTTCAGCGTTTCCCACTTAAAGTACTTGCCCACGCCAAAGGCAATGAAGGCCAGCGCTGCGTCCGTGATAAACGACATGCTTTCCACCGCTGCCTCGTCGATGGCCTTCAGGCAATGCGGGCCAATCAAAATCCCCGCCAGAATGTAGCCTGTGACATTGGGAAGCCGCACGCGCTTGGTAACGCGCGAAAGACAAAACGCTGCAAAAAGCGCGACCGCCAGGCTTATCAAAACCCGCGCCGTCTGATTCAGTTCCATCCCAATCGCACCTCCATACTTCACAGCCGCAAAAAACTTTTTGGTCTTCCTGGAATGGACTTGATTATACGCCCGAAATGTGGTAAAATCAAATTATATTTCCTGCTCTATTTATAAAGGACGCTAATAATAAGCGCTAAAGGAGAAGAACTGCCATGATAGATCCCAAAATCCGCACCCTGGTTACGCTCAGCGAGTTGGGGTCTTATACCAAAACGGCTGAGGCCCTTTCCCTCACGCAGCCCGCCGTCAGCCATCATATCCGGCTGTTGGAGCAGGAATTTGGCATCTCCATTTTTGTAAAGGGTAAGCGAAAGCTCAAGCCCACGCCAGAGGGCGTTATCCTGCTCAAATTCGCGCACCGCGCCATCGCGCTTTCCCAAAAAGTGCACCAGGAAATCGACGATTACCGCCGCGAGGCCCGCAGCCTCACGGTAGGCATCACGCCCACCGCCAGCGATATTCTTGTGCCACAGGTGTTGGCTGCCTATTGCAACCAGCACCCGAAAGTGCGCATCCAAATCGTGCGCGGAACAATAAAAAAAATTGATAGTATGCTTCGATTTTATGAAATTGATTTTGCTATCGTGGATGGCATGATCAAAAACAGCACAAGCCGTTCCATCCTGCTGGGAACGGATTACCTGTGCCTCGTGGTGGCGCCCGACCATCCCTTTGCCCGGCGGCAAAGCGTTACGCTCGAGGAAATGCGGCAGGAAAAGCTGGTGCTGCGCCTGAAAAACGCCGAAACCCGCAAACTGTTTGAGGGATATCTCTACAGCCACGGCTATTCTTTGGCGGATTTTCATGTGATGATGGAGATCGACAGCGTTTCCACCATTAAGGAAATCGTGGCTGCCAATCTGGGCATCAGCGTGATCAGCCACAGCGTATGCCGGGAAGAAGAGCGCCGGGGTGAGCTGGTTGTCGTGCCCATCGAAAACTGCCGCATGCTGCGGGAAATCAATTTGATTTACCCGGAAGATTTTCCCTACCCGGAAATGTTGCAGGAGTTGCACGCGGAATACGCGAAGCGGCAATAGATTTTTCCCAACCATAAAACATTAAGGAAGTGAAGTGTATGACGGGTACTGTGGCCATTGCCGGAAATATGATCCTGGATACCATCAAATTTATCGACGAATACCCTTCCATGCTCGAACTGTCCGCCATTGTCTCGCTCCGCCGGGAATTGGGCGGTGCGGTGTGCAATGTGGGGCGCTCGCTGGCGCGCCTGGATCCTTCCATCCCCATCCAGGCCGTGGGCTGGGTGGGGGAGGACGAGGCGGGCGACTACCTGCTGGCGGAAATGCGCCGGTTTCCCTCGATCGATGTGTCGCAGGTGCGCCGCGGCGGCGTGACTTCTTTCAGCGATGTGATGACGCTGCGATCTACGGGCGAACGCACCTTTTTTACCTACAAAGGCGCGGACAACCGCCTGATGCCGGAGGATTTCCCCACGGAGAACATCGCTCTTTTGCACATCGGTTACGCGCTGCTGCTCGACCGGCTGGACGCGCCGGACGCGCGCTATGGCACGCAAATGGCGCGCGCGCTTGCCGAAGCGCAGGCCCGCGGCACACAAACCATGCTGGATGTGGTGAGCGAAGCCGGTAACCGCTACCAGACCATCGTGCCCCATTCCCTGCGGCATGCGGATTACCTGTGCGTGAATGAAAACGAGGCGGGCCGGATCGCAGGCGTCGCTCTGCGCGAAGGCGACCGCCTGTGCGCAGAGCGGTTGAGCGAGGCCTGCGCCATTTTGAAGCGCATGGGTGCGCGCCGTTGGGTGGTGATCCACATGCCAGAGCTGGCTTGCGGTATGGATGAAGGCGGGCAGTTCTTCCGGGTGGGAACGCTCCAGCTGCCCGATGGCTTCATCAAAAGTTCTGTCGGCGCGGGCGACGCGTTCGCAGCCGGCATCCTGTACGCCATCTACCGCGGTCTTTCCCTGGAAGACGCCCTGCGCATGGCCAACGCGGCCGCCGCATGCTCGCTGGGCGGCGAGGATTCCAATTGCGGCGTTAAGCTGGCCAAAGAGGCGATTCAATTATACGGCCAAATGGAGGAACGCAAATGAAACGCAGTGAAATCAACGCCGCCCTCAAATGGGCGGAAGGACAAATCGGCCAGGCGGGCTTTAGCCTGCCCCCGTTCGCGCGCTGGGATTGCGCAACTTGGCAGAAAAACCGGGATCTTACGCAAGTCATTCGCGAGGTGATGCTCGGCTGGGACATCACGGATTTTGGTATGGGCGATTTTGCGCGCGTGGGCGCTGTGCTCTATACGCTGCGCAACGGCATGGTTGGCCGGCCCGGCTTTGGCGCGCCCTACGCGGAAAAATATATCGTGCTGGCCGAAGGACAGCGCCTGCCCTGCCATTACCACGCGGTGAAAACCGAGGACATCATCAACCGCCACGGTGGGCAAATGGCCATGCGCCTGTACAACCGCAAGCCGGATGGCGGCGTGGATGAAAACAGCGATGTCACCGTATATCTCGACGACATGCCCCGCACCGTGGGCGCTGGCGAAGAATTCCTGGTTGCGCCGGGCAGCAGCGTGCGCCTCACGCCCTTTATGTACCATATCTTTGGCGCCAAAGAAGGCTATGGCCCGCTCATTGTGGGCGAAGTTTCTTCGATCAACGATGACAATACCGACAACTACTTCTCCGAGCCGGTGAAGCGCTTTGCCGACATCGAAGAAGACGAGCCCATTTACCGCCCGCTTTGCGGAGAATACGAGGCGCTTTTGCTATGAAAACCGCAGTGATGTATGGCGCAGGGCGCATTGGCCGGGGACTGGTCGGCGCGCTGCTCGCGGAATCCGGCTATGAAGTGGTGTTTGTCGATATCCTCCCGGACCTGGTCGCGCGCCTGAACGAAACGCACAGCTACACCATTTTCTATGTGGATAAGGAGGAGCAGATCACCGTCTCCGGCGTGCGCGCGGTGGACGGGCGTGATCAGGCGGCGGTAGCAGCAGAAATTGCGCGCGCGGAATTCGTCTGCACCTCGGTGAAGGCGGAAAACCTGCCCGCCATCGCGCCGTTTCTGGCCGCGGGCCTGAAGCAGCGCCTCGCGCGCGGCGCAGGGCCGCTCAACATCCTCATTTGCGAAAACCTGATGGATTCTTCCAAGCGCATGACGGAGCTGCTCTCTCCTCTGCTTTCACCGCAGGAAATGCAAAATGTGGGCCTGGTGGAAACCACCATCGACCGCATCGTGCCCGAGCAGACCGACCCGAACGTCATCCGCACGGAAAGCTATTGCCACCTGCCCATGGATGGGGACGCCTTCCTGGGGCCGGTCCCTCCCATCGCGCACACAGAGCTGGTTTCGCCCTTCCATTCCTGCACGGAACGCAAGCTCTATATGCTGAACATGGCGCACGCCACCTGCGCGTATCTGGGCACGCTGCGCGGCGTTGCGCTCATCCCGGAAGCCATGGCCATCGAAACCATCCGGCGCACGGTAACCGGCGCACTGGCGGAAAGCGCTCAGGCCATCGCCAAAAAATATCCCGCCATTGCCAGCGCTACATTCGATTATGCGCAAATCATTCCCCAGCGCTTTGCCAATCCCGCGCTGGCGGACACCTGCGCGCGCGTGGGCGCGGATATCCCCCGCAAGCTCTCCCGCAACGACCGGCTCACCGGCGCTGCGTGCAACGTGCTTGAGCAGGGCGGAACGCCGAATAACATCGCCATAGGCATTGCCGCCGGGTTGCTGTGCGATTTGCATCTCAGCGGCGCGGCTCTTGAAAGCACGCCTGCCCGGCTTTGCCAGCTGAGCAGTCTGCCTGCGGATCATCCCGTATGCCAAATGGCGCTTCAGGCGCTTTCCGGGCTTGCCAAGCAATAAATAAATGCCATACTAAAATGCGAGGCGCCTCCAGGGATTCCTTAGGAATCACAGAGGCGCCTCAGCTTGTCAAAAAAGACTTTTTGCCAAGCTGGTGGACGGGGGAGCAAGCTTGCCACAGTTCGCAATCGTCGATCCACATCGCGCGCAAAACGCGCTTGTGGCTCTCGTTGCTCACTGGGCTTACTTCGGCCTGTTTCCGCCATAGGCGGCGGCCTTCGTGCGCCCCCCCGCCACTACCACCCCTACCAGTTTCCGCTGAAATCCTACGGATTTCCGGGCGCGGAAACTGCAAGGAAGCGATTTTTGCGCTGGAAAATGAGATTTTCCGACGCAAAAATCAGCCCCGCCTCCGCCGCACAGGTCGCCGGAGACGATTTTAGTGCGAGAGGGCCGAAGCCCTCTCGCGCTCTCCTGGGGTTTTTTGACAGGCTGGGGTGCCTCCAGGGATTCCTTTGGAATCACAGAGGCGCCTCCTTTATGGATGCGATGCCGTCTATCTGCGGAATTCCCCCGGGGATTTGCCCGTGAGTTGGCGAAACACCAGGGAGAAATATCCCGAATTTTCAAAGCCGCACAGGCCGGCAATTTCAGAAACGGATTTATCCGAATGCGTAAGCAACGTTTTCGCCTGCTCGATGCGAACTTCATTTTTGTATTGTACAAAATTTTTCCCCACCATATCGCGAAACAGTTCCGATAAATAAGATCGATTCAGGTGAAAAGCCTCCGCTACATCCTCCAGCCGTAACCGCTCCATATAGTGCGCGCGAATGTAATCGCAAATTCGGTCGGCAATGTTTTTCTCGCTATCCGGATGGTCGCATATGCTCTTTTCATCCAGACGGCCGTACGCCTTGCGCAACGCCCGGAGGGTTTTTACGCCATCCAGCGGCTTGAGAAGGTATGTGCATACATTCGAATCGATGGCCTGGCGGGCATATTCAAAATCGGCATATCCGCTGATGACAATGTACTCCATTTTCCGCTGCTGCCTGCGGCAGGCATCGATGAGTTCCAGCCCATTGACGCCGCCAAGGCAAATATCGGTAATCAGCAGGCTGTGATTCAGCCGTTGAATGCCTTCCATGGCCGCCGTGGCATTGGCATATTCGCCGGCGATTTGAAAACCGGCCGCCTCAAAATCCACCAGCTTCTTTATATCGCACAAAGCCCACGGATCGTCGTCCACCAAAACACATCGGAACATCTGCTCCATCCGCCATTCGCCTCCTCCGTGCTGTGCAAGTCCGTTGCCTTATCAGTATGCGCCAAATGCCACGCCAGCATGTTCGATCCATACGCGGAATCGCCACGCCAGCGCGGCAAACGATTTTTTTCAACAGGCCATTATTCCTGTGGCGCGTTCAAGTCTTCCAGCACGGGTTCCCAAATGGGCCGGTTCTCTTCGATAAACGAATCCCACTCGCTCTCCACGCTTTCCATATCGA
>DVJN01000215.1 GCA_018716755.1 Candidatus Alectryocaccomicrobium excrementavium
TCTTCCTGTGCCATTGTGGGATTTACGCCTGTTCTTCATCCGGAAGATAATCGGCCAGCTCCTTGATGAATTTCTTGATCGCGATGTCGCCCATATCGCCAGTGTCCAGCTGCATGGAATCACGAGCGGAATACATGATGGCCAGCACGCCCAGGGTAGACTTGGGATCTACACAGAAATGATCAGCGCGCAGCAAAATCTCCTCAGAATGTTCGCGGCAGATGGCGCTCAGGCGCTCAGCGTCCTTCATGGAATCCACATGAATCTTAATCAGCATGGGATGAACCTCCTTTTTCTTATGCTTGCGGGCTTTTCTCCCGCAATGATTATTGTACTACAATGGATATTAAATTTCCAGCCAATCCATGTAAAGCTCCCCACAAATTTGCATGCACGCCAAAATAGCCGGCCGCGCAATGGCGAATTGGCCGACGCATACACGGGGGTCTGCTGGCAAAAAACGCGGGAACAGCGCTTTGACTGCGGCAATCAGCACATGCAGCAGCAGCGGCAGAGCATGTTGGCCAGGCAGATGGTAAGGCAGGGATTGGCGCACAGTGCCTGCGGAATGCCGCCAAAACCGCGCCCATAGGACTGATACTGCTCGCCACCGCTTTCCAGCTGTTCGAGGAAGGCGCGATACTGCCCGTTGGCCGGATCCATGCGCACAGCGGTCTGCGCGTATTCCAGCGCCGCAGCCCGGTTGCCTACGCCCAGGTTGGCCTGCGCACTGAGGAAAAACCACTCCGCGTCGCGCCCCGGCATGCGGGTGAGCAGGTTCAGCGCTTCGTAATACTGGCCAAAGCGGATATAGTTGCGCACGGTTTCCATATCGGGCGCGCCACCGCCATAGGAGCCGCTATATGAGCCGCCATAGGGGCCGCCGCCATAGGGGCCGCCACCATAGGGGCCGCGATACCCGCCGGAGGAACCGCCGCCATACGAGTTGCCGTAGGAGCCGCTATACGAACCGCCATAGGAGGAACCGCCGCCCTGGCGCAGTTTCATCACCTGCGAATAGGCCTCGTTGATTTCCTTCATTTTGGCTTCGGCTTCTTTGGAGCCGTTGTTCAAGTCCGGGTGGTATTTGCGCGCAAGCTGCTTATAGGCCTTTTTGATTTCTTCCTCGGAGGCGTTGGGGGATACGCCGAGCACGCGGTAGGGATCCATCATTGCTTTTCTTCCTTTCGCTTTTGCAGGTAAGCGTATTTGGTCCATACGCCCGAGTAGAGCACGTTTTTGAGCACGTTTACGTCGTTGACGATGGGGAGCTTTTCAAATTCCCGCGCACATTCGGCGATGTGCAAAACGAGAATTTTTTTGCACATTTCCTCAAAATCGCTCCGGCCGCGCAGCGCGAGCAGGGGATTGAAGCGCCCGCGCTTTTCGTCCGCCGCGAGATCGTCGTAGGCATCCATCACATAGATAAAGCGGCCCAGCGCCGCGCCCATATCGTGGAGCGTGGGCGCCCACAGGTCATCTTTCCAGGCATACACCGCGCCCAGCAGCTGGCCGGTTTCATTGGCGGGCGCGTCGAGTCCCGCAGCCGGGTCGCGCTCGATTTCGGCGATGGCGGCAATGCAGGCCTCTATGGCGGCGCACGTTTCCGGGTGCAACTCCTTCACGCGCGCGTAGGGCTTGGCGAGAAGCTTCATTTGGGCGCGCGCGGAAGCGCTCTTATCGTCTTTGGCGTGATCGGCGCACACGTGGTAAGCGAGCGCTATGTTCATATCTGCCGCGTATTCCGTGGCCTCGCTGAATACATAGGCGTGTGGCTTGGCGGGCCGCGCGCCGCAGCGCTCCTCGCCCGCGCGCTCCTCCGGCTCGTAGAGCGAAGCGAGCAGCGCGCTCAAAAACGCCATGTCGTAGCTGAGCACCGCGCGCCCCACCTTGCCATAGCGCTGCGCAAGCACATGGCACAGCCCGCAATACTGCGCGCGGAAGCGCTGGTATTCCTCCGCGGACAGCGCGTCTTTGTTGATGGTTACATAGCCAAACATATCAATTCTCCGTATAATCCGCGTCGTAGCTGCCGTCGCTCGAATCGCCCGAGTGATAGCCGATGGATTCCAGGAGCTGCTCCAATTCATCGCAGGCGGTTTTCAAGGCGGCGGCGTCCTTGCCGGCAAGCGCCTTTTGCACGCGTTGGATGGGCTCTTTCAGGCGCTTTTGATCTTCGCTTTGCAGTTTTTTCTGCGCGCGTTCGGCCTGGTAGATCAGGGATTCGGCACGGTTGCGCAGGGCGGCTTCGTCGCGCCGCAGCGCGTCCTGAGCGGCGTATTCCTCCGCGGCGCGCATGGCGCGCGCGATTTCCTCCTGCGACATGTTGGAGGAATTCGTGATGGTGATGTGCTGCTCGCGCCCCGTGCCCAGATCCTTCGCGCGCACGGTGACGATGCCGTTGGTATCGATGCTGAACGTCACCTCAATCTGCGGCACGCCGCGCGGCGCGCGGCGGATGCCATCCAGGCGGAATTTGCCCAGCGTTTTGTTGCCGGAGGCCAGCGAGCGCTCGCCCTGCAGCACATGCACTTCTACCGAAGTCTGGAAAGGGGCGGCGGTGGTGAAAATCTGGCTGCGCTCGATCGGGAGGGTGGTGTTGCGCTCGATGATGCGCGAGAAAACATCGCCCACAGTCTCGATGCCCAGCGAGAGCGGCGTCACGTCCAGAAGCACAAGGCTGCGGATATCGCCCGCCATCACACCGCCTTGAACTGCCGCGCCCATGGCCACGCATTCATCGGGATTGATGCCCTTGAAGGCCTCTTTGCCCATATAGGACTTCACGATGGCCTGCACGGCGGGAATGCGCGTGGAACCACCCACCAGCAGCACTTTCGCGATGTCGGCAGGGCGAAGGCCCGCATCCGCCATGGCCTGCTGGACAGGGCCCATCGTCGCCTTCACGAGGTGCTCCGTCAGCTCGTCGAATTTGGCGCGGGTCAGCGTGGTTTCCAGGTGCTTGGGACCGGTGCGGTCCGCTGTGAGGAACGGCAGGCTGATGGTAGTTGTTGCCAGGCTGGAAAGCTCGATTTTCGCTTTTTCCGCCGCCTCGCGCACGCGGTGCAGGGCGGTGGCGTCGCGCGTCAAATCGATCTTTGTTTCCTTTTTGAATTCGCGTACCAGATAGTCTGTGACGCACTGGTCGAAATCATCGCCACCCAGGCGGTTGTTGCCGGCAGTTGCCAATACTTCGATCACTTCGGAATTGATGTCCAGGATCGAAACGTCGAACGTACCCCCGCCCAGGTCGAAGACCATGATCTTCTGCGCGCCTTCCTTGTCGATGCCATAGGCCAGCGCGGCGGCGGTCGGCTCGTTGATGATGCGGCGTACATTCAGCCCGGCGATTTTGCCCGCGTCCTT
>DVJN01000216.1 GCA_018716755.1 Candidatus Alectryocaccomicrobium excrementavium
CGGAAAACTCATGCGGATAGCGGGCCAGGTGCTCAGCGCGCATGTTGACCAGCCCCATCATCCGCTCCATTACCTGGAGGCGGTCCGCCTTGGAATGAATGCCATGTACCCGCAGTGGCTCATCAAAGGCTTCCCGGATCGTCTTGAGCGGGTTCAGCGAGCTGTAGGGATCCTGAAACACCATCTGCACCTTGCTGTGATATTCAAACTCCTCTTTGGGGGAAAACTTCGTGATGTCCTTCGTGACCTTGCCATCATCGAAATTGACGGTGCCACCCGTGGGCTTTTCCAGCAGCATCAGGGTTTTGCCCAGCGTGGTTTTGCCACAGCCGGATTCGCCCACGATGCCCACCGTTTCGCCGCGCCGCACCTGCAAATCAACGCCATCCACGGCCTTCACATGGCCCACTACGCGCTTGAAGATGCCGGCCGTAACGGGATAATACGTCTTTAGCCCCTGAATGTCAAAGATATTCTGCTCGCTCATTCCGCCAACCTCCCCTTCAGCACGCACTTGACGGTGTGCCCGGCTTCCGCCTCGCAATCCTCAACGGGCTTGCGGCACTGCTCGCTCACATACGGGCAGCGCGGCGCAAAGGCGCAGCCTTCGTCCAGTTCGTCCGGCGCTGGCGTCTGCCCGCTGATGGAGGCCAGCCGCTTGCCCGGCTCCATGCCCAGCACGGGCACGGACTGCATGAGGGCACGCGTGTAAGGATGGCACGGATTTTCAAAAATCTGCTCCACCGTGCCGCTTTCGATGACCTGGCCCATGTACATCACGGCCACGTCGTTCGCCATTTCCGCCACCAGGCCCATATTGTGCGTGATGAGCACGATGGACTTGCCTTCTTCGTCCTGCAGGCGCTTCATCAAATCCATGATCTGCGCCTGAATGGTAACGTCGAGCGCGGTGGTCGGCTCGTCAGCGATGAGCAGCGCAGGATTGCAGACCATGGCGATGGCGATCATCACGCGCTGTTTCATGCCGCCGGAAAACTGGTGCGGATAGTCGTTCACGCGCGCCGCCGCATCTGGAATGCCCAGGTGCGCGAGCATTTCAATCGCCCGCTCCCTGGCCTCTTTTTTGGTGATCTGTTCATGCTGCAACAGGTTTTCCATGATCTGTGCGCCGATGGTGTATACCGGATTCAGCGAAGCCATGGGATCCTGGAAGATGATGCCGATTTCCTTGCCGCGGATCGCGCGCATCTCTTTGCCATAGCGTTCCAGTTGGTCCAGGCGCACGCTGTTTCCGTCCGGCGTGTTGTAATACACCTCGCCGCCCAGAATGTGCCCGTGCAAGGGCAGCAGCTGCAAAACCGAGTGCACCGTCACGCTTTTGCCACAGCCGGATTCGCCAACGATGGCCAACGTGCGCTGCCGCCTGGCGCAAAAATCGACGCCGCGCAGCACTTCCACATGCCGCTTGCCCATCTGAAACCCGGTGCGTAGCCCCTTGACCTGCAAAATATTGTCGTTCTGCATGCCTTTTCTCCTTTCCGCCTCAGCCCTTGGGGTCGTATACATCCCGCAGGCCATCGCCCAGGAAGTTGACCGACAGCACAAACAACGAAAGCACGACGCCCGGGAATACCCACAGCCACCATTCGTTCAGAATGACGTCGACGGATTTCGCGGCGTTGAGAATGTTGCCCCACGTCGGCACCGACGCTGCCACGCCCAGGCCCAAATAGCTCAGGCCCGCTTCCGAAAGGATGTAACCGGCGACGTTGATCGAAAAGGCCACGATGATGGGAGAAATGGCGTTGGGCAGGATGTGCTTGAACATGATCGAAAACTTCGATATGCCGAACGCCCTGCACACGCTCACATACGTTTCCTCCCGCAGGGTGAGGAATTTGCCGCGGATGAGCCTGGATGGCGTCATCCAGCCTGTAAAAGAAAAGATGAATATGATGTTGAAAACGCTCTTGCCCACGAAGGTCGTGAGAATCAGGATCAAAATCATCTGCGGGAACGTCATAAATATTTCGCTCATGCGCACGATGAACGCATCGATCTTGCCGCCGAAATAGCCGCCGATGCAGCCCAGCACAATGCCGATCAGCGAGCCCATGAAAGACGAAACTACACCGATCATGATGGAGGTGCGCCCGCCATAGAGCACGCGCGCAAACACGTCGCGGCCGATTTTATCCGTGCCGAAGATGTGCTCGGGGCTCGGTGGCTGGGAAATGGACTTCAAATCCGGCAAAGCCGGATCATAAGGGGTGAGCAACGGCGCCATGATGACCATCGCCACAAAAAGGATGACGACCAGTCCGCCGGCCACCGCGAGTTTGTTGGCCAGAAAGGTTTCCAGGTTGCGCCGGGCCTGGCTCACGCGCTTTTTTTCTTTCACAGTGCCCGCCGCCGGATTTGCCATATCAGACATCGATCAACCCTCCTTACGATAGGCGCACGCGCGGATCCAGGATCGCCGTGAGCAGGTCCACCAGCAGGCTGGCAAACATGGTGACGGCGGCTGTCATCAGCGTCGTAATCAAAATGAGCGGATAATCGCTGGAGGAAACCGCCGTTACGATCAGGTTGCCGATGCCAGGCCAGCCGAACAGGGATTCAATCACCACCGAGCCGCCGATCAGCATCGGCAGGCGGAAGCACAAAAGCGTGAGAATCGGCGTGAGAGAATTGCGGAACGCGTGCTTGATATACACCTTCCATTCCGGGATGCCCTTGGAGCGCGCCGTTTTAATGTAATCCTTATTGAGCACATCCAGCATGGAGTTGCGCGTGTAGCGCATCAGGGCTGCCGTCATGGAAATCGTCATCGTCATCACAGGCAAAACCATGTTGCGCACCATGCCCCAGAAGGTCGATGCGCTGCGGCCGCCAATGGGCAGCCAGCCCAGTTTGAGGGCGAATACCAAAATTAGAAACAGGCCCAGGAAGAATTGCGGAATCGATATGCCAACTACGCCCAGCACGGAGCAGATGTAGTCGATCTTGGTGTTTTGCTTCACAGCTGCCAGGAAGCCCAGGCCGATCGCCAGAATGGTGGAGAGCGCCAGCACCACAATGGCCAGCTGGAACGTCGCCGGAAGATAGCGGCCGATCAATTTGCTGATGGATACGCCCTGCACCAGGCTATAGCCAAATTCCCCGCGCAGCAGATTCCCCAGCCAATCGAAATAGCGAACGAGGAACGGCCGGTTCAGGCCGAGGGTCTCGCGCATGGCGTCCATATCGACATTGCTGGCCATATCGGGCGAAACCATATAGCTGACCGGATCCGTCGGCGAAAACTCCAGCGCCCCAAACACCAGAAAGCTCAGGAGCAACAGCATCGGTATGGTCATGAGCAGCTTTTTCACAAAGTACTTAAGCAAGGCCGTCCCCCCCTGTTTGAGTGTGCCTTAAAATCCGCCGGAAAAGGGAAAAGCGCGCTTACACACGCGTGCGCCTCCGCATTTTCCCGGCAGGACCGGAATGCTTGCAATATGCGCGGGGGACGCTAGCCGAAAAGCCGGCGCCCCCCTTGCCGCGCAGAAATGAGAACTTATTCTACGATGGTCCAGGTTTCAAAGCCACGGTCGTAGTTGTACCACTCGTTGCCGAAGCTCTCGGCAGTGTTCACGCGGTTGGTGTTCACAACCACGCAGTTGGGCAGCGAATACAGCGGCAGACGGAACATGTATTCCTGATCCAGCTTCTGCAGCTCCTTCACGATTTCGCTGCGCTCGGCGGGATCCAGGGCCTGGCCCAGCTGGGTCACGAGCTCGTCATACACATCGCTCTGCACCAGGTTCTTCATGATATTGCCGCTGCTCAGCAGCTCGCCATACGCCTCTTCATAGCCGAAAGCGCTCAGGCCCTTGTAGACGATATCCCAATCGCGCACATCGTAGATCTGCGTGGTGGCATCGCCGGAGAAGGCCGAAACGTCAACGTTGAGGCCGATCGCATTCCAATAGGAAGCGATAACGTCCATAAAGTCGATGGTCGCCTGATCGGAATAGTAGTAGCGCAGCTTGATGGTCTGGTTGAAATCAAAGCCGGCTTCCTGCAGCAGCGCGGTGGCCTTTTCCGGATCATAGGTGTAGTGCTCCGCCTCGGTGAGGTAGTCGGCCATGCCGCTGGGCACGAAGGTATCGGTGATGGTCGCGGTCGGGAACAGCGCGGAAACGATGGCTTCGCGATCCAGCGCGTACATGAGCGCCTGGCGCACGCGCACGTCGTTCATCGGATGCACGGTGCCATCCGGTCCCTCAATGTTGAAGATGAAATAGCGCATATAGAAGATATCAACGGGGTAGATCTCGTAACCGTCGATTTCCGCTACCTGCGTGAGGATATCGGCGCTGTCGGTGTTGAAGTAGTCCAGCTCGCCCGCCATGCAGGCTACGATGGTGTCGGAAACATTGCCCATGCGGATGTACTCGATCTGCGGCATTTCGCCGTAGAAATCTTCATTCCGCTGGAGCAAAGCGTAGTCATCCCACTGCACTTCGGCAATCTTGTACGGGCCGATGCCAACCGGGTTCTCCCAGAACTCGTTGTTGTGGATGGTCAGCGGATCCGCGCCGGCCAGCAGGTGCTCGGGATAAATCGCGAACTGCGCCAGCACATTCAGGAATGCGCCATAGGGGGCGGAGAGCTTGATGGTCACGACATTGTCGTTGACGGTCACGCCCGTCAGCTCTTCGGTCTCGCCCTCAGCATAGGCCACGGCACCCTCAATGTTGCGGAACGCGCTGGTAAAGATGGTATTGATGATACCGGCGCGCAGAGCAGTCTTGAGGCTGAACACCACGTCGTCCGCAGTGAAGGGCTCGCCATCGTGCCACACAGCGTCCGTGCGCAGCGTGATGTCAAACTGCAGGTTGTCGTCGCTCACAGTCACGCTCTCTGCCAGGTCAGGTTCCACGTCGGTGAAATCCGCGTTGGACATGAACAGCGCGCGGAACACGTTGTTCTTGTACAGGCCGCCGAAATTCTCCCACATCGCGTCGAACAGGGTTTCGGGCGCTCCGCTGATGTAGAGCGTGTTGGCAGGGGTCGATCCGGTCGATTCCGCCATGGCCGCGCCCGACAAGGACAGGACCAGCGCCACAGTCAGAAGCAGGGCAAGCAGTTTCCTCATGAGTGGTAGCCTCCTTACAATGAATATCTAACACGCGGAAAGTCCGCGCATTATACCCGTTCGTTTCCCTGCGCGGCTCAGCGGTGCGCTTTCAATTCCACGCCGCCTTCCACGCCAAATACCTGCGCGCGCTCAAAGCGCAGCGCCAGCACCAGATCTTCCCCCGCCAGCTGGGAAAGCGCGCCGCCCGCAAAGGCGATAGGCGCGTCGCCCGATTGCCGCATGGCAATGCAATCCTCGAAGCCGAACCCTTCCAGCGGCTCGCACTCTCCATAGAAGCCACGGGCGGGACGGCACAGCGCGTAGCGCACCTCGCCATAGGGCGAAACATCCGCGCTCAGGCGAACTTCCTCGCCCGACAGGCGCAAAAGATGCGTGTTCAGCCGGGCCGGCACATTCTTCTTGGGCACATATCCCGCCAGACGCCGGCGGTCGACAAAGGCGCGCATCAGCGAACTTTCGCGGAAATTCGTGTGCTGGCCCGAACCGCCCAGGTAGTAAAAGACCAGATCATCCCCCTGCGCAACGGGCACGCTCGCATAAATGCAGCCGCAATCCGGCACGCCGCTGCCATAGCGCCCGTTGGCGCGCGGAATGAACGATTCGCCCTTGGCCACGCGCTCCCAACCGATGGTGTCATGGCTCATGGAAAGCTCGCAATCCACACAATCGAAGGAATCGGCGTCGCGATCGCCATCGTGGAAGATGGACGGTAGCCCCACGTACAGCCCCTCGTAGCGGAAAATGGGCATGGAATAGATCTGATCTTCCAGGCCGATGCCACGGTAAATGTTTTCCGGCTTTGTCCAGTGAATAAAATCGTCGCTTTCGCTGCGCGCGACCAGGCGCAGCGAATCCCAAGTGCGGGTGATGAGAACGTAGCGGCCAATGCGCTCGTCAAAATAGGCAAAATTGTGCGTATCGCCGGCGGGATTGTATTCCGGCCAGGCGATGGGCTCGCAAAAATGCTCGCCATCGGCGGAGAAACTCACCGCCATCTGGTTCTTGGCATCGTGGCGCACCATCATCTTGTAGCGGCGCGCCGGATCCGGGTCATGCGGGTCCTTGAACACGGAAGCGCCGTGCGCATCGTACAGCAGGATGTTGTTATCGCGGCTGCCCTCGAATTCAACATTGCCCAGCGCCGGGCGCACCCAGTTCACGCCGTCTTTCGAATAAGCATACAGCACGGCGGCGATGCGCGGCAGGCCCTCTTCCGCGCGGCCAATGCGGTAGCGCTCGCCCACGCGCTGCGCAGGCGTAAGGCGGACGGAATTGGGGTCTTCCACAATGCAGGTGTAATACAGCCGGTAAATGCCAGCCTCCTCATCGTAAAACACGTTGGGATAGCCATTGTCAATGCGCTGTTCCCAGCGCACCTGCGGCGTTTGGAAATAGCCCTCTGCCATCAGCACGCGGTTCTCCTTGCGTACAGGGCCGATGCCAACCTTTGCGTTCGCATACCGGGAAGTTACCGCCGTATCAAAAAACGGATAGAACATAATGACTCTCCTTTAATCGCTGTCGTATTCTTGCGCCCGGGAAGAACGCCCGTTTTCTTCGTTCCCGGCCTTAGAGGAACTTCTCCATCGCCCGGTCAATCGCATCGATGCATTCGCGCACTTTGGGCTCGTCCTGCCCGACGAGCTGCGCGAGCGGCTGGCGCACCGTGCCCACGTTTACACCGCGCGCCTTCAACACTGCCTTGATCACCGCATACATATTGCCGTGGCAGGAGCAAAGCAGCACGATCAGCTCATTGAGGCGCATCTGCAGGCGCAGCGCCGTTTCCAAGTCCTTTTCCTGAATGAGCGATTCCAGCTTGAGGTACAACTCGGGCATGGCGCCATAGGTGCCGCCAATGCCGCCTTCCGCGCCCATTACGCGCCCGCCGAGGTATTGCTCGTCCGGCCCGTTGAACACGATGAAATCCTCGCCGCCAAGCATCTTCCAGTTTTGAATGTCCAGCACCGGCATGGAAGAATTCTTCACGCCGATGACGTTTTTGTTCTTCAGCATCTCGCGCAAAAGGGAAGGCGTCAGCGCTACGCCCGCCAGCTGCGGAATATTATAAATGATGAATTCCGTTTCCGGCGCGGCCGCGGAAATCGCGTTCCAGTATTGCGCGATGGCGTGTTCCGGCAGCTTGAAGTACACCGGCGGGATCGCCGCGATTGCGTCCACGCCCATTTGCTGCGCGTGGGCAGCAAGCCTCTGGCTGTCCTCAATGGAGTTGGCGGCGACGTGGGCAATGACCGTCATCTTCCCGCGCGCGACCTCCATCACGTTTTCCAAAATTTGCATGCGCTCTTCTACATTCTGATAAATGCACTCGCCCGAAGAACCGCACACATAGACACCTTTCACATGTTTATTCAGCAGATACTGGCACAAAGCCTGCGTGCGCTGCGGGCTCACCCGGCCATCGTCTTCATAGCAGGCATAAAACGCCGGGATAATGCCCATGTACTTTCGCTTGTCCTTCATCGTATCCTCCTTTGCCTGGTGGTTCTCCCTGGGCGCATGCCGCCCTGATAAATGCTTCTCACTCCCATGCCGGTATTATAGCATATTTGAAGGGAATGTCAATCCATTTATCCCATGTTTTTATGAAAATATTTTTTATGTATCCATTCAATCAGCATATGGCAGGTTTATAAATTGGATATTCCATACAATAACCCGCATCATCGATCCCGTATTCACAGTATAAATGTCATATATTTCATCCATTGCTCCCACTTCGCCTCCGCGCGGCGCGCTGCGGAGGAATCCCAATGTAAAATGATAAAAATCTATTGTAAAACCCCGCCAGACGTGGTATAATAAGCAGTGCATGATGAAGCTGAATGCCCGTGCCGCACCGTGCGCGGACAGTTCGGCGGCGCAAGAGAGGTGAAACCCATGAAGGAAAAGATTCATCCGAATTACGGCAAGGCGGTTGTCCGCTGTGTTTGCGGTGAAACGTTTGAGACCGGTTCGGTCAAGAAGGAGCTGCGCGTCGATATTTGCTCGAAGTGCCATCCGTTCTATACCGGCAAGCAGAAGCTCGTCGATACCGGCGGCCGTGTGGACCGTTTCAAGAAGCGCTACGGCATGTAAGGCGATTCGCGTTGCATAGCTCTGTGCGCGACAAATCACGAAAATACAGATCGGACGTTCGCGCTCGGTCTGTTTTTCATATTCGGCTTTTGCACGCTTTTGGGGCGGCGGGGCTTTGGAGGATAATATCGCACTATGAAAAAAATTTGGAAAACCTTGAAAGACTGGTTCACCGGCGACTGGTACCGGCGCTGCTCCTCAGTGGGCGGCCAGGCGGTGATGGAAGGCGTGATGATGCAGGGCAGCAAGTGCACCGCGGTGTCCGTTCGACAAAAAGACGGCAAAATCGTCATGCGCACCAAGCCGCACCGCCGCCTTTCGGAAAAGCATCCGTGGCTGGGCTATCCCATCATTCGGGGCATCGTCAATTTCTGCGTCATGCTGTACACGGGCGTGAAGATCCTTACGGATTCGGCGGAAATGCTGGGCGAAGAGCCGGAAGAACCCAGTAAGTTCGAAAAGAAGGTCGCCGCCGCGCTGCACATGAAACCCGATGACGTGATGATGCTCGTGGCGGTGGTGCTGGCGGTGATCCTGGCCATCGGCATGTTCTTCGTGCTGCCCATCGGGCTGGAAACGCTGATCAAAATGGCTCTGCCGCATCAGGATCTGCTCGTGAACCTGCTGGGCGGCCTCATCCGCATCTGCGTGTTCCTGGGCTATATCCTGGCGGTTTCGCAGCTCAAGGAGATCCGGCGCGTGTTCCAGTACCACGGCGCGGAGCACAAGGCCGTGTATTGCTACGAAAACAACTTGCCGCTCACCGTGGAAAACGCGCAGAAGTTCCCCACGCTGCACCCGCGCTGCGGCACGAGCTTTCTGGTGATCGTGTTCCTGATTTCCATCCTCATCTTCACGTTCTTCGGCACAAACAGTTCGAA
>DVJN01000217.1 GCA_018716755.1 Candidatus Alectryocaccomicrobium excrementavium
GAAATCTACGGCAATTTTTCCGAGCACCTGGGCCGCTGCATCTATGGCGGCGTATACGTGGGCGAAAACTCGCCCATTCCCAACGTGAACGGCATGCGTACCGACGTGGTGGAGGCGCTGCGCCACATCCGCCTGAGCGTTCTGCGCTGGCCGGGCGGCTGCTTTGCCGATGAATACCACTGGAAGGATGGCGTGGGCCCCAGAACTGCGCGCAAAACCATGGTGAACACCAATTGGGGCGGCGTGACGGAGGACAATTCCTTTGGCACGCATGAATTTTTGGAACTGTGCCGCCAAATTGGCTGCAAGCCCTATATCAACGGCAACCTTGGCAGCGGCACGGTGCAGGAAATGAGCGAATGGGTGGAATACCTGACGAATCCGGGCGTTTCCCCCATGGCGGACTGGCGGCGGCAGAATGGGCGCGAAGAACCATGGGAAATCCCCTATTTCGGCGTGGGGAATGAAAACTGGGGCTGTGGCGGCAATATGACCGCCGCGCATTACGCGAACGAATACCGGCGCTATCAGACGTACATCCACTCGTATGGCGGCGCGCGCGTGCACAAAATCGCCTGCGGCCCGGGCACGAGCATGACGAGGCCCAATTACGATTGGACGGAAACGCTGATGCGCGAGGCCGGGCGCATGATGGATGGGCTTTCCCTGCACTATTACACCACGCCGCAGCGCGCGCCCGGCGCGCGGATCGACGCGACGCGCTTCACGCACGAGGAATATGCGGACACCATCCGGCGGGCCGCGTTTATCGAGTGGCTGCTGGAAACGCATGGCGCGATCATGGACCGCTACGATCCCGAAAAGCGCGTAGGCCTGATCGTGGACGAGTGGGGCACCTGGTATGACGTGGAGGAGGGCACAAACCCCGGCTTCCTTTATCAGCAGAATACCATGCGCGACGCGATGGTGGCCGCGCTCTCCCTCAACGCCTTCAACCGGCACGCCGGCCGCGTGCACATGGCGAACATCGCCCAGCTGGCGAACGTGCTGCAGGCCGTGATCCTCACTGAGGGCGAAAAGATGGTGCTCACGCCCACATACCATGTGTTTGACCTCTATAAGGTGCACCAGAATGCCAGCCTGGTGCACAGCATGGCCATCGCGCCCAAGATGGAAAACGGCCTGTGCCAGCTTTCGCAGAGCGCTTCCATCGATGCGGAGGGCACAGTGCATGTGACTGTGGCCAACCTGTCCGATACCGATGGAGCGGAGATTGAGATGTATTTCGACCAATGCGCGTTCCGGTTGCAGGAGGGCTATCTGCTGGCGGGCGACGCGCACGCGCACAACACGTTTGAGGCGCCTGAGAGCGTGCGGCCGCAGGACTTCGGCTGCGTAACGGTTCGGGCCGCTGCCGATGGCACTCACGCGAAATTTTCGCTGCCGCGTTGCTCCGTCGTGCGCTTGAGCTTCGCGTAACATGGCCGTTTCCAGCGGGGAAATCCTCTGCCGGCGCTGCGCCGCGCAGGAACTGCCGGAGCCGGAACTGTTGCGCTATCTGGATGAATACGTATCCTCCCTGCCCCAGGCCATGCGCGCCAGCGACGAAACCTATGCCCGCCGGCTGGCTGCCTGCGCCGTTTGCCAGCACCGCACGCACTATACCTGCACGCTGTGCGGTTGCTATGTGCAGGCCCGCGCGGCCAAGCGCGCTATGGCCTGCCCGCTTCCCGGCACACCCCGCTGGGAACGGGAACTGTAATCCTGGAAAAGCCCCTTGCGCTTTATTCGAAAACCGCGATGGAGAGCATGTTCACGCTGTCCCGCGCAGAGCGGATGCGCACGCGCAAGGCGCCGGTTTGCGCGGAAACGGGGCAGATGCGCTTGTGCCCGATGGTCGATCCGTGATAGATGGCCCGCCACTGCCCATATTCATCCTGCGCTTCCAGGGAAAACGCCTCCACGCGCTGGCCCTGGCGGATGTCCTCCTGCAGCACGACATGGCGGATGGCGGCCTTTTCCGGCAGGGAGAGGATATAGTCCCAGCCGGATGGTTCCACGCGCGCCTCCAGCGGATGGGAGAACGACGCCCGCAGCCAGTCGCCCAATTCCCTGAGGCGGGCCACATCGCGCGGGTCGAGAAGGCCGTCCTTCGTGGGCGGGACGTTCAGGTGTAAGCAGGCGTTGCCGCCCACGCTGGTGATATAGGTGCGCTTGAGCCGGTCGAGCGAATGCGGCTCCTCCTCCGGGTGATAGAACCAGCCGGGCCGGATGGACATATCCACTTCCGCCGGGCAGAAGCACAGGCCGCCCGAGAGCATGATGTTCGACAGCGCGCCCAGATCGGGCATGGTGTTGTAGATGCCGTCGAGTGGGATGCAGCCGTGCAGGGGGGCAGGGCCGGTCTGCACTTCAGCCATATGGGTCAGTTCGCGGGGCATGACGGCCCACTCGGCAAAGCGCGCTGTGCCGCTTTCGTTGCCGATCCAGCGCACGTCCGGCCCGTGGTCGTTGAAGATCACCGCGCCGGGCTGGTACTTGCGCACCAGTTCGACATAGCCGGGGAAATCGTATTCCTGCTTTCTGCCATTCGGGCCTTCGCCGCATGCGCCATCAAACCACACGATGAATACGTCGCCGTATTCGGTGAGCAGCTCGGTGAGCTGGGCCTTGTAATAGTCGTTGTAGGCCGGAGTGCCGTAGAGCGCGCAGTTGCGGTCCCAGGGCGAAAGGTAAAAGCCGAATTTCAGCCCCGCGCGGCGGCACGCATTGGCCACCTCGCGCACCACATCGCCCTTGCCGCCCTGCCAGGGGCTGTTTTTTACGCTATGCTCCGTGTATTTGGAGGGCCACAGGCAGAACCCATCGTGGTGCTTGGCGGTGATCACCATGCCGCGCGCGCCCGCGGCCTTCACGGCCTCGGCCCACTGATCGCAATCCAGGCGCTCGGGGTTGAAAAGGGCGGGCGATTCCGTTCCCTCGCCCCATTCGCGGCCGGTGAAGGTGTTCATGCCAAAGTGGAAAAACGCGTAAAATTCCGTGTCAAACCACGCCATTTGCCGCTCGCTGGGGATGACGCTCGCGGCCGAACGCAAAAATGCCTGCATGGACGATCCTCTCCTTTGCAATATAGGATAAGAATAGTATACAGAAAAATCACGGTTTTGGCAACCCGAATTTTCCCAAAGGGATTTACTTTTTTTCGCGATTGCGGTATCATACAGTGGTAAGGGGGTGTTGCTGATGGAAACACTTGGCTATTACAATGGGAAGATCGGAGAAATCCAGGATATTTTCGTGCCCATGGACGATCGCGCCTGCTATTTCGGCGATGGAATTTACGACGCTACGAACACGCGCAACCATGTTCCATTTTTGCTGGAGGATCATGTGGACCGCTTTTACCGCAGCGCGGCGCGCGTGAATATGGAGTGCGAGCTGAAAAAGCCGGAATTGATGGAGCTTTTGCGCGATTGCGCGCGGCGGGTGGATTCGCCCGATACGCAGGTTTATTGGCAGCTTTCGCGCGGCACGGCTCCGCGCAACCACGCGTTCCCGAAAAACGCGAAAACCAATCTGTGGATCACCGTGCGGCATAAGCCGTTTGTGCCCATGCGCGCGCGTTACGCGCTGATTACGCATGAGGATACGCGCTATTTCCATTGCGATATTAAAACGATCAACCTGCTTCCCTCGGTGATGTATTCGCAGCGCGCTGCCCAGGCGGGGGCGCAGGAGTGCGTGCTGCACCGCAACGGCCGCGTGACCGAATGCGCGCATTCAAATGTGCATATCCTCAAAAATGGCGCGCTGATCACCGCTCCGCTGGACAATTTGATCCTGGCGGGGATCACGCGCAAGCTGCTTTTGCAAAAGGCGCGCGAGCTGGGCATTCCGGTGGAGGAGCGGCCTTACACCATCGAAGAATTGCGCGGCGCGGATGAAATCCTTTTCACTGCGGCGAGCGCGCTGTGCTGCGTTGCCAACCGGCTGGATGGCGCGCCGGTGGGCGGCCGCGCGGGTGAATTGGTGGAGAAGCTGCAAAGCGCGATCGAAGCGGAACTGATCCGGCAGACGGATCGATGAGGAGGATATGGCCATGCGAGTTTTGCTTGTGAACGGCAGCCCCCGGGAGGCGGGCTGCACCTATACCGCATTGATGGAAGTGGCCGGCGCGCTGGAACGCTCGGGCGTGGAATGGGAAATGTTCCAGGCGGGCGCGCAGCCCATTCGCGGCTGCACCGGCTGCGGCCGCTGCCGGCAAACGGGGGGCAAGTGCGTCTTTTCCGACCGCGTGAACGATTTGATCGACCGCGCGCGGGAGGCGGACGGCTTTGTATTCGGTACGCCGGTGCATTATGCGGCGGCTTCGGGCGCGATCACCTCGCTGCTCGACCGGGCGTTTTATGCAAACAGCGCGGCGTTTTGCGGCAAGCCGGCCGGCGTTATCGCTTCCTGCCGGCGCGCGGGCTCCACGGCGGCGCTGGAACAATTGATGAAGTACCCCACCATTTCGCAGATGCCAGTGGTGTCCTCGCAGTACTGGCCCATGGTGCATGGCAATTCACCCGAGGAAGTGCGCAGGGATCTCGAGGGCATGCAGACCATGCGCGTGCTGGGGTATAATATGGCCTGGCTGCTCCAGTGCATCGCGGCTGGGCGCGCCGCGGGCGTGCCGGAGCCGGTGCGGGAAGCGCGGGAATGGACAAATTTCATTCGCTGACCGCCCGCCGCGCGGGGGCGCTCGCCGTGGCGCTCCTCGCGTGGATGGCTGTGCTGGCGCTGTTGAGCCGCCTGTGCGGATACGATCCCTTTGGCACATCGGCCTATAACACCTACACCCTGCAGGCGCTTGCCTGGCGGGAAGGCCGCACCTGGCTTTCGCAGGACTATCCGCATTTGGAACTGGCGATTTTTGGCGGGCGCTATTATGTGAGCTTTCCGCCCGTGCCGTCGGTTCCCCTGTTTTTGCTTTCGTTCTTCTGCGGGGTGAACACGCCGGATGGCCTGCTCGTAAAGCTATATGCGCTGGGCGCATTTTCCGGTATTTACTGGTGGGCTTCGCGCCGGGGCCGCATTGGCCCGGCGCTGTTCTGGGCGTCGGCGTTTGTGTTCGCCTCGTCTCTGCTGCCGCTCATGTTGATTGGCGCGGTGTGGTATCAGGCGCAGCTGCTGGCGTTTTTGTGCACGGTGCTGGCCGTGTTGTTCGCCGAACGGAAAAGGCCCACGCCCAGCCTGATTTTATATGCGCTGGCCGTGGGCTGCCGCCCCTTCAATGCGGTGGCGGGGCTGGCCGTGGCGGCGCTGCTGTGGCACCGCCGCGTGCCCTGGAAAAAGTGGATCCCCGGCGTGTGCGCGGGATTGGCCATTGGGCTGTGCTATGGGCTGTACAATTTGGCGCGGTTTGGCTCGTTTTTTGAATTTGGGCACAACTATCTGCCGGAATTCACGCGATCGGAGCACGGGCAGTTTTCCCTGGCCTATTTTTGGGACAATGCAAAGCTCGTGTTCACTGGCATGCCGTTTGTCAATGGGCAGTTTGCGCAATTTGGATTCAACCTGTTTTTGGCCAATCCCATCTTCCTTTTGCTGGCGGTGTGGGTGGTGGCGGACATCGTCCGCCGCCGGGTCCGTCCTGCGCAGGTGGCGGCGCTGGTGGCTATGGCGGCGCAGCTGTTTTTGCTGATGCTGCACAAGTCATTTGGCGGGTTCCAGTTTGGCCTGCGGTACACGGCGGATCTGATCCCCTGCGCGCTGGCGTATTTTGTGCTGTCCGGCCGCCACAGGCGCGTGCGCTGGGGCGAGGCGGCGTTGATGGCCGCCGCGCTGGCATTTTTTGCCATAGGCGCGCTTTGCGTGCATATTTAGCGCCCCGGGCGGGAACGCTACGTTTTGCGGAAACGCAAATTTTGCTCGGGAGGCTGAAACGATATGAAACCCAATACGGACATTCGTTGCCGCGTGGAAAGCTGCCGCTTTCATTGCCAGGGCCAGGATTTCTGCTCGCTGAATTCCATCCAGGTGGAGCCGTGCAACGGCTGCGGCAGCGGCAACCCTTCGGATGAAAGCTGCTGCGGAAGCTATAAGACAAAGTAACAACTTCTTCGGATCCCCAAGGCGACGCGTTTCCATGCGAAACGCGCCGCTTTTGCGCATGGGGAGGGAATTTTTCTTTCCGCGCCCGCGTACAATGGGGCGGGAGCGTGATGGTATGACGGGAATCGACAGGAGCTTTTACCAGATGGCGCGGGAAATTCAGAGCCTGGATGAGAAAGAGCTGTATCACCGGATGCGCCGGAGTTTTGAGGCCGTGCCCGCGGAAACGCAAAAGAGCTGCGCGGATTTCTTCAACCAGTTTTTGTATTGGGGCAGGCTCGATCCGGCCAACGGAATTTTTGAAGAGATCGAATGGAAACAGAAGGCGCTCACCGGCCACATGGAGGATTTTATCTGGGTATATGAGCGCCTGGGCGATTATCGCTCGAAAAAGACGCTCTATGCCATTTTGAACAACTGGTATTGCTATGATTTCGCCACCCCGGCGCAGGCGCGGGAAATCCTGTTTGAAAGCTATTTCGATCTGGATCTCGTTTCCTGCACCGGCGAGGAAGTGGTGGTGGATCTGGGCGCGTATACGGGCGATACGGCGCTGTCCTACCTGCGCAATTATGGGGAGGATGGCTATAAAAGGATGTATTGCTATGAAATCACGCCCAGCACGTTTGAAATTCTCACCCGCAATCTTGCGCCCTACCGAAACATCGATTGCCGCCTCAAGGGCGTGGGGGACGCGGAAGGCACTTTATACGTGCGGGATCACCAGACTTCCGCCTCCGGCAACGCGCTGGACGCACAGGGCGGCGAGGCGGTCGCCGTCACCACGCTGGACGCGGATATCCGCGAGCCGGTCACGCTCATCAAGGCGGATATCGAGGGCTATGAACAGAAGGCGCTGCTCGGCGCGCGGGGCCACATTGTAAGGGAGCATCCCAAACTGCTCTTTTCGGTGTACCACAACAACGAGGATTTGTGGAAAATTCCGCGCATGATCCACGAAATGTCCCCGGACTACAAATTCTATCTGCGTTTTGATGGCTCGCCCATCTACCCCACCGAAATCACGCTCTTTGCGCTGTGAAATGCGGCTCTCCACCGGAAACATTTTCCGCGGAGAGCCGCATGTTTTATAGCGTGCGCACTTCGATGCCGCGCTTTTGGTAGGGCGCTTCGTGGATCTCCACGGGCCGGGCAGGGTCAAAAGTGGGCGCGTAGGGCTTTGCCACCATCTCATATTTGGCTGCCGCCGTAAAGTGATAGGGGAGCAGCTCCACGCGCAGAAGGTTTTTCGCCCCTTCGAGCAGGGCGGCGGTCTGCTCGGCCGTGCCCATTGCGTCGTTCACGCCGGGAATCAGCGGTACGCGCGCGATGAAAGGCTTTTCGTGCGCCTTGAGATAGGCCAGATGGCGCAGGATGGGCGCGTTGTCCACGCCCGTGTGGCGGCGGTGCGCGGCCGGGTCGGGGTGCTTAATATCGATCATCACCAGATCCATGGACGCGCGCATGCGGGCAAAATCCTCATCCGCGCAATAGCCGCTGGTTTCGATGGCGGTGTGCAGGCCGTCCAGCAGGGGGATCACCGCCTCGACAAAGGGCCACTGCATCATGGGCTCTCCGCCGGAAAAGGTCACGCCGCCTTCTGCCGCCAGAAACGTGCTGGCGCGCCGGAGCCGCCCGGCCAGCGCTTCCGCCTCCATGCGCTGCCCTGCGATGCGGCGCAGTCCGCCGGGGCAGACGGGCAGGCAGCGCCCGCATACCACACAGCCATCCGGGTGCCCGCACACAGCCCTGCACGCGCCGCAGTGCGTGCAGACGGCCGCGCTCACCATGATCTGCGGCTGGGGCGACAGGCCTTCGGGGTTGTGGCACCAGCTGCACCGCAGCGGGCACCCCTTCAGGAACACCGTGGTACGGATGCCGGGCCCGTCGTGCAGGGCGAACTCCTTGATGTCAAAAACGACGCCCGTCATAGGGTCAGCTCCGCGCGGCGCAGGATATGATCCTGATAGCACTTGTCCAGCTCCACAAAATATCCGCTCCAGCCCCAGACGCGCACAATCAGGTTTTTGTGGTTTTCCGGGTGCGCCTGCGCGTCCAGAAGCAGGGCGCGGTTGAGCGTGTTGAGCTGCAGCTGGTGACCGCCGCGCAGGATGAACTCGCGCACCAGCGCGGCTACCTTCAATAGGGAATCTTCGTCCTTCATTGCCGTATCGCTGAATTCGATGGTCAGCGGCCCGCCGTTGATGACGCGCGCGAGGTCTGGCTTGGTGAAGGAGCAGATCAGCGAAACCGGCCCGCGCAGCTTTACCCCCAGGGAAGGCGCGTAGTTGGCGGGCAGGGGCGTTTCCGCGCGGCGGCCGTCCGCGGTGGCGCCCAGCGCCTCCGCGTGCGAGATGTAGTACATGGCCGAGCCCGTGCCGGGCCGGAAGCAGCCGCCCCGCTCGTTTGTGAGCCCGCGCAGCGCGTCGGCAAAATCGGCGAGCAGGATGCTGGCGAACCGGTCGGCGCGGCCGTCATCGTCGCCGAATTTCGGGCATTCGTTCGCCAAATGGTAGCGCAGCGCGTCCGCACCGGCAAAGTCGGCGTCCATGGCGCGCAACAGATCCTGCGGCGCGAGCCCTTCGACGAACACCGCCTGCTCCACCGCGGCCAGCGAATCCACCGCCGTTGCCAGCCCCGTGCCGTGGAAGCCGAAATTGTTGTACACGCAGCCCAGGGAGATGTCGCGCGAGCGCTCCACGCAGTTTTCGAAGAACAGCGAGAGATACGGCGCGGGAATCATGTAAATGTCGCGGATGGCGCTGGCCATGCGGCGCGCTTCGGCAAAGATTTCCGCGCGCACGGCGGCGAGGATTTCTTCCATGCCGCTGGCTGACGGCAGGGTTTCGCGCAGCACGCGGTTCACAATGGAGGCAAAGGGCAACGCGCCGATGTTGGGAATGTCCGCGCCCTTGCCGGGAATGATGAATTCCCAGCAGGCGGCGACCACATAATTTTGCGCGTCTTCGGGCGCGTAGCCCAGCCCAATTAGGCCGGGGATGACCACATCGTCGTTTTCGTATTGCGGAAAGCCCAGGCCGCGCCGGGTGAGCCGCGTGCCCAGCAGATAGGTGGAAAGGGGCGTATCGCGGTTCACGCGCAGGTTGATTTTGGGATCGATCACGCCCAGCTCGCGGCTGGCCGCGAGGCACGCCTCACTGAGCGGATTGAATCCCTCCCCGCCGCTGCGCGCCGTGCCGCCCAGCACCATGCTCTGGCCGTTGTCGCCCTGCTGCATGCCGGGGTAGAGGTCGCTGTCGCGGTTGAGGCTGAGAAAGAATTCTTCCAGCCATTCGAGCGCGTCTTCCGGCGTGAGCGCGCCGGACTCCCGGTCGCGCTGGAAATAGGGATACATGTATTGGTCGAAGCGGCCCAGCGTGTTGTGGTATTCGCCCTCGCACCACATCGCGTAATGCAGGATGCGCAGGCTTTGCAGCGCTTCGGGAAAGGTGCGCGCGCCATAGGCGGGCACGCGCTTAAGCCGCGCGGCGATATCCGCCTGCCCCTGGCGCAGCGCCTCTTCGCGGTAGCGCCGCGCGAAGTCCAGCACTGCGTCGATGGCCATGCGCACGCTATCGCCATATTCGCCGTTTTGCAGGCGCGCGCGCTGGGCGATCAGCCCTTCCTGCAGGATGCGCCCGTAATCGGGCGAAAGATTGGAAACGTAGCCGCGCTCATGGATGAAATGGCGGCTTTCGATCCCGCGCCATTCTTCTTCGGTAAAGATGCCTGGCAGGGCGGGACGCGTGCGCGTGGCCACGATGCGCTCCTCCGGGAAGATCACCGGCGTTTCCGCTTCCAGCGCCGCTTTCAGCCGCAGCGCGCTCCTGCGGTGGGCGGGGAGGGCGGCGTCCCGATAGGGAGCGCCTTCCGCCCCGGGCGCGGGGACGCGGACGGCGTGGTGCGCCTTGTCCAGCACAAAATACTGTTTTAGGGCCTCGATGCGCGGTGTCATGGGATTCCCTCCTATTCGCATGGCTCGACGATGGGATACACGCTGAACGGCTCGTCGTGAATGTCGGTGTAGGCCCGGTATTCGTGGGCGTTATCCCCCTTCAGGCGCAGGGTGCGCACGCTGCCCGGCTGGGGCGTGAACCAATCCTCCGGATGCCGGGGATCCCACCTGACGCACACCGGCGTGGGCGCGCCCAGGGCCGCATAGAGCAGCGGGCCGCGCTCCAGCGCCCAACGCTCTTTGCCGGCGATTTCTTCGCCACCGGTGTAACGCGTGGCGCGGTAGAGCAGGGGGAAATCGCGCACAAAAACATCGCCCGCCCTGGCGTTTTCGATCACCTCGTACTGGCCGGTGTAGTCTTCGCGCGACCAGCGCGGCACGCGCAGGCGCAGTGTGAAGGGGCGCGGCGCTTCCAGCACGCGCACGGCCGCGTGCCCGCCATCGGGGATGTCGGTTTCCACGCGCAGGGAGACGCCGTTGGGCAGGTTCGCTTCGCTGGGGGCATACAGATCGACGCTTACGCTCTCCTCCGTAAAGGTATACAGGAACTGCGGCAGCAGGCCCGCCAGCCGCGTGCCCAGCGAGGCGCAGCAGGTGGCGCGGTCGAGATAGCGCGTGTCCTTGCTCCTTTCGAGGAAATTGAGATAGTGATAGCCCTGGCTGCCCACCTGCGCGGCGAAGAGCACGTTGTAGAGCGAGTTTTCCATTTCGTCCACGTAATGGGCGTTGTCCGGCTCCAGGCGGTGCATGCGCTGGTTGAGCAACACCCAGAAATTGGTGGAACACAGCTCGTTATAATTGTGGCGTGGAGATAGCCAGTTGCAGCCGGGCCAATAGGTATCGTGTTCGCACATGTTGATGCCGCCGCCCACGTGCTGCCACTTGTCCTCGTACATTTGGAGGGCGCTCTTCACCGCGCGCAGATAGATGTCCTCGCCCGTGGCGCGGTAGAGATCGCAATAGCCTTCCAGCGTGGTGAGCAGCGTGGAATGCGGGTGGTTGCCCGGGTGGTCGTAAATCGCGCGCTGGTCCCCGGCGATGACCTGTTCGAGCCACCAGGTTTCCTGGTAGTGGTCAATGGCCGTTTGCATATCGGCCCATTTGCCGTCCGGCGCGTCGTACTGCCGGGTATTCGCCAGAATGCCCTGAAAGCCCAGGTTCAGATCCTTCACATAAGGGAGCACGCCGCAGGTATTGAAGTAGTCGCTCATGCCGCGTGCCAGCTCGAAGGCGCGCGCCTCGCCCGCATAGCCCGCGTCCAGCAGGCCAAAGGTGATCCAGGCGCGCGTGTAATTGGGGTATTCCTTGGTTTTGAACTGGTCGCGGGGGATGGGGATGAGAAAGCCGTCTTCATCCCGGCAGGCATCGATTTCCGCCACGATGGCGCGCACCATTTGGCGCAGTTCTTCGTCTTCCCGCCACAGCAGCGCAGTGCCCGCGCCCATCAGAAATTCGCCCGCGGTTTGCCCTTTGAGGTTGTTTTCAAAGTGCCCGTCGCCAAAGGCATAGGGCACGCCCGGTGCGTTTTTGCCCTTGTGCACTCGATACCAGTAGAGCATGCGGTCGAGGTCGAAACCCTTGAGAAAGGCGGCGTTGTTTTCAAACACGCGCTGAAAACGGCCGCCCGTCAGGCGCACACCGCCCATGGGGACTTGGAGTTTATACTCCACAGCATACTTTTTCATAGCCACCTCCTGGAATATTAACGATAATATTTCTGCGTATAGCATAGCATATCCGGGCAAAAAAAGCAATAGAAATTTTCAAAACAGGGGGTTGGAATTATCGCGAGCTTTCCCGCTCGACGAGGCGCACATCGAGCACCGCGCGAGCAATGGGCGCATCGGGGGTTTCCATGCGGCGCAGGAGCATTTCCACGGTGCGGCGTGCCTCTTCCCCCTTATCGGCGGAAATGCTGGTGAGGCCAAAGGGCAGGCTGATACTGGAGAGGACGTTGTCGAATCCGGCGAGGCGCACATCCTGCGGGATGGCCAGGCCGCGCGCCAGCAGCCAGCTCGCCGCCTCAAAGCCCATCAGATCGTTGAACGCGAACAGGGCGTCCACGCTGGCGCCGGAAGCAAAGAGCGCCTCCAGCGCATCGCGCACGCCGCCCGCCATGGGCTGGGCCTCGCACACGCGCACGCTTTGCCCGGCGGCTGTAAGCGCCTGCGCATATCCTTTCAGCCGCCGGGCGGCGGAGGAGGTTTCCAGCGCCGCGTTCAAAAAGACCATATGGACGCAGTTTTTCTGCAACAGGTGCTGCGCGGCGAGCAGGCCGCCCTTTTCGTCGTCCCACACTACGGCGTCCATGGGGTCATCCTCGAATTCGCGGCCCAGCAGAACGAAGGGCACGCCGAATTTGCGCAGCAGGGCGATGCTTTCCCGCCCCTTCTGGCAGGGGCAAAGGATGACGCCATCCACCCGGTGGCTGATGGCGGTGCGGATGGCCTCGCATTCGAGCCGCAAGTCCTCGTCGGTATTGAGGATGAGCGCGCGGAAATTGTGTTCGCGCAACTCGCGTTCCAGGTATTTGAAGCGCTCAGCGAAGAGGGGATTGGCCACGTCGCCCAGCACGATGGCGACGGTGTGCGAGCTGCCGGAGCGCAGCGAACCGGCCAACGCGTCGTGCACATAGCCGATGTCCCGCGCGGCTTTGCGCACGCGCTCCCTGGTCGCCGGGGCGACCAGGGGCGAATTGCGCAGCGCCAGCGAAACGGTGTTGACCGTCAGGCCGGTTTTTTGCGCGATGTGCTTCATGGTGGGGCGCTGGCTTTCTTTGCGCATAGCATTCTCCCGTGAATCGTGTTTTTTTCACTATAGCACATGCGGGGGAAAATGGCAAGGGCGCAGCGGCGAAATGGACGATTTTTGCTCTGGAAACGGAGTTAGCTGAAATGGACGCCCGCCGCAAAAGCGTTTTGCCGGATGCCCGCTTCTGCAAGGTCATGCAGCCGGCGGCCATTCAGGCGGATGTTTTCGAAAGCGATGTTGGAGCACAGGTGTTGCGCGTCGTATCCGTGGATTTCGGAGGGCGGCATGCGAGGCGCGGAAACGGCAACGTTTCGGAAGGCGACGTCGCGAATCCTGCCGCGCCGCGTGCCGTCTTTGGAGTATTCCGGAATGTATAAAATGTACGCGCCGAAAAGGCCGGGCATATAATCGCTGTCCGGATCTTCGGCGTAGACGTCCAGGTCGCTTTTTTGCAGCATGGGGCGCTGGGAAACCGCGCCGTATTCCACGCGGATATTTTCGAAGAGAACGTCATGGATGTCCGCGTAGTCCACGTTCTTGACATCCAGCGCCACCGCCGCATTGTGGATCAGATCGCAATCGCGGAAAGTCACCCCGCAGATTTCGCGCGCGCGGGTTTCCGCGCCAAATTCCAGCGAGCATCCCCAATCGCACCAGATGACGCAGCCCTCCACCAGCACATCGCGGAAGGTATCGTGCAAAATGCCATTGTGCAGCATATCCGCCTCATCCTGCAGGTAATCAAAGCCCTTGATGCAGATGGAATCGTCATAGGTGCGCACAAAGCAATCCTTGATGTGCACGCGCTCGCAATTGTGCATATCGATGCCATCGGAATTGTAGCGCCAGTTGCCGATGATTTTCACACCTTCGATGCGCAGATCCCGGCAGGCGATGGGGCGGATGGTATAGAGCGGCGAATCCCGGAGCGTGATGCCATCGATCTCCACGTGGTCGCAATATTCCAGCTGCACCAGGTGGCTGCGGCCTGCGTTTTCCACCGCAAACCCCTTGTTAAATTGCTCGATTTCCCTGTCGCCGAATTCAAAAAGGATTTTTTCATGGTTACGGCTGCCATCCAGGATGCCGTGGCCCAGGATGCGGATGTTGTGCGCATCGCAGGCCTCGACGCGCGCGTAAACGACGGCGCCTTCATCCAGGAACAGCGTCTGGTTGGATTGCAGGCGAATGAGGCCCACATCGTGGATGCCCTTGCCATAATAGAGCACGTTTTCATCCCGGGGACCGGCGCCGTAGCGTTTCACCGGATCGGCAAACAGGTGCAGGGCGCAGTGGGGGCCGTCCAGTTCCACCGTATAGGCGCCAGCGCGGGGCAGTGTAAAGGATATGACGCCCGCTTCCACCCTGGGGCGCACGGCGCGGGAGAGCGGGCGCACGGTTACGCTGTGAAAAGGGCGGGATGGCTTGAGCACGATTTGCGCGGGCGCGTCCATTTCGAACAGCGCAAAGCTCGCCAGTTCGGTTTGCTCCACCGGGCGCTGGTGGCCGGGCCAGCGGCGGTTGATGGGGTGCTTCGAAACCCGCGCGCTGTACAGCGGCGTGGGCGCGCCATCAACGGTCATGGTGAAAGCCGCGCTGGGCGGCTCGCCGACGGACATGGGATATACTCTGCTGCTCATGGCGATTTCTCCTCATAGCAAAATTGTGCGCAAAGCGCAGGCCGCACGGCGCGCCGGAAAAGCACGCCGTGCGGCAAAAAAGGTATGGAGATTATTGCGCGGCGAAGTAGGCGGCGGTCGCGTCCTGATAGACCTGCTGCACCTCTTCGGCCCCCAGCTTGCGCAGTTCCTCCACAAAGGCGTCGTAGTCGCTCAGCGGCGTCGCGCCGGTGATGAACTTGGCCTCCATCTGCTTCACGTAGTCCTCCAGCGGCGTCCACAGTTCATCGATCACTTCCTGCTGGTCTTCCGTGAACCACACGGTGGGCATGCCCTGCGTGAAGTATTCGGTGATGGTATTTATCTGCGAGGAGCGCCACGCGCCTTCAAAGGTCGTTACATCGGCATTGATGGCGGCATAGCAGTCCACGCCATACGCGAGGGAAGCGGCCGACCATTCATCCAGCCCCATGTGGAAGCCCGTGCCCTTGTCGCGCGGGCCGATGTAGCGGCAGTACCAGTCCCACGGCCCCAGATCTTCAGGATTCACCACGGTGGTGCGCATTTCATATTCCCATTCGCTCTCTTCCCAGGTGGGCTGGCTGATCTGCACGTAGTACTTGAACACGGGCACGCCCAGCATGGCCTCGGGATACTTGCCCGCGGCGATATCCTCTTCCGTTACGGTGCTTACATACTCGCCAAAGGGCGCCCACGCATCGTCCTCGGGCATGGTTTCGGTGAAGTAGGTCGGGCCATAGAGGCAACCCCAGGCGATGTAGGGATCGTACAGCAGGTCGAGGAAGCGGATGGCCAGCACGGGATCCTCGCAATTGTCGGAGATCTGCGCGAAGCCCATGGAATAGCCGTTCTGCTGGTAATACATGGGCGTGTCGTTCACATCGGAAGTGAGCGGCAGGATGTGCTGGTATTCAAAGCAATTGTCCTCGTAGGCGGTCATCAGGAAGGGCGCCGCGTCGCCCGAATAGCCGATGACGCCATCGCGGCCTTTCACGCGGTACTGTTCGGTGGTCTGCGTGAAAATATCCGGATCGATCAGGCCTTCGGCATACAGCTGGTGCATGAATTCGAGATAGAGCTTGTAATCCTCGTGCAGCGGCATGTAGACGGCCTGTCCGTCTTTAATGGCGATGTTATTGCCATCTGTGATGAAGCCCAGCGCGTTGAAGATCGGGCCGTTGCCCTTGGGGGCATATTCCCAGGAGCCGGACCAGGGGATTTCATCCGCCTCGCCGTTGCCGTTGGGGTCGCCCTCTTTAAAGGCCTTCAGCACTTCATACAATTCCGTCAGCGTGGTGGGCATTTCCAGCCCCAGGTTGTCCAGCCAGGCCTGGTTGATCCACGTGCGCATATCGGAATAGATCAGGTTGCCCTTGTTGACATAGGGCAGGGTGTACAGGGAGCCATCCGGCAGGGTGGCTGCGGCACGGGTGCCGGGCACCCATTCCTCAATGGCCCAGCGAATGTTTTCGCCATACTCATCCACCAGATCGTTCAGGTCGATGAAAATGCCTTCCGCGCCAAAGCGCGCGATTTCCGCCGTGGTAAAGGTGGGGCTGAAGAAAATGTCGGGATAATCGCCGGAAGCCATCAGGATGGTCTTTCGATCGGGCCACACGGTGTTATCGATGTATTGCACTTCGCAGGTGACGCCCGTGAGTTCTTCCAGCCATTGCCACATGAACTGATCCTGCGGCTCGCCGGTGGACTGGCCGCGCAACGCGACAAAGGACAGGGTCGCCGGTTCGTCGGTCAACTTATACTGGCTCAGGTCGATGGATTCCGCTTCGGGAGCGGTTTCGGCAAAAGCGACGTTGCAAACGCCCAGCAGCAGGCACAGCAGTACGGCCAAAGAGATCGATTTTTTCATTTTCTTCCTTCCTTTCTAAATGAATTGTAACGTCATGCACGGGGAAAGTGTCGTGCGCCCCTCCTTTCTGCTGCGTATTGTGGATCCTATCCCTTGAGCGCGCCGATCATTACGCCCTTGACGAAATGCTTTTGCACAAAGGGATAGGCAACGAGAACCGGCAGGCTGGAGACGAAAATCAGCGCGTATTTCATGGATTCCGCCATCATGGAACGGCGCATCATGGCCTCCATCTGGATGCTGCTCATGCTGTTCACATCGATGTTTTTCAGCATCTGGTTTTCCATCAGGATGTTTCGCAGGATTAGTTGTAGGGGGTATTTATCGCTGTCGTTCAGGTAAATCAAAGCGTTCATGTAGGAATTCCAGTGGCCGACCGCGCAATACAGCGCGATGACGGCGATGATGGAGCCGGAAAGCGGCAACGCGATTTGGAAGAAAATCCGGAAATCGTTTGCCCCGTCGATCTTGGCGGATTCCAGCAGTTCGTTGGGTATGTTGGATTTGTAGAACGTGCGCACAATGATCATATTGTATACGCTCAGGCCCGAGGGCAGGATCATGGCCGCACGGGTATCCAGCATGCCCAGGTTTTTGATGAGCACATAGGTGGGAATCAGGCCGCCGCCAAAATACATGGTGAACATGAAGTAAGCCATAAAGAGGTTGTGACCCTTGATATTGCGGCTCATCACATAGGCGGCGGGCATCGTCAGCGCCAGCGCGTATATCGTGCCCACGCCGGCATAGAGGATGGAGTTGGCATAACCAATCCAGATTTCTTCGTTTTTGAAGATGTTTGTATACGGTTCCATCGTGAACCCCTTTGGCAACAGGATGACATTGCCGCCCATCAATTCATAGGGATCGCTGATGGAAGCGATGACTGTGAAATACAGCGGATAGAGGATGATGAGGATCACAATCACCAGAAGCGCGACGTTGACGGCGTCGAACACCCGGTCAAACGTCGATCTGCGCACTTTTTCCCGCTTGGCTTTTATCATGGGATAGCGCCTCCTTTTTTACCACAGCGAAGTTTCCGACACGCGCCGGGCAAAGCCGTTGCAGATGACCAGCAAAACGACATTGACAACGGAACTGAACACGCCTATGGCCGTGGTATAGCTGTATTGCGCGTCCTTGATGCCCAGCCGGTAAACGTAGGTGCCGATGATGTCGGATGTTTCCATATTCAGCGAATTTTGCAGCAAAAGGATTTTTTCGTATCCCACGCTCACCAGGGAACCCACATTCAGGATCAAAAGCGTGATGATCGTTGGCAGGATGGTGGGGAGATCGATATAGAGGATTTTCTGGAAGCGGTTTGCCCCGTCGATGATGGAGGCTTCGATCATTTGCGGATCGACGCTGCTCAGCGCGGCCAGATAGATGATCGATCCCCAGCCTGTGCCCTGCCAAACCCCGCTGAGCACGTAAATCGTTTTGAAATACTGGGGCTCGGCAAGGAAGGCTACGCGTTCGCCGCCGAATGCCGCAATGATGTGGTTGAATACGCCGTTTGTGCGGTCCATAAACAGCATCATCATGGAACAGATGGCGATGGCGGAAATGAAGTGAGGGATATACGTGATCATTTGCACGCATTTTTTGAATTTTTCCGAGCGCAGCTCGTTGAGCATGAATGCGAGCAGGATGGGCATGGGGAACCCGGCAACCAGCGAATACACGCTGATGCCCAGCGTGTTGCGCAGCAGGGGCCAGAAATTGGAGGATGTAACAAAGCGGATAAAGTGCTCCATGCCTACCCAGCTGCTGCCAATGATGCCCTTGCGGAAGGAAAAATCCTTAAACGCGATCTGGATGCCATACATGGGCACATAGCAAAAAATGAAAATGAACACTACGCCGGGGAGCAACAGCAGATACATTTGGTAATTGTTTTGCAGGTATCGCCAGAAGCGCATCCAGCGCATACCATTGGATAGGCGGCGGTTCACCATGAATATCCCGTCCTTTCTGGCCTGAATGGCGGTTTTATCCGATCATTTCACTGTGATGTTCCTGTCCCACGCGGACATTTCGAGGCAAAGCTGCTCCGGCGCCAGGCGGCGGCCATTGAGGACGGCGTTTTCGATCACGATGTCATGGTTGCAATGCGCCTCGTCCGCCCCCACAAAGCGGCATTTGGGGCAGGGCATGTTTTCCGGGCCGTATATATGGATGTCTTCCAGGCGGATATTGTAAGTTTCGCCCAGCATATGATCCCGCGACCACATGCCATTGTAGATGACGGATTCTATCAGCGTGGGCTGCCATGGCGCCCCGGCGGCCCCGTAAGGCGCGCTCATATCCTGTTGATACACGGGCGGCATGTCGTGCGCGCTGTATTCGCAGCGGATGTTGCGCACCAGCATATCGTGAATGCGGGCGCGGTCGCCGTTTTGCAGGTCTATATGGATGTGGGTGCCGTGGATCAGGTCGCAATCGTCCCACAGGATGTCATAGTATTCGTCCGCGCAGGTCTCCGCGCCCAGCTCCAGGCAGCGCCCCCAGTCGCACCAGACGGTGCAGCCGGTTACGGCAATGTGGTGCTGGCTCGTCTGATCCCAGCCCTTGATGCCCTTGAGCACGATGCAGTCGTCAAAATTGCGGAAAAATCCGTTGGCAATGCGTACATAACAGCAGTTGAAAAGATCGATGCCGTCGCTGTTGTAGCGCCACATGCCGATGGTTTTGATCCATTCGCAATTCAGCCGCTCGCAGCCGGCCAGGGTATAGGCGTATTCGGAACTGTCGCGCGCGATGACGCCCGCGATTTCGCAATCCTGGCAGGAGTACAGGCGCACGCAGCCGCGCGTGATGGGCTCGGTTTTCAAGAGGGCGCGCACGGTTTCCTCGCTGCGGCAATCCAGATCTTCCCCCCGGGCCGAGCAGATCTGCCGGCTGCGGCTGGTGCGTTCTTCGCGGCTGCCGTCGATTACGCCGTAGCCCACGATGCGCACATTTTTTTTGTGAATGGCCCATACCGAGCCATAGAGCACCGCGCCGCCATCCAGAAACAGGGTTTCGCCGTCCTCCAGCTCCAGGTTGCCCACTTCGTGCACGCCGGGGCCGAAATAGCGCACGCCCGGCGCGGCCTTGTCCACGCCAAAATCGGTGAGCGGGTTGGCAAAAATGTGCAGCGCATTGTGCCAGCCATCCAGCTCCACCGTATAGCTGCCGGGCCGGTCGATGGTAAATGCAATTTCACGGCCGCTCACGCGTGGCAAAATCCCTTTGCTCAGCGGGCGCACGACGGCTTCCTGGAAGGGCCTGCATGCCACCAGCTTCACTTCGATGGGCTCGTCCATTTCGAAGCTGATGAAAGAAGCGAGTTCCGTTTGCTCGATGGGGCGTTGCCCGCCGGGCCATACGGTATTGTAGGGCATGGCGGAAACGCGGCAGTACCAGGGAGCGGTTTTTTCGCCCTGGATAAAGGCTTCAAAGGTGGTAACCGAAAGCTCCCCGGCGGGCAGATGGTGAATTCTGTACATGGCGCGCACCTCACTTCACGGTAATGTCGCTGAAGGCGTCTTTTTCGATTTTGAGCTCCTCCGGCCGCAACCGTTTGCCGTTCATCACGATGTTTTCCAGCACGATGCCGCGGTTGCAGTGCTCCCCGTCCTGGCCCCCGAAGCTGCAGGGGGGGACTTCCATGCCTGGCGGGGCATAGATGGTGATGTCCTGGTAGCGCACATGGCTCGTGCGGCCGAGAATGTGATCCTGGGAATAGGGGCCGTCATAGATGGGCGAGGCGATCAGGTGCGGTATGGCGCGCCGCCGGAAGGCGGCAAAGGGCTGCGTCATATCGTGCTGGTACACGCCTTCCAGGTCATAAGGGCTATATTCGCAGCGAATGTTGCGCAGAACCATGTCGTGCACGTGGGCGCGGTCGGAATTGTGCGTGCGCATCACGACGTGCGAGGCGTGGATTACGTCGCAATTCTCCCATACGATATCGTGGTATTCGTCCGCGCAGGTTTCCGCGCCGATTTCCAGCGCGCTGCCCCAATCGCACCATACGGTGCAACCGGTTACAGTGATGTGGTGCAGATTTTCCCTGTCCCAGCCCTTGATGCCCTTGAGCACGATGCAATCGTCAAAATCGCGGAAGAAGCCGTTGGCAATGCGCACATAGCGGCTGTTGAAAAGATCAATGCCGTCGCTATTGTAGCGCCACATGCCGATGGTCTTAATCCATTCGCAATTCAGCCGCTCGCAGCCGGCGGCAATGTAGGCGAAAGTCGAGCTGTCGCGCGCAATAATGCCCGCAATTTCGCAGTCCTGGCAGGAATACAGGTGTACGCAACCGTTCAGTACCCGGTTTTCGCGCATGTACGCGCGCAGGGTCTCTTCGCACCGCAGGTCGCCGCCGTCCACGGCGTAGTCCACCGGGATGAGGAGGTTGGCGGTGGTGCGCTCTTCGCGGCTGCCGTCGATCACGCCATAGCCCACGATGCGCACATTCTTTTTGTGAAACGCGCTGACGGAGCCATAAAGCACTGCGCCGCCGTCCACAAACAGGGTTTCCCCATCGTTCAGTTCCAGGTTGCCCGCTTCGTGCACGCCGGGGCCAAAATAGCGCACGCCCGGCGCGGCTTTGTCCACGCCGAAATCGGTGAGGGGGTTGGCAAAGATGTGCAGCGCGTGGTGCATGCCGTCCAGTTCCAGGGTGTATCCACCCGGTTCGGAAATTGTGAACATGATTTCGCGCCCCTGGGTGGCTGGCTGGATGTTTTTGCTGAGCGGGCGCACAATGGCCTCGGAAAACGCTTTGCAGGCCACGAGGCGCACTTTTACGGGTTCCTGCATTTCAAAGCTGATAAAAGAGGCGGTTTCGGTCTGTTCGATGGGGCGCTGGAAGCCCGGCCACACGGTATTGTACGGCATGGCGGAAACGCGGCAATACCACAGGGCGGTTTGCTCGCCATTGAGAAAAACCATGAAATCGGTGGGCACCGGTTCCCCTTTGGGCGGATGATGAATACGCAACATAAGGCATTCCTCGCTTTTTTTGGACTTTTGTCTGGCGTTCCGGGGAGCGCTGCGCAATGCCGGGAGCAACTGCGCAGCGATAATGAAACCGATTGCATCACGGGTTATGGACTAATTGTATATTATATAATCCATTCTGTCAATAGGTAAATCAAATTTTTATTGGATTTCTTGTTCTAAACGGGAAATCATGAATTTTTGCTTGACTTTTCCGTGGGACGACGGTATAATCTTTGGCGAATGGCGCAACCGATTGCGCATAGCGGTATGCGGGAGGAGCTTGCATGAAAAATACCAGGGCCGCTTCACGGGCGGATGGCAACCGCCTTTCGCCGGCGTTTTACCCGTTTCTGGCCATGATTTCGTGCTTCAGCATGGTTCAGCTGGTGCACAACACGTTTTTGAGCACGTATACGTTGGCGGCCACGGGGAGCACGCAAAATGTGCAGATTTTCAATATTCTCCTGGCGGCCTGCCAGCCGGTTGCGATGGTTGCGGCCGTGGCGATGGTGCGCCGGGTTTCCGCCTTGCGCGCGCAGCAGCTGGGGCTATTGCTGATTGTGCTCATCAATGTGTATTTATTTGTGGCGGTGGATCGTGCGGCGGAACACATTTTTGCCGTTTCCGTGGTTCAATCCACGGCCAATGGCTTTTATTTCACGACATACGCGTGCCAATTCGTCAGCTACACCGCCAATGAAAACCGCGACAGGGCTTCCGGGCTGGCCAATCTTGTGACCAATGTGCTATCGTTGCTTTTTTCCCTGGGCAGCAGCGTGCTTTTTGGCGTGTATCCGGGTGGCGCGGGATACCGCATTTTGTTTTTGGTGGCGTTTGCCGTTTCCGTGGCGGCGTTGGCGCTCTCCTTTCGCCTGGAACCCCTGCGGGGGGAAGAGAGCGGCCGCACGATGTATTACCTGTATGCGCATCGGGTATTTTGGCGCAACCGCTGGGCATGCGCCAGCTTACTGGTCAGTACGCTGGATGGCATGCGCGCGGGCGTCATGGCGTTTTTCCTCAATGTTTTGCTGTATTCCATGGTGGATAGCGAAGCGCTGGTGGGGGTGAATACGCTCATCACCACGCTTTGCAGCATCGTGGCGTTCGCCATTTATGCGCGCGCCGTCGGCGTCCACAGGCGCTATCGATCCGCGCAGTGGAGCATTTTTGCCATGCTTCTGGCCACTTTGGGGCTGATGGCCTGGATGGATCCCGTTTCCATCATGGCCTATAGCGCCATCAACGCCTTCATGCTGCCGTTTTACAGCACGCCGCTATTGAACGTGTATTGGACGGTACTGGAAAAATTGCCCGAATTGGAAAAATGCCGGGCGGAAACGCATGCCGCGCGGGAAGTTTATTATGGCCTGGGGCGCGTGGCGGGCGTGGTGCTCACGATGCTCCTTCCCGCCACGGGCGTTGGCGCCGCCATGGCGCTGCTGTGCCTGATGGGCGCGCAGTATTTGGGGCTGTATCTGTCCCGCGGGGTCATGCGGGATCTGGATCAAATTCCTTTATAGCTTTTGACAAACAGAGGCAAACGTGGTATGATATTCGCATCAATTGCGGAAAAAGGATGTGGACGGTATCAATAAGGCTTCCATTTACACCATTGCCCAGCGGGTAGGGGTGTCTGCCGCCACGGTAAGCCGCGCGCTTTCGGGGCAGGGGCGCGTTCGCCCGGAAACCCGGCAACGCATTCTGGCGGCCGCTGAGGAGCTGAATTATCGTCCCAGCCGGCTTGCGCGCAGGCTGTCCGGGCCGGAGATCACCATCGTGGTGTTTTACGCGGGAATGCATCTGGAAGAATTTGGCCTGGACATTTTTCGCGGCGCATACGATGCCTGCCAGGAACTGGCGGATTATCATGTGCGGGTACGGATGTGCTATTTGCCCAATATGATGAATTTCCGCGCAAAGGAATGCGAAGTGGAACAGATCATCCGAATTTTGGAATCGGGCGTGCGCGGCGCGATCAATTTGCCCATTTTTTCGGATGAGGCGCAGAACGCGCGCATCCAGCAGGTTGTGCAGGAGCGCGGCATTGCCCTGGCGCAAACGGTGCATAGCCGGGATAAGGGGAACCCCATCTTTTCGTATCAGTCCGATGTTTACACGGCCGGCGCCATTGCTGCGGAACTGCTGTGGAACATTCTGGGCGACGGGGGAAAGGTGAGCATTTTCACCACACAAAAGGATTTGCCCTTTTACGCGGCGGGGATCCGCGGCTTTCGCGATGCGATGCAGCGGTATCCGCTGGATCTTCTGGTCATTTACGAAAATTATGACGACCGGCAAATCGCCTATCACGCGACGGATGCCCTGCTGCGCAACTATCCCGATGTGCGGGGGATTTTTGTTGGCTCGGCCAATTCCAAAACGGTGTGCCAGCGCATTGCCGAAAGCCCGCACCCGGAGGAAATTTCCCTCATCACCAGCGATTTGTATCCGGAACTGGTGCCCTATATTGAGCGCCGCATGGTGCGCGCCACCATCATTCAGGCGCAGTATACGCAGGCGTTCGAGGCGTTTCGCGCGCTGGCCAATTATCTGATCACGCACATTCCGGCGGAACAGCCGGTGCGCATGGTGCGCCCGCAGATTGTGCTGCACAGCAATGTGGAGCAGTTTCTCACGCCCATGTCGGACAAGCGCGTTGCCGCGTGCCTGGCGGCCATAGAGCGCATAGAAACATAAGCGCGCGGCTGGCACGGGACGCAAAAATACACAGCCCATTCTTTGCATGGGCTGTGTATCTTTTTCTGGAGGCGCCATCCGGATTCGGACCGGAGAATGAGGGTTTTGCAGACCCTTGCCTTACCACTTGGCTATGGCGCCATGCCCTTTATGGCACGCAACCGCGCCAAAGCGCGGCTGTAAAAAACAATGGAGCGGTAGACGAGACTCGGACTCGCGACCTTCGCCTTGGCAAGGCGACGCTCTACCAACTGAGCTACTACCGCAAATGGTGCCTTGGGGCGGAATCGAACCACCGACACGTAGATTTTCAGTCTACTGCTCTACCGACTGAGCTACCAAGGCAAAATGGCGACCTGGAAGGGGCTCGAACCCTCGACCTCCAGCGTGACAGGCTGGCATTCTAACCAACTGAACTACCAGGCCGCATCCTGGTGGGAACAACAGGGCTCGAACCTGTGACCCCTTGCTTGTAAGGCAAGTGCTCTCCCAACTGAGCTATGCTCCCAGGAACCCTGCAGTTCGCAGTCGCACAAGCGACGAATAATATAATACACGATTTCTTCCCTCTTGTCAAGGGGTTGGCGGCATTTTTCCACGCAAAAATTCGGATAAAATGCGGCGGAAAATTTAGACACAATATCCACTTTATTCTATCAGCATCCGGCACAGCGCTTCGCCTTCCTCGTCGAAGGACACCGGCTCGCCGCGCACGGAGCGGATGATCCGCTCCACGGCGTTCACATTCAGCCGGGGGCGCGGAGCGGTGAGGATTTCCCCGGCGAGCTGGGGTACGGAGCGGATTTCCAGCGCGTCCAGCTTGCGCTCTCCCGCCATGCGCTCGAGCAGCGCGTAAACGACCGCGCTGCAGGGCGCGTCGGCGGCCAGGGCGAGCGCGCGGGCCAGGGAAGGCAGGGTTTTCTGGAAGAGGTACTGGCGCGCGTCCATTTCGCCGTCGCTGGCGCTGGCGCGCGCGAGCAGGCGCGCCACCAGCTCCGCTTCCGCCACCGGCTGGATGCAAAAGCGCGTGCCCGCCATGTGGCAGATGGCGCGCATGGCGTCGCGATAGCCCATCTTCAGATTTTTCAGCGTGTATTTCGGATCGAAACCGAGGACCGGCCCCAGCGGTTCCGCAGGCTGGATGGTGAGCACCTGCACCTGGGGGTATTCGAATTTGCGCGAGCGGCCGAGGGAAAGCGTGCGCACGGCCACCAGCTGCGTATAGCCGCGCCGGGCGAGCATGTTCAGGGGACAGTTGTCGTAAAAGCCGCCGTCGATGAACACCTTGCCGTCGAGGGGCTCCAGGCGGAATACCGGCAGATTGGCGCTCGCCATCAGATAGTCCACCAGTTTGCCGCGGGGGATGTCCTCCTTGAACAGTTCCGCGTGCTTGAGATCCGTCAGATTCACGGTCACAATGCCGAAATCCGTGTTCATGGCGCGCAGCTTGGGCTCGTTGATCACGAGGTTCAACAGCCGCCGGATGGGCGCAGTATCCAGGCCGCGTTTTTCTACCAGTTCGCGCGCGGCCGTGGCGATATAGGAAAGGGTATCCCGGTCGAATTCCAGGCTCAGGAGCCGGTCCAGCCGTTCGTCATGCGTGTCGAAGAGCATGTTGACATTCAGCCGCCGCCACCAGGCCAGCGCCAGCTCAAAATCGCCCTGCGCCAGGAGCGCGCCGTTGATCGCGCCGATGCTGGTGCCGGCCACGCCATCGAAGCGAAAGCCCTTTTCGTTCAACGCCTGAAACGCGCCAATTTGAAACGCGCCCCGCGCGCCGCCGCCTTCCAGAACCAGGCCAAGCATGGAAACCCCTCCTTTCACCCTTCGCCGGCGGCGGATTACAGCCCTAAGAGCCGCGCCGCGTTATCATAGAAAATGGCCTGCTTTTCCTCCTGTGTGAGCGCAAGCGCTTCCAGGCGCCGCTTTTCCTCGCCGGGATTCCACATGGGGTAGTCGCTGCCGAAGAGCACGTGATCCACGCCGAACGCGCGGATGATTTCCACCGCGCGCTCGGGGGAAAGCGCGAAAAGCGAGCTGGATGTATCCACATACACGCCCGTGCCAGGCAGCAAATCCACGGCTTCTTCCCATTCGCTGTAGCCGCCCAGGTGCGCGCAAATCGCCGTGAGGCGGGGGAAGCGCTGCATCACCTCGGCCATGCGGCGCGGATTGGAATAGGGATAGCGCTTATCGCCCGTGTGAATCAGCACGGGGAGCCGCCCTTCCAGCGCCTCGAACATTTTCAGCGCGCGCGGCTCATTGAGGGCGAACAGCTGCATATCCGGGTGGATTTTGATGCCTTTGAGGCCCAGGGAAACCGCATAGTCGATGTCCGCCGCGATGTCCGGGCTGTCGGGGTGCAGGGTGCCAAACCCCACCAGCTTATCGGGGTGCTCGCGCACGCACTGGGCGATGTAATCATCGATGTGGCGCGTGCGTTTGGGCGACATGGCCACGGAGTGCACGAGAAAGCGGGTGATGCCGTTTTTTTCGCCGATATCAAGCAGCGTGCCGAGCGTTCCGTCGCAAAGGACGGGGATATCATAAAATTCGGCGATGCTGTGCGCCGCTTTCAGGGCGATGGCGTCGGGATAGATATGGGCATGTGCGTCAAAAATCATGGACTCACCTTCCGGCTCGATTGGTATTTTACCCGCCTATTGTACCAGAGGATTGTAAACTGCGCAATCCATATAGGGCAATTCTGCTGGCAGCCTCGATGGCGCGCGATGTGCATGAGCGTTCCGCGGGCACGGGATAACCGTCCGCCTGGAAGAGGAAGGCAGAAAGTGCGTGCGCGTTTTCCTCCGGCCGGGCGGCGCAGAATTCGCGCCTTTCCGGGTGGTAGAGCAGCGATCCGACGATATCGTCCCGCGTGACATAATTGACGGCGGCCGCGTGCAGGCGCGCCTTTTGCGCGCGGTCGAGCTGGTCGCGGCGGAAGCCCTGCCCATTGAAGGCGATGGCGCGCGCCTGGGGGTTTTTGGCCACTGCCAGCGCGTAAAGCGCGTTGTGCCCGCCTTTGGAATGCCCTGTGATGGTGAGCGCACCCGTTGGGAAACGGTTGACCAGGCGGTAAATGTCCTGGTACTGCACGGAAGTGCCAAAGGGCGCGGCGAAATTGTCCGTCCAGTCCACGAGCGACGGCGCGCACGGGCCGCTTTCAGAGCCGCGCAGCGCCAGCGTCACGCTCCCCTCCGGGTCGAGAAACGCGTAGGCGGCAAATCCCGTGCTGGCGTTTCGGTTGATATAGTGCAGCACCATCAGGTGGCTTTGCGCGAGCGCGTCCAGCGCGTTTTGGGCAAAATCGCTCAGCGCGCCGCAGGGCGGGTCTTCCCGGGCGGCGGCGCAGGCTTCGCGCAGGGGAAAGGGGCCGCGGCCCAGGCGGCGCACCAGCGCGCGCGGCAGGTCTATGTAGCTGAATTCACACAGGTATGCCAGCGTTTCGGGCGGCATACGATCACGCTCCTTTCGGCGGGCAGGCGCCCGCGGCATTGTATGCGTAGAACGCGCGCGGCGCCCGGGGCATATGGATGCACGGGGCGGATTCTGCCCCGGAACTCGGAAAGGAAGATGGCGTTTGACGCTTTATGATATGGCTCCGGGCCGGGAGGGCATAATCGCCCGGCTCGGCGAACATGGCGCGATGCGGCGGCGCTTATTGGATATGGGCTTCACGCAAGGCGCGCTGGCGCGCTGTGAATTTTTAGGCCCATCGGGCGGCATGCGCGCCTATCGCGTGCGGGGCGCGCTGGTGGCGCTCCGGCGGGAGAATGCAAGGAACATTTTTCTGGAGGGATAGCATGAGCAGGGCGGAAACGGACTGGGTGATCGCGCTCGCAGGCAACCCCAATGTGGGCAAGAGCACGCTGTTCAATTGGATGACCGGCCTTAAGCAGCATACGGGCAACTGGCCGGGGAAGACGGTGGAACTGGCGCAGGGCGTGGCGAAGGCGGATAGGAGCGTGCGCGTGGTGGATTTGCCCGGCACGTATTCGCTCATGGCACATTCCAGGGAAGAAGAGCTTGCGCGCGATTTTCTGCTGTTCGAGCGCGTGGACGTCGTTGTGGCCGTCTGCGACGCGACGTGTTTGGCGCGCAATTTGAACCTGGCGCTGCAGGCGCTGGAAACCGGCAAGCGCGTGGTGGTGTGCGTCAATTTGCTCGATGAGGCGCGGCGCAGCCGCATTTCCATCGATTTGCGGCGGCTGGAAGCGCTGCTGGGCGTGCCTGTCGTGGGCGCCAGCGCGCGGAGCAACCAGGGTGTGGAGGAACTGCTCCGCCGCGCGCGAACCTGCCCGCTGCCCCGGTTTGCGCTGCCGGTTGCTTATCCCGCGCCGGTTGCGCGCGCGGTGGACGCTGTGGCCGCGCGGCTGAATGGGGGAAGCCTCGACCGCCGCTATCTCGCCATGCGGTTGCTCGATGGCGGCGAAGCGTTTTGGAAGCGGGCGCAGGCCCAGCTGGGCGTGCCCGAGGAGGCGTTGCGGCAAGCCCGAAAAGAACGTGCGGCCCTGCTGGCGGCAGGATACGATGAAGATACATGGAGCGATGCGGTGGTTGCCGCGATTTACCGCCGGGCGGACGAAATCGCCGCCCAGACCGTCCGCCACGCGGACGCGCGCCGCCTGGAAGGGCAGCGCGCCGTGGACCGGCTGGTCACCAGCCGCCGCGTGGGCATCCCGCTGATGCTCCTTTTGCTTATGCTGGTATTCTATCTCACCATCGCGGGTGCGAATGCGCCCTCGCAATGGCTCTCGCAGCATTTGCTCGGCCTGCAGGGCGGTTTCTTTTCGGCCCTGCAGGCGTGGGGCGCGCCGCTCTGGCTGGCGGACGCGCTGGTCAATGGCGTATACCGCACGCTGGCCTGGGTGGTTTCTGCCATGCTGCCGCCCATGGCGATTTTCTTTCCCCTGTTTACGCTGCTGGAAGATTTGGGCTATTTGCCGCGCGTGGCCTTCAATCTGGATGGCGCGCTGCGCCGTTGCCGGGCCTGCGGCAAGCAGGCGCTCACCATGGCGATGGGCTTTGGCTGCAATGCGGTGGGCGTGATGGGCTGCCGGATCATCGATTCCCCGCGCGAACGGCTGGTCGCGATCCTCACCAACAGCCTTGTGCCCTGCAATGGCCGGTTTCCCCTGTTGCTTTTGCTGATCGCGATGTTCTTTTCGGGGGCCAATTCTGTGGCTACGGCCGTTTTGCTCACGGCCGCGGTGGCGCTGGGCGTTTTCGCCACGTTTTTCGCCTCCTGGCTGCTCTCGCGCACCGTGCTGCGCGGCATGCCTTCGGCGTTTGCGCTGGAACTGCCGCCTTACCGGCGCCCACAGGTGGGGAAGGTGATTGTGCGCTCTGTGCTCGACCGCACGGTTTTTGTGCTCGGCCGCGCGGCCCTGGTCGCCGCTCCGGCGGGGCTCGTTTTGTGGCTGATGGCGAATGCGCGCGCGGGCGGCATGAGCCTGCTCGCGCATGGCATCGCGTTTTTCGATCCATTTGCCCGCTGGATTGGCCTGGATGGCACGCTGTTCATGGCGTTTTTGCTGGGATTCCCGGCCAATGAAATCGTGCTGCCCATTGCCCTGATGGGCTATCTGGCTGAAGGCGCGCTGGTGGAAGCGGGCGATGCGCTCCAGCTGCGCGCGCTGCTTCTCGCCAATGGATGGACGCTGGAAACCGCCGTATGTACGCTGCTGTTTTCGCTGATGCACTGGCCATGCTCCACTACCTGCCTGACAATATACCGGGAAACGCGCTCCTGGAAATGGACGCTGTTGGCCATGGCACTGCCAACGGCCATGGGCCTGTCCGCCTGCGCGCTCGCAGCGCGGATCCTGTAGGCAAAAAGATTCCCGCCGCGCGTTGGATACGGACGCGCGGCGGGAAAGATGTAAGCTCGCGGCGCGCGCGTTTGAGGAACGCGCGCCGCAAAAGTGAGGGGGTCAGTGGTTAACCCAGGTACAGGTCGATGATGGCGTTCACGTCAGACACGCTCAGCCGGTCATCGTTGTTGACGTTGGCGGCGAGCCACTGCTCGTGCCGCACGACCTCGGTCTTGAGGAACACATCGATGGTGAGGTTGATGTCGCTGACGCTGATTCGGCCGTCGCGGTTCACATCGCCCGCGATGGAGAGCGTTGCGGTTTCCACTTCGTTGCCGTTCACATCGAGCATGGTGATGGTGTAGCCCGTCGCGATGGTCGCGGTTGCGGCAACCGAAGCGCCGTTGCGGTCGTTCACCTGGAAACGGCCCAGGCCATCGTTCAGGTTGCCCATCAGCGTTTGCGCGGTGGTGCCGGCCGGGATGTTGTACAGGTATTCGATGCCGGATTCCTCCACCTGGCGGTACGGCGCGCCCGCGTTCACCACGATCTGGCTGTCAAGCGCTTCGCTGCGCGGCTCCTGATAGACATTCACGGTGATGAGCTGCTGCAGGTTGTTGGCGTCCTTCCAGAGGATCTTCAGCGAGGACTGCCGCGCGGTGGTGCCGGTGTTCTGCGTGACCATGATGCCGATGGAGGCATTGCCGGTGCCGGAGATGGTGCGCGCCGCGCTGGCGCCCGTGGGATCCGTGGTGCGGTTGTACACCGTCAGCCAGGCGTCGGTGGTATCGATCGTCCAGTTGGTGTTGGACGAGAGGTTGAAGGTGCCGCCCGCGCCGGCGCGGTAGGTGGCCAGCAGGCTCTGGTTGGTCAGCAGGTCGGTAGAGAGCCGGGGCACGAAAGCCTCCACGTACACGTTGATACCATTTTCCTTCGCGTACACATAGGCCGCAGAATTTTCCACGCAATGGATGCGCAGGTTCTGGTTCGCGCCGCTAAAGGCGCCAGTCGCGATGGTGGTCACGCTGTCGGGGATGCTGATCTCCTCCAGGCTCGAGCAGTTGGCAAACGCGTAGTCGCCAATGTAGGTCACGGTGGTCGGGATGCTCACTTTCGTGAGGCTGGTGCAGTTATAGAACGCGTAGGGGTTGATGTGCGTCGCCCCGCTGTTGATCGTCACGCTGGTGAGGTTCTTGCAGGACTGGAACGCGCGGTTGCTGATCGTCTTCACGCTCGAGGGAATGATCACGCTCGCGAGGCTGGAACCCTGGAACGCGCCCGTTCCAATGGAGGTTACGCTCGTGGGGATCGAGATCGAGGTGATCGAACTGTTCAGGAAGGCGTTCGCGCTGATCGAGGTGATCGTCGAAGGCAGCGTTACGCTCTTCAGGTAGCGCGAGTTGGCGAACGCGCCGCTCGCAATAGCGACGATGGTCGCCGGGGTCTCATCGTTGATGGTGCTCAGCTTCAGCTCGCTTATGTTCTTGGCCGGCGGGAACCGCAGCAGTGTGGTGCTGTAGCTGCGGGTGAAGAGCACGCCATCGAAGTCCAGGAAATTGGGGTTGCTCCCGTGCACTTCGAACGCGGCCAGGTTCGTGCAGCCATCCACAAAATCGGAGCTGATGCTGGTGACGCTGCTGGGGATGTAGAGCGAGGTCAGCTTCGTGCAGCCATTGAACGCGCCGGAACCAATGCTGGTGAGGCGGTAACCCGTGCCCTTGCCTGCCGCGCCCACGTAATTGGCCAGCTGCGTGCAGCCGGAGAACGCCTTGGCGCCGATGCTCACCAGCGAGGTCGGGATGATGATGCCGGTGATGCGGGTGTTCATCAGCGCGCCCTCGGGCAGGCCCACCAGGCCGGAAGGAATCGTAAACGCGGTCAGATCCGTGTTGGCAAAGGCATAAGCGCCCATGGAGGTCACGCCCTGCATGCCATTCACCTGCAATAGTTCGGAGCCTTCGAACGCGTTCGCGCCGATGCTGGAAATGCAGGCGGGGATCGTCACGCTGGTGACGGTCGCATTGTTCTGGAACGCGCCATCGCCAATGGCCGTTACCACGCGGCCGCCCAGATTCGTCGGCAGGGTGATGTTGCTGGCGGTGCCCGTGTAGCCCGTGATGGTCGCCGTGGTGCCGGTGATCGTGTACTTGTAATCGCCGGAAACCATTTCGCCCGTATCCGGGTCTTCGCTGCCGCCGCCCGCGCCCACGATGATGGTCATCGTTTCCGCCGGGCCATAGACTTTGACGTTGTCGATTGTGATATAGGCGCTCAGGGCAACGGTGTAGGTCGTGTTGGCGGCAAAATTGCTGCTGTAAATCAGCATGGTGGTAAGTGTCGAGCTCGCCGGGGTGGTGGTGACGTAGGTCTTGTCGCCTCCAGTCATTTGCAGGCGGTAACCATCTGCCCCAGAGACTGGAGTAAACATAACGCTTACGTTTGTCGGGGTGGCGATGTTCAGCGGATCGGCAGTAACAATCGCCGGGGCTGCAGGGCCGACCGTGATGCTGCCCGTGGCGAGAACGGTGTCGCCAACGCGCACTTCAAGGGTATGCATGCCGTACCCGGCAGCGGTCTTGAGAACCAGCGTTACCGTACCGGTGTCCGAAATGGTTTCGGTGGTCATGGCGGTAGTCGAGCCGTTGAAGTATAGCCCGGCCGTTTCACCGCGATGCGCCTGTCCGATGCCTTTCAACGTAACGGTGACAGTCTGATCTTTGCCCGTGAAAGCGATTACTTCCGGCTCAATGGTCATGCTGAGCGCCTTGGTGGAAACGCGTACGGTGGCGATGTCGCTATACACGCCGCCCGACTGTGCGCGCACGCCGATGGTGAAGGTTTCCGCGTCCGGCAGCGAGTCAGCCGGGATGGTCACGGTCTTTTCCGCCGTCTGCGTCCAGGCGCCATAGGCGCCCGCTTCGTCCTGGAAAGCGTATTCGTAGGTTACGCCATATTCGTTTTTCACATCGTCCGTGAAGGTGAGGATGTAGCCATCGCCCGCGGAAATGGTGTCCTCGCTGCTGGAGAGCACGGGGGTGGCAGGCTTCACGGTGAGGGAAGCGATTTCGCCGATTTGAGGCCAGTCGCCAGCGCCGTCCTGATACGTCACGCGCACCGAGTATTCGCCCGGCTTGCTCAGCACTTTGAACGGATAGGCCGTACCGCCGATTTCCAGGGTGATATTGCCGTTTGCGTCGCGCAGGGCGTCGGTCACCTGGATGGTGTCGATCTTCTCCTCGCCCACCTTCACGGCCAGGCGCTGCGCGTCTTCCGGCAGGTTATACACCGTCAAATTGAATTTCGCGCCCTCCACGCTCATGGAGACCTCGTTCGCAGACAGGTCGAAGCGGGGGAGGGAGCTCTCGATGATGAGAGCCACGTTCAGCTGGCTCTGGCGCGTGAGGCCGCTTTCGCTGTCCTTCTGCTCAATCACCAGCACGATTTCGGTCGAGGTTGCCTGGAAGCTGAATTCCATGGGCTGGGTCAGGTCGGTGTAGGTTTGCGCGTCGGCGCCGCGGCGGATGGTGATGGTGTCCACGCGCGGATCCAGATTCGTGGCGGAAATGCGCACCTTCGCGCTGTTGTTGGAACCCAGCAGCGCTTCTTCCACGGTGAAGGTGCCTTCCGAGAGCGGCTGCGTGCCCACGGCCACGTTCACGGTGGCGGGCTTGCCCACCACGGCGGTTTCGCCGCTGCCCTTGCGGGCTTCGATGGTGATGGCGTAGCTCTTGCCGTCCTCGAAATTGCCGCCGGGGATGGTGATGCTGGTGCCCGTGATGGTCGAATGCTCCTTGCCGTCGATCTTTACGATGTAGTCCTCCGCGCCGCCAACTGCGTTCCAGGTGATCGTCAGCGCTTCGCCAGCGTTGTGCTCAATCTCCGTGCCCGATGTGATTGCGGGAACGGCGGGCGCGAGCTGGATGGTGGTCGTAAGGGCTTCGATATCCTCTTCTTCTCCATCCGCTCTGAAGCACACGGTGGTGGTGGAGAACATAGGATCGCCAATGGAGAATGTCGTTTCGATTTTTACGGTGCCGTTTTCGGCCGTAAAATGATCTTGCGCGAATTCAGTATTGAGTGCGGCAATCGTTAGGCTGTCTACCCCTTCGATTTCGGCGGAGAGGGTATACTTGCCGTTTTCATCCGGGTAGAGCAGGGTTTCCGGCGCTTTCACAAAGCGCGGGCTGCCCTCGTTGGTCAGGGTGATGGTATCGATAGCGCTGCGCATCTTACCAGCTTCATACACCGCGCGCACGCCGAAGGTATGCGAGCCGGTGCTCTCAAAGTAAGAAGCGGAGATGGCGTAGCTATTTTCCGTCAGGCCGGTTTTAAGAACCTCCCAATCCGCATCGTCCGTGCTGTTGGGGTCATCGCCCTTCAGCATGGCCACCGCGTAAGTGATCTCCACGCCCTCGGCATACTGGTCGGTGTTGTAATTCCAGGTCAGCGTATAATCCTCGCCGGGGGTGTAGGTGCCTGTTTCGGCCACCGTCGGCGCGTTCAACGCGACTTTATGCGATACGTAGTTCTTCGCGGCTTCCGTGCTTTCCGGATAATACCAATTGCCGCCGTCCTCGTAGGAAGCGATGATGGTATATTGGCCGGGGGTCTTCAGCAAAGCGTTCACAGCCGCCTCTTTCGTGGTAAACGCAACGGTGCCTTCCTCTACTGCGAAGTATTCCTTCTGCTTGTTGCCAGCCGCGTCCTGCACGTTGATGCAAACTTGCTGCACGCCTTCTGGCAGGTTCGCAAAGGTTGCGGTGATGCTGTCCGCGCCGACTACAACATTTACGGTCACCGGATGCACATACTCCGTCACCTTGAAAGCCTGCTGGGAAACCACGCCGTTAACCTTGGCTTCGATGTAGTAATCGCCAGCCTTGTAGATTGTATACGTGTATTTGCTGGGCTCGCCCTCTGCCGCTGTAAGCGTGTCGATCACGCCAGACGCGTTGCAGATGCGCACGTAATCAATGGTCGCGCCCTCGGGCACGGTGACGATGGCGGTTACGGTCGCGTTGCCTTCGCTGTTCAGCGCCACGTCCGAAACATCAATGCCCACTTCCGGCGCGTCGGTAGCGGTCAGATTCACTTCCAGCCGGTCGCCTTCAAATTTTTCCTCGTCCACCGTGGCGATTGCGCGCACGGAATACTTCGTGCCGTACTTGGCGAGGTCGGAAGAGGAGAGATACAACTTGGTATCGGTGTCAGACTGGATGACGATCCAATCCTCTTCTTCCGCGTTTTCCGGCAGGCCCCAATACGATACTTCGTAAGCGATGTTAGCGTCTGCGTATTCCACATCCGATTCCCAGATCAGCGTGTAGCTCGCGCCCTGCGTGTATGTGGGCTCCGAAACGAGGGCCGGAGCAACGGGAACGAAAGTGATGGTATCGCGCAGCGCGTAGTCCGCTTCTTCCTGCGCGGCGTTTTCCAACTTGATGTAAGACGTAACTTTGTAGGCTCCCGGGGTTACGGCGTTTGCGGTGAGGGTAACGCCATACATGCCATCCTTGATTTCGGGATCAGCCACCGCTCCCGTACCAGAACCGTTGTTCACGCTGGTGTTGATGACGGCCACTTTCTCAGGAAGCCCGGTGATCTTCACATCGATCAACAATTTCCCGTCTTCGATGCGGGTTCGGGTATCGATCTGCGGATCGTATTCGTCCGCGTTCCGGGTCTCTACGTTCTGCGACTCCGTGCTCATCAGCGTGATGCCATTTGCGGCGTCGCTGGGCACCTGGCCGCCTTCGCCCTCGTTTTCATTTCCCTGTTCGCCTTCGGGAGAAGAAGGTTCGTTGTTCTCTCCTTCCTTCGGCTCGCTGGAATCGCCTGCGGGCGCGCCCTTCACTTCGAAGGAAGCGGAGCCGCATTCGGCGCCATCGAGTTGCGCCTTGATGGTGTAGCTGCCTGCGGGCATGTTGAAAGAATTTGAAAACCGTGCCTGCCCTTCAGCATTCACGTCCAGATCAACAGGCCCCAGGGTTTTTCCCCCGCCCTCCAGCGTACTGGTGGCGTTCCCGGCGTTGGCCGGGAAGCCGCTGAAGCTGGCGGAAACGGTGGTGGTGCCATCCGCACTGGTGGTGGCATCCACGCTGATACTTACGCTTTCCGCCAAGGCAAAGCCGCTCATCGAGGTGATGATCAGCATCAGAGCCATCGTCAGCGCAAGCACTCGTCCTTTCAGTTTCATGGTCAATTCCCCCTCAAACAAGGTATTTGTATCCATCTGCGGGTATTCTATCATATGTTTCGGGACTTGTCAATTGGTATGACGAAAATATTTCAAATTTTCTTGATTATATTACAATGTGGGAGGTATCCTTTGCGGATGGAAATAAATGGAATCACAGCCGGGGCGACCGGCGATTCCATTTATGCTATATATAATAGTAGATAAATTTTTGACGGGTCGTGAAATGGCTCGAAATATGTCGCTGGCAAAAAACAAACCCCGGTCTGCAAACGAACCGGGGCTGAAATATTTGCGTAACAGACTAAAGTTTCTTTTTCCTGGCGCGCATTTTCTTTTTCCAGCCCAGCAGCAGGCGGTAAACGCGCTTGCCATCGCGCAGGGTGTGGAAGTGGGAACCGCGGTTGTTATCGATATAAACGGTTTCGATTTCCACTTCGCGAATGGGCAGGCCGCGGTGGCAGGCGTCCAGCAACATGTTCATTTCGTATTCATAGCGGTCGCCTTCCAAATCCTGGCACACGCCCACGTAGCTTTGCGGAATGCCGCGCAGGCCGGTTTGCGTGTCGGAAATCCAGCGGTGCGTAACCAGCGCGAAGGTAAGGCAGGTGAGCGTGTTGCCCATTTTGGAGCGCAGGGGCATTTCGCGCTTGCGGCGCACGCCCATTACCAGCGCGCCATCAATGGCGCGGGCGATTTTCTCAATGTCGCTGGGGGTGTGCTGCCCGTCGCAATCGGCGGTGACGACGTTATAGCCGCTCAGGGTTTTCAGCCCCGTGCGGATGGCCGCGCCCTTGCCGCGGTTTTGCGCGTGCCGCTCCAGCGAGCACAACGCGCTCACCTGGGCGAAAATGGGCTCATATTCCGGGCCGCTCCCATCGTCCACCACCACGATGCGGCCGATAAACGCACGCTCGCGCAGCGCGCGCAGCAGATCGAGCAGGCTTTCGTCCGGCTTATAGGCCGGGATGACTACGGCGGTTGCCATATGATAGCTCCTTGTTTCCGGTTATGCCATTGGCGGCTGCTTATAAGATACCCTGTATTATACCATGCCTGCCGCGCAAAAGCCAATTCCAATTTGCGCAAGAAACTGTGAAGAAATCCATAAAAAAATCTCCGCGGGTGAAAAAATTCATTCTTGTGCGCAAAGTGCAGGATTTCTTGCAAAGTAAAAATATCATTAAATCTGGAATTTCCGGCAGGAAATCGCGTTTTTTGCCCTGCGCGTGAATTGACATGCGGAAAAAAACATGCTATAATACTAAATTGCACTCATATGGACAAAGTGCCGGATTTTCTGTCCCCTCGCGGGGCAAATCCCCTTTTTCAGCGCTTGCGCTCATTGTACACCGTTTTGGGCAAAAGCGCAATAGGGGAAATCGCGAAAATTTTACGCGGCCCGGCATGGGAAGTTTTCATGAATTGCGAGGCTCATGAAGGGGTGATTGCGAAATGCACGAGGTGCAGCAAGGCAAGCGGACGAGGCAATTCTTTTCCAAGATACACGAAGCGCTCGAAGTGCCGGATTTGATTGAGGTGCAGAAGCGTTCGTATCAGAACTTTCTCGACGAAGGGCTTCGCGAGGTGCTCGCTGACGCGTCTCCGATTACCGATTACAGCGAAAGCCTGATGCTGGAGTTCGTCGATTATTCGCTCGACGAGCCGAAGAACACGATTGAACGCTGCCGGGAACGCGATTTGACATATGCCGCGCCGCTCAAGGTGACGGTGCGCCTCACCAACCGCGATACGCACGAGATGAAGGAAAGCGAGGTTTTCATGGGGGATTTCCCGCTGATGACCGAGCACGGCACATTCGTGATCAACGGCGCGGAGCGCGTCATCGTCAGCCAGCTGGTGCGCTCGCCGGGCGCGTATTTTTCCTGCACCATCGATAAGGGCGGCAGCCACTTGTATGCCGCGCAGATGATCCCCAACCGGGGCGCGTGGATTGAGTTCGAAACCGATTCCAACGCCGTGGTGTATTGCCGCATCGACCGCGCCCGCAAGCTGCCGGTGACGGTGCTTTTGCGCGCGTTGGGCGTGGAGAGCGATGCGGAGATCATCGATCTGTTTGGCGGCGACGAGCGCGTTTCCGCCACCATCGCGCGCGACGGTTCGGCCGAGGACAAGAACGAGCATGGCCGCACCCGCCGCGAGCAGGCGTTGATTGAGATTTACAACAAGCTGCGTCCGGGCGAGCCGCCTTCCGTGGAGAGCGCCACGCAGCTGATGCACAATTTGTTCTTCGATCCCAAGCGGTACGATCTCGCCCGCGTGGGCCGCTATAAATTCAATAAGAAGCTGGCGCTTGCTTTGCGCATCGACGGCCGCGAAGCGGTGGAAACGCTGGCGCATCCCGCCACGGGCGAACTTCTGGTGGAAGCGGGCAGCGTGATCGACACCGAAACCGCCTGGCGCATCCAGAACGCGGGCATCAACCGCGTGACCGTGATGGTGGATGGCCGCGAGATCAACGTGATTGGCAACAACTTTGTGGATTTCCGCATTTATATGGAAGAGAGCGAGCCGGAACTGTATAAGCAGTTCGATGCGGAAAAGGTGGATGTGCGCGAGCGCGTGCACCTGCCCACCCTGCTCTCGATCATCGAGCGCGTGCGCGCCGATGGCGTGGATTTCAATCAGGCGCTGAACGACAACATGACCCAGCTGGTGCCCAAGCACATTTTGGTGGACGATATCCTGGCTGCGGTGAGCTATCAGTTCGGCCTGTTCTATGGCATTGGCGATGTGGACGATATCGACCACATGGGCAACCGCCGCCTGCGCTCCGTGGGCGAGCTTTTGCAGAACCAGATTCGCGTGGGCATGTCGCGCCTGGAGCGCGGCGTGAAGGAGCGCATGGCCATTCAGGATTTGAGCAAGGCGCGCCCGCAGGATCTGATCAACATCCGGCCCGTTTCGGCCACGATCAAGGAATTCTTCGGTTCTTCGCAGCTTTCGCAGTTCATGGACCAGCCCAACCCGCTGGCCGAGCTTACGCATAAGCGCCGCCTTTCCGCGCTGGGCCCCGGCGGCCTGAACCGCGACCGCGCGTCCTTCGCCGTGCGCGATGTGCACTATTCGCACTATTCGCGCATCTGCCCCATTGAAACGCCTGAAGGCCCGAACATCGGCCTGATCGGTTCTCTGGCCACCTACGCGCGCATCAACGATTACGGCTTTATCGAGGCGCCCTACCGCCGCATCGACAAAAAGACCGGCACCGTTACCGACGATATCGAGTATATGACCGCGGACGAAGAGGACCGCTACGTCATCGCCCAGGCCACCGAGCCCCTCACCGAGGATGGGCACTTTGTGAAGCCGCGCGTCACCGTGCGCAAGCGCGAGGAGATCATCGAGGTGGACGCCAACCAGGTGGACTATATCGACGTGAGCCCGCGCCAGCTGATTTCCGTGGCCACGGGCATGATCCCCTTCCTGGAAAACGACGACGCCAACCGCGCGCTGATGGGTTCGAACATGCAGCGCCAGGCCGTGCCGCTGCTGGTGCCGGAAGCGCCCATCGTGGGCACCGGCATCGAGTACAAGGCCGCGTGCGATTCCGGCGTAGTGCTGCTCGCGCGCGAGGCGGGTATCGTCAAGCGCGTGACGGCGGATGAAATCATCATCCGCACGGACGAGGGCGCGGACCAGCGCTACCGGCTTTCCAAGTTCGTGCGCTCCAACCAGGGCACCTGCATCAACCAGCATCCGATCGTGAAAGAGGGCGAGCGCGTGGAAAAGCGCCAGCCCATCGCCGATGGCCCCTCTACCGACGAGGGCGAAATCGCCCTGGGCCGCAACGTGCTGATCGGTTTTATGACGTGGGAAGGCTATAACTATGAGGACGCCGTGCTGCTCAGCGAGCGCCTGGTGAAGGACGACGTTTACACTTCGATCCACATTGAGGAATACGAATCCGAGGCCCGCGACACCAAGCTGGGGCCGGAGGAGATCACGCGCGATATTTCCGGCGTGGGCGAAGAGGCCCTGCGCGATTTGGATGAGCGCGGCATCATCCGCATCGGCGCGGAAGTGCGCGCGAACGATATTCTGGTGGGCAAGGTCACGCCCAAGGGCGAAACCGAGCTTACTGCCGAAGAACGCCTGCTGCGCGCCATTTTCGGCGACAAGGTGCGCGAAGTGCGCGATACTTCGCTGCGCGTGCCGCACGGCGAGTTCGGCATCGTGGTGGATGTGAAGCTGTTCACGCGCGAAAACCGCGATGAGCTCTCCCCGGGCGTGAACCAGATGGTGCGCGTGTACATCGCCCAGAAGCGCAAAATCTCCGTGGGCGATAAGATGGCAGGCCGCCACGGCAACAAGGGCGTGGTCAGCCGCATTTTGCCGGAAGAGGATATGCCCTTCCTGGCGGATGGCACGCCGCTGGACATCGTGCTCAACCCGCTGGGCGTGCCCAGCCGCATGAACATCGGCCAGGTGCTGGAAGTCCACCTGGGGCTCGCCGCCCGCGCGCTGGGTTGGCACGTCGCCACCCCGGTGTTCGATGGCGCGCGCGAGGAGGACATTGTCGAGCTGCTCGAAATGGCCGGCAAGAAGGAAGACAGCGGCGAGCTCTTCGACGCGAAGGGCCGGCCGACCATCCAGTTCTCCAAGTGCGGCATTACCTCCAGCGGCAAGCTGGAATTGTACGATGGCCGCACCGGCGATAAATTCGATAACCCCGTGACCGTTGGCTATATGTATATGCTCAAGCTCCACCATCTGGTGGACGATAAGATCCACGCGCGCGCAACCGGCCCCTATTCGCTGGTGACGCAGCAACCGCTGGGCGGCAAGGCACAGTTCGGCGGCCAGCGCTTCGGCGAAATGGAAGTTTGGGCGCTGGAAGCCTACGGCGCGGCGCACGTGCTGCAGGAAATCCTCACCGTGAAGAGCGACGACGTGTCCGGCCGCGTCAAGACCTACGAGGCCATTGTGAAGGGCGAAAACATCCCCGAACCGGGCATCCCGGAATCCTTTAAGGTCTTGATCAAGGAACTGCAATCCCTGGCGCTGGACATCAAGGTGCTTTCCGCCGATAAGCAGGAAATCCAGATCCGCGAACTGGACGACGATGGCGACGACGAAAGCGAATTCAAGGACGAGCTGTCGCCGGGCCTCTCTCTGGAAGCCTTTGCGGATGAGGACAACGAGGCGGAAACGTTTGATTTCGACGATCTCGAGCTGGGCGGCGACCTGTTTGACGACGATTTTTAAATAGAAGGGAGCGATCACCTTGTTCGAGCTTACGAACCTTGATTCCATTCAAATCGGCCTTGCCTCGCCGGAGAAGATCCGCGAATGGTCGCATGGCGAAGTGGAAAAGGCGGAAACCATCAACTACCGCACGCTCAAGCCGGAGCGCGATGGTCTGTTCTGCGAGCGGATTTTCGGGCCGACCAAGGACTGGGAGTGCAACTGCGGCAAATATAAGCGCACGCACCATAAGGGCGTGGTGTGCGATAAATGCGGCGTGGAAGTCACCAAGAGCAAGGTGCGCCGCGAGCGCATGGGGCACATCGAGCTGGCCGCTCCCGTCAGCCACATCTGGTATTTCAAAGGGATCCCCAGCCGGATGGGCATGCTTTTGAACATTCCTCCGCGCGCGCTGGAGCAGGTTTTGTACTTTGCTTCCTATATCGTGCTCGACCCGGGCACGACCTCGCTGGAAATGCACCAGCTGCTCTCCGAATCGGAATACCAGTATGTGCTCACCAAGTATCAGGCGGATGAAACGGGCAAGCCCCCCTTCCGCGTGGGCATCGGCGCGGAGGCCGTGCGCGAAATGCTGCGCGAAATCGATCTGGACGAGCTGGCTGCGCAGCTGCGCCAGGAACTGGCCGATCTGGCCGCCAAGTCCACGGGCCGCGACAGCGAGGGCCAGAAGCGCCAGCGCATTGTCAAGCGCCTGGAAGTGGTGGAGGCTTTCCGTCAGAGCGGCAACAAGCCCGAGTGGATGATCCTGGAAGTGGTGCCGGTGATTCCGCCGGAGCTGCGCCCCATGGTGCAGCTGGATGGCGGCCGCTTCGCCACCGCCGATTTGAACGACCTCTACCGCCGCGTGATCAACCGCAACAACCGCTTGAAGCGCATGCTGGAAATGGGCGCGCCGGATATCATTGTGCGCAATGAAAAGCGCATGCTGAAAGAAGCGGTGGACGCGTTGATCGACAACGGCCGCCGCGGCCGCCCGGTCACGGGCGCGGGCGGGCGTCAACTCAAGAGCCTTTCCGACTTGCTGCGCGGCAAGCAGGGCCGTTTCCGCCAGAACCTGCTGGGCAAGCGCGTGGACTATTCCGGCCG
>DVJN01000218.1 GCA_018716755.1 Candidatus Alectryocaccomicrobium excrementavium
CAACGAGCACGCGATCGTGCTCAACGAAAAGCACGTACCCATGCGCATTTGCCGCGACACATTCGAGCAGCTGTTTGATTTTGTGGAGCAGTTCCCGCACTATTTCCTCGGCTCGAACGCGGATCTGCCCATCGTGGGCGGCTCCATCCTTTCGCACGACCACTTCCAGGGCGGGAATTACACCTTCCCCATGGATCGCGCGGGCGCGGAAATCGATCTGCCCGATCCCGCGCCGGGTGTGAAGGCCTGCGTGGTCAACTGGCCGATGACGTGCATCCGCCTCGTGGGTTCCGACCGGAAGAAGCTCATCGATCTGGCGGACGCCATGCTGCGCGCCTGGCGCGCTTATTCGGATGAATCGCTGCAAATCTTCGCCGAAACCTACGCCCCGCACAACACCATCACGCCCATCCTCCGCCGGCTGGATTCGGGCGATTACAAGCTGGATCTCGTGCTGCGCAACAACCTGACCACGCCGGAGCACCCCCTGGGCCTGTACCATCCGCACGAGGACCTGCACCATATCAAGAAGGAAAACATTGGCCTGATCGAGGTGATGGGCCTGTTCATTCTGCCCGGGCGCCTGCTGAAGGAACTGGTGCCCATCCGCGCGTATTTGCTGGGCAACGGCTCCATCTACGCGGTGGAGGAAATGCACCGCCCATGGGTGCATGAGCTGGAGCAGAAGCCGTTTGACGATGTGGATGCGTTCCTGCACGGGGAACTGGCGGCCAAGTGCGCGCGCGTGCTGGCGGATGCGGGCGTGTACAAGCAGACGAAGGAAGGCCGCGAAGGTCTTATGCGCTTTATTGATGCGTGGCGGGAAGAGGTGCGCCATGGTTGTTAGCGCCATTTCCATCGTGGCTGTGATTTTGTGCATCATCGCGCTGGGCATGCTGCTGGCGCGCCTCGGCTGGCTGGGCGAAAAGGAGAGCGCGCTGCTTGCAAAGCTTACCACCAAGGTCGCCCTGCCGCTGATGGTCGTGAGCAACATGTACAAGTATTTCACGCACGATTCGCTGGTGCAGAATGCCTCCGGCATCGCGGTATCCATGCTTTCCATCGCGGGCCTGATCCTGCTGGGCCTGCCCGTGGCGCGGCTGGCGCGCGTGCCCGCCAACCGGCGGGGCGTGTTCATCAGCATGTTTGCGTTTTCCAATTCGGTGTTCATCGGCGTGCCGGTTTCCACGGCGCTGTTTGGCGAGGAGGCCGTGGGGTTCGCGCTGCTGTATTACATTGCGAATACGTCCATCTTCTGGTCTGTGGCCAACAGCATGATCATTTCGGATGCGAAGGGAAAATTTGACGTGATCGCCACCATCCGCACGCAGCCGCGCGCCTTCCTCGCGCGCGTGCTGCCGCTGCCCCTGATCGCCTTTTTGCTGTGCGCGGTTTTGATCTATCTGCGCATCCCTCTGCCGGAATTCGTGCTGGACGCCGCCGGTTATGTGGGGAATATGGTTACGCCGCTTTCGCTGATTTACACGGGCGCGGTGCTCATGCGCATGATCCATGTGGGCCGCTTTCAATGGCACTGGGACTATATACTGGTGGTGCTGGGCCGGTTCCTGCTGGCGCCGGCGGCCATTCTTGGCATTTCTTTGCTGTTTCCCACCATTCCCACGCTCATGCGCAGCGCGCTGATCGTGCAGGCCTCCATGCCCGTGATGGCGAACATTGCCATCGTGGCGGGCAGCGAAGGCGCGGATAGCGGCTATGCGGCGGGCGGCATGGTTTTGACCACGATCCTCACGGCGGCTTTTCTGCCGCTGCTCATGATGGCCATGGAAGCGGGTTGGTTCTGATGATCGAGCGCGCGACGGTATTTGTGGCAAAGGGGCATAATCCGCACCGCAACCTGGCGATGGAAGCGCTCCTCACCGAATCCATGCCCGAGGGCGAGGCAGGGCTGATGCTGTGGCAGAATGACAATGCCGTGATCATCGGCGCGGGGCAAAACGCCTGGCGCGAGTGCGACATCGCCGCTATGGAGCGCGACCACGTTGCGCTGGCGCGCCGCCCTTCCGGCGGCGGGGCGGTGTTCCACGACCTGGGCAACCTGAATTTTTCCTTTTTTCTGCCGCGCGCGGAGTATGATGTGGCGCGGCAGTTGGGCGTGGTGCTTTCTGCCGTGCGCGCCTTTGGCGTGGAGGCGGAGATGACCGGGCGCAACGATTTGACCGCGGGGGGGCGCAAATTTTCCGGCAATGCGTTCCGCTTTGTGCATGACCGCGCGTTGCACCATGGCACGCTGCTGGTGCGCGCCGACATGGCGCGGGGGGAAAAATATCTGAGCGTGTCGCCGGAAAAGCTCAAAAGCAAGGGCGTTGCCTCGGTGCGCGCCCGCGTGGTCAACCTTGCGGAGCTGGCCGGCGTAAGCGTCGCGCATCTGGCGGAGGCGCTGGCGGAGGCGTTTGCGGCGGAATATGGCCCCACCCGTCGCGTGGAGGCGGAAGCGTTAAGCCTGCCCGGCCTGGAAGAACGCGCGGCGCGCTACGCTTCGTGGGAATGGAATTTTGCCCGCTCGCCGCGGGGCGAATTTGAGCGCGAACACCGCTTTCTCTGGGGCGGCGTACAGGTTCAGTTTTCCGTGCTGGGTGGAAACATCGCAGGCGTTTTCGCCTATACCGACGCGATGGATGAGAACCTGGCGGGGAAAATTGCCTCCGCGCTGGAGGGATGCCCCTTCCAGCCCGCGGCGGTGGAAAAGCGGCTTTTGCCCGTGAACGGGGAACTGGCGGCGTGGCTGGCTGCCGCGCTGTGAAAAATCCAAATGGAGGAATCTATGTTAAAGACCTATCGGGAAGAAATGATCATCCGCAGCCGGGATTGCGATAGCGAAGGCACGCTGCGCCCCAGCACGCTGCTGGCCGCGCTGCAGGATGTGGCGGATATGCACTCGCGCCTGCTCGGCTGCGGCCGGGAAGTACTGATTGAGCAAAACCTCGTGTGGGTGCTTTCGCGCAGCGAGGTGCACATGGAGCGCTATCCGCAAAAGGACGAGCACATTTATCTTACGACGTTCCCCATGGTGAACCGGCGCTGGTTTTTCCCGCGCTATTTCCTTGTGGAGGACGAAAATGGGCGCACGATTGGCAAGGCCGCCACGCTGTGGCTGCTGCTGGATATCAACACGCGCCACATGGCCCCGCCGGACGCGGCGGCCAGGTGCATTCCCGACAATTCGGATCTTACGCCGCCGCTGGGCCTGCCGGGGAACGTGATGGCGCTGCCGGGCGCGCGGGAGACCATCC
>DVJN01000034.1 GCA_018716755.1 Candidatus Alectryocaccomicrobium excrementavium
GGCAATATACGCCTATCGCTGCCATGCAACCAAAAAAGAGTACGAGAAGCAAAACCTTGATGAACATGTCTCTTACCATCCTTCCTCGCCGCAGCACGCGATCAAGGGCGTCGCGGGCGGCATTACAGGCGGTATTATACTATATATACCGCAAAATGGCAAGGGGTTTTGCAAACTTTCCGCGCGCTTCAGGCCATCTCCCGCAGCCGCGCGAGGATGGGCGCGTCCGCCGGGCAAAAATCGAATTGCGGAATCTCTTCCGGCCGGATCCAGCGCAGGGCGGCATGCTCCAGGCGGCGCGGCTCGCCGGAGACGATCCGCGCGCAATACAGCGTGAGGCGCACGGTGATGTCCGGGTAGGCGTGCGTCACCTGCATAAAGGGCTCGCCCACTTCCAGGCCAATATCCAGTTCTTCGCGGCATTCGCGCGCCAGCGCCTGCTGCGGCGTTTCGCCCGGCTCCACCTTGCCGCCGGCAAATTCCCACAAAAGGCCGCGCGCCTTATTGGCCGGCCGCTGGCAAATGAGAAACGCATCGCCCCGCCAGATCAGCGCGGCAACCACATCGACCATCGCAAATCCCATCCTTTCCATTTTATATGGCTGTATGGCTTATATGGCGCTCCCGCCCTGCCCATAAAGCCGTATGTGGCCTAGGCATCCGGCGCAAGCCGCTCCCTGAGGCGTTCGAACCATTCCCGGCAGAAAGCCGCCAGCTCCCCTTCGCGCGCGGGCAGCGCGCGGCAGAGCGCCGCGGCCTCCCGCACCGCCAGCGCGTGCTGCTGCGGGGTGATTTCCCCCGCGCGCAGCGCGCCGTCCAATTCGTCCTGGTCCAGGGTATAGACACCCCCTCCGGGGATGAGCACCACATCGAGAAACAGATCGAGGAACGATGATCCACCGCCGGAGCGGATGTCGTTTTCCAGCGTGATATCGAAATAGTATTGCACGATGCCGCCGTCCGGCTTGATGGCCGCGGTGAGCCACCAGTGCCTGGCGCGCGGCGCAACCTGCAGCCAGAAAAAGCCCGTGTCCGCGATGCACGTGCCCGCCTTGCCGTCCTGCACCAGCAGCGGTTCGCGCACTTCATCCATGCGCAACAGCGCCACTTCGCCCGACAGGCCGGGCGCTTCGAAATCCGCGCAGGCGAACGCGCGCCTCGTTACGCGCCGCCAGTGCGCGCGGCGGATGTCCTTGCGATAGACCTGCTTCATCCGATCACCTTTCCGGGGTTGAGAATGCCGCGCGGATCAAAAACCGCCTTGATGCCGCGCATCAATTCGATGGCGGTGTTGCCCGCGCTTTCCCGCAGATAGCCCGCTTTCGCGTGGCCAATGCCGTGTTCGCCGCTCACCTGCCCGCCCAGCAGCGCGGCCTGGCGGTAGAGCGCGTCCATCACGGCCTGCCGGGCATTGGCCCAGGTCTCCGGCGGCAAATCGTCCATCAGCGCGTAGATGTGCAAATTGCCGTCGCCCGCGTGGCCAAAGCTCAGAATGCGCACGCCGCAATCGCGGCTGATCTCGCGCGAGGCGCGCACGAAATCCGCGATTTTGTCGCGCGGGACCACCACGTCGCACTCGTCCATGGAAGGCGTGCCGCTCTTGATGGCCTCGAGAAACGCGCCGCGCGCGTCCCAGATGGAGCTTTTGCGCTCGTCGGTATCGGCGAGCAGCGCGTCGCGCGCGCCCAAATCGAGCAGGGTCTGGGCCAACTGGCCGCAGGACGCCTCGAGCGCCTTGGCCGAAGGGCCGTCCAGCCGCACGAGCAGGTAGGCGTCCGCGCTGGTGTCGGGGAAGCGCTTGCCCAGATAGGTCTCCGCGCAGGCGATGACCTCGCGCTCCATGAATTCCACGGCCGTGGGTTCCGCGCCGCAGGCAAGCACCTGGGGCACCGCGCGCACGCAGGCGTCCAGATCGTCGAACGGGGCCAGCACCGAAACGTTCGCGCGCGGCATGGGCAGCAGCTTTAGTATCAGCCTGGTGACGACGCCCAGCGTGCCTTCCGAGCCCACCAGCAGCGAAAGCAGGCTGTAGCCGCTGGAGGTCTTGACCGCCTTGCCGCCCAGATCGAGCAATTCGCCCGAGGGCAGCGCCACCTGCATGCCCAGCACATAATCGCGCGTGACGCCATAGCGCACCGCGCGCATGCCGCCCGCGTTGGTCATGGCGTTGCCGCCCAGGGTGGCGGTCTTTTCGCCGGGATCGGGCGGGTAGAACAGGCCGCGCGCTTCCACCTCGCGGATGAAATCGCTTAGCAATACGCCCGGCTCCACGGTGGCGGTCATGGTATTTTCGTCGATTTCCAGGATGCGGTTCATGCGCTCCAGCGAGAGCACGACGCCGCCGTGGATGGGCACCGCGCCGCCGCACAGCCCCGTGCCCGCGCCGCGCGGCGTGACGGCGATGTTCTTCCGGGCGCAATATCCCAGCACTTTGGCCACGCCCCCGGCGCTTTCGCACAGCGCCAGCGCGTCGGGCGCAAAAGCGCCGTATTCGGTCATTTCATCGTGCGCGTAATCCTCGCTGGCGCTCGCGCCGGGGAGCACCGTGGCCCAGGCGGAAAGCGCGGCGAGATCGGCGGAATCGGGTTTATGAAAAAGCATGCTTTCCCTCCCTCCAGACTATTGACAAAGTCTCGAAAGAAAAAGGTTCTAATCAGAAATGACGGCGTGTACGTCATTTCTGGTATTTTTCGGGAGCAAATGCTTGCATTTGCGGAGAAAAATACATTCCCGCCCCGATTGCTGGCCGTCGAAGCCCGCGAAGCGGTGCGTAGACAAGCAA
>DVJN01000219.1 GCA_018716755.1 Candidatus Alectryocaccomicrobium excrementavium
CCCAATGAAGCAGGGAGTGCCACAAGCGAGCTTGTGAGCGCAGTGGAACGACCATGCTGAATTGAGGAACAGTGCGAAGACAAGCAATCGGGAAATTTCGCCCGCAAACCGCAGGTTTGTCAACGATCAAAGGCCTGCGTTCGTGTAACGCAGGCCTACTACACAAAATACAGAACCCCGGCGGGTCATACATATGGAATTGTTATTTCTACCCTTTCCTCCGCGGAAAGCGTGCCTTTAGTATGCCAGCATCCCGTGGAAACGTCAAGACCTGCCCATTAACAGTTTGTGAAATTTCAGGGCTGGGGGATACTTTGCTCCATTGGCATGAACAGCGGCGCCACTGTCAATGCGATGCCTTGGGGTTTCGCATATCCATTTTTGCCCAGGGCGCCCACAGCCGGGGGCTGTGCAAAATTAAAAGAAAATGGGGTTGGCAGGGGCGCCAAATCCCATTTTTGTGGTATAATTTACTTGTGATAAAAAATCATACCCGGGGCTATCATGCGCCCCAATATACCCATGCCCAATGGCCCGCAGGCGCAACGCCTGCAAGCCCCGGGCGCGCGCCCGAAAAGCGAAGGAGGGAATCCCATGAAAGCTCTTTGCGGACTAAAGGAATGCGAAACATGCCCTATGCGGGGGGAAAAATGCGGCGGTTGCGCCGAAACGGGCGGCAGGCCGTTTGGCGGCGCGTGTATGCTCGCCGGGTGCTGCAAAAGCGGCGGCTGCGAAAACCACGGCAAGGCCTTTGAAGCGCCGTGCCGCCTGAAGGAGCAGCTCATCGCGGAATTCAACGCGCTGAATATCCCGGGCATGGAAGAGGTGAAGGACCTCAACGCGCTCCCGGGCGCTTACATCAACCTTTCCTACACCCTGCCCGGCGGGCAGGCCATACGCTTTTGGGACGATAGCCGGATATACCTGGGAAACCAGCTGCACAAAAAAGGCAGCGGCCGCTGCTATGGACTGACCGCGGATGAAAACTACCTGCTGGTCTGCGAATATGGAGACGGGGGGCGCGACGCTGAAATCGTCGTCTTCCAGCGGCGGGAAAAGCGCGCTGCGGCGGATGGGCGCAGCGCGCGATGACCCATCGGCGGCACAGCGCGGGCCCTTTGCGCCCCTGTGCCGCCGCATTTTAGCGCATTGCTGCCTTTACTGAATGCCGGCGCGCGCCATGATCGAGCAGATCTCGTAAGCGCTTTTATCGCATTCGAGCAGGGCGAGATCCTCGCTTTGCGCCTTGGCGATGGCGTCCGGCGGGAATTTCACGCCTTCCGCGGCGACGACGCAGGACATATCCGCCAGCACGGCCACGGCGATCACGTTGAGGTGCGCCTGCACGGTAACCCAAGCCATGTCCTGCTTGCCGTGCGCCATCACCCAGCTGAGCAAATCGCACGCATAGCCACAGGCGATTTCGCGATCCGCCGGGCACACGATGCGCGCGTCCAGGAGTTCTGCAAGCTGTTCTACTTTCATATGATTGTTCCTCTACTTTCTGGTTGTTTCGGCCATTTCGACCATTTGCCGCGCCATTTGCCGCAGGCGTTCCTTCAGCAGCACCAGGCAGTCCATCTCGGTGGCGTAGCCCAGCACGATATCCTCCGCCAGCGCCTGGCAGGAAGGCGATCCGCAGCTGCCGCAATCCAGCCCGGGCAATTTTTTGCTCAGTTCCTCCACGCGCTCCATATTCTGCAGCGCTTCGCGCACGTCCTTGCCCAGCTGCATCACTTTCACCGGCTCAAGCGGCTTATCAAAATAGATTTCTTCCGCCAGGCCGCGCAGTTCCTCGGGCGGCACCACGTCTTCCGGGCGCACCTTGGGCAGGGAGAGCACAAGCTTGCGAATGCGGTTGCGCGCGATGAAGGGGTTTTCAAAGGAAAGCGGCCCGCCGATGCACCCGCCAAAGCAGGCCATGCCCTCGAAAAACCGCAGGCCGGGCAGGCGGTTGTCCTCGATTTCCTCGAGCACGCGGATCACGTTGTCGATGCCGTCCACGGCCAGGGATTCCTCCTGCTGCACGGCGCCCGCCTCGCCGCCCGTGCGCGCCCAGCCAATGCCAAAGCTGGTGGCGCGCGGCTGCGCGGCGCCCTCGGGCTTTTTCGCCTTTTTGATCTGGCCGGAGAGCAGGCCATACACTTCCAGGAAGGATATGGCCCCGTCCACCGCGCTCTTTTCGTGGCCCAGCGGCTTGCGGATGGCGGTCATCTTGGCGGCGCAGGGCGTGATAAAGAAGCAGCCGATGTCCTTGGGATCTACGCCCTTTTCGCGCGCGAATTCGCTGCGCGCCTGCGAGGCGGCCACTTCCATGGGGGAGCGCACGTCCACAATGTTGTCGATCAGCTCGGGAAAGCGCGTTTGAATCAGGCGCACAACCGCCGGGCAGCTGGAAGAGATCAGCGGCCGGGGGCAGTCCGGCTCCTTCATGCGCTCCATCACCGCCACGGACACGATGTCCGCGCCGCGCGCCACCTCATACACCGCGTCGAACCCCATCATTTTGAGGCCCTCGATCACATCGTTAATGCTGCGCAGGTTTTTGAACTGGCCATACAGCGAGGGCGCGGGCAGCGCGATTTTATAGGGAAAGCCATTGATGGCGCTGAGCGGATTGGTGTTGGCGATTTTGGCGTGGTGCTCGCAAACGCGGATGCACTCGCCGCAATCGATGCAGCGCTCATCGATGATGCGCGCCCGCCCGCCGCGCACGCGGATGGCCTCGGTGGGGCAGCGCTTTAAGCAATTGGTGCAGCCAACGCATTTGTCCTTATCCAGCGTGACAGAATGGTAGTACCGGTCCATTGCCGATCCCCCTCCTCCGCATCCTAGGTATTGAACGTCATGGTAATTTTCGTGCCCACCCCCACGACGCTTGAAATATCGAAATCGTCGGCGTTCCTTTTCATATTGGGCAGGCCCATGCCCGCGCCGAAGCCCATCATGCGCACCTCGTCGCTCGCGGTGGAGAATCCCTCCTGCATGGCCTTATCGATATCCGGAATGCCCGGGCCGTCGTCTTCCACATAGAGCTTCACGTGCTCGGGCAGCACGGTGAGCTCCATGCGGCCGCCCAGGGAATGGATGACCAGGTTCAGCTCCACTTCATAGGAAGCCACGGACACGCGCCGCACGACAGCGCTGTCCACGCCCAGCTTTTTGAGGATGCGCTTGATCCGGCCAGACGCTTCCCCCGCCGTGGCGAAATCCCCCTGCGCTATTTCAAAGCGCTCATGCAGCATTTCACTCATAGCTTGCGCCCCGTTCCTCCGGGCAACCCGGCCTTGAACAGCGTGCCGCACGCGTCGTATAGCGTCAGCCGCGTGGCCAGGATGGGAATGCCGGCTTCTTCCGCCTCGTCGATCACGTCGCGGCCCGGGATCTTTCCGCGCACGAAGACGATCGCGCACACGTCCAGCAGCTCGCAGGTGCGCACGGTGTGCGCGTTGGTCAGCCCTGTGAGCAGAACCATCTTCTCCTTGGGGAAGGCGAGAACGTCGCTCATCATGTCCGACCCGCAGCCGCACATCACGTCGATATCATCCAGCGAGCCACACACGATGGTCGCGTCCAGCAGCTTTTGTATTTCTGTTGCTTTCACGCAAGCACCTCCCGAAAGTTTTCTATGCGCCCATCTCGCCCACGGCCTTGAGAATATCAATGTGGCGGACGCGTACATCAATATAATTATACTTGATTCTGCCGGAAAAAGAAAGCCCCCCGGCCACATTTTCGCTGGAAAGTTGCTCCGTTTCATTGGCAATGCCGGATAAAAGGGATAAAAACGCGTCGATAACCGCGCTTTGCGTCTCTTCGGCGGCCTGCGCCAGCGCGTCGTGGGCCTGGCGGGCGGCGGAAGCGATGATGGCCAGCCGGTTGCGCGCATCCCGCTCGGAAAGCTCGCCCCGGTCGAAGGCAAACGCGGTTTCGTTGAGCTGCGCGGCGGTGTTGCGCAGCGTGGTTTCCGCCAGGAGGAGCGCTTCCGCCTGCGCCTGCGTGCCGCGGATGGTCAGATCCACTGCGCCCGAGGAAAGGGAGTATACGCCCGCGTCCAGGCCCTCGTCCTCCCGCAGGCGCGCGCGCACGCCCTCCGCGTCCTCCCGGGAATCGTATCCCGCGGCGATGACGCGGTATAAGCTGCCCTCCAGGATGTATCCGGCGGCGCCGCGGGGAACGTAGCGCGCCGCCTCGATGCGCGCACTGAGCGCGTCCTCATAGGCGCCGAATTGCAGAAGATGCGTTTCCAGCGGGGGAAAGGTGAGCGCGTAATCGCCGCGCACGGCCGTGTCCGCTCCGCCGCCGCTTTCGGGCGCGGTTTTCGCGCCGCGCGCGATCAGCAGCACAAAGAGCGCGCTGAGCAGCAGCGCCAGAACCCAGGCCGCGGCCGCCGGCCTTTCCCGCCGCACTTTTACCCGCTGCATGCCGCTCCCTCCCTTCTCCTTATCACAATAGCTATGCGGCCCGGATGGCAAACATGCGCTGCGGGCCCTTTTTGCCCTTTTGCGCCGGCGGGTTTTGCGCCATATAACTTTACAAACCGGATGCACGGCGCCGCTTGCGCAGGGATGGATTTTTCGCTATAATTCCAGGGGATTTATCAGAAAGGAGGGATGCAGCCGGTGGATCCTGTGCAGACTTTGCCCACCCTGGAAGTGCTGGTGATCAATCTGGTTTCCGTGGGATTGTGCCTGAAGAGAAAGTATTCCCGCAGGTTTACGGTGCTGGTGCTCGTTGCGTTTTCCGCCGCCGTCGTTGCGCTGACGCTGGCCCTGGCAAAGCCGATGAATTTTCAGGGCGATGGCCGCACGATGCTGGCGGGCTTTGTGTATCTGCTGCCGCTGCGCTTTCTGTATCAGGCGCGCCCGCTGGTGATCTTCACCATTATGTGCACCTGCTGGTCTTATACTTTTGGAGTGTTTGCCCTGGCATTTTTGTGCTCCGCCACGTGGTTTTCCGGCGATTTTCTGTGCAGCCTGGGTCTGGAAACGGCCTTTTTTCTCCTCACGGTCGTGCCCTTTTGCCGGGTCATTGTTTCCAAATTCGGATTCGCTGTCGAGAACATCCGCTCGTCCGATCAGAATTGGCACAAATATATTTTCCTTACCAGCATCCTCAATTTTCTGACCCTCGCGGTAATGCACAATGTTCTCCTGCAGGAGGGCGGGGGCGCGCCAAAGGTCTGCCTGCTGTTGCTGCTGCTCTTTTCCATTTTCGTGGCGGATTTCACGCTGTACCGCATGATCCGGGATTCCATCAAAATCGAGCGGCTGGAAAAAAACGCGGTTTCGGATCCCCTCACCGGCCTGGGCAACCGCACGGGCCTTTTGAACCATCTGAACGCTTTGCTGGCAAGCGGGGACGCCTTTTCCGTGATGTTTATGGATCTGGACCGCTTCAAGGCCGTGAACGACCGCTATGGGCATCTGCTGGGCGACGCCTATCTGCGGCACTTTGCCAGCGTCAGCGCCGGTATCCTGGAGGGCTATGGGGAACTGTACCGCTTTGGCGGGGATGAGTTCATCGCCCTTTTTAGGGGCATTGCCCCGGAAAGCGTTGTGGACGATTTGCGGAAATGCCGCGGTTGGGAAAACGGTGCACCCTGCCCTTTCCGCCAGGTCAGCATCGGAATTTTGCATTGCAATCCGCCCCATAGCGACGGGGCGGAGGCCATCTTGCAGGCAGTGGATCAGATGATGTACGGCCACAAAGCGCAGAAAAAAATGTGATGCCGGGAATTTTGGTGGCGGGGGAGTAAACTATCCACAATTCGCAATGGTCGTCCTGCATCTTCGCACCGGCCCTCAATTCAGCATGGTCGTCCCGCTGCGCTCACAAGCTCGCTTGCGGCACTCCCTGCTTCATTGGGCTTACTTCGGCCTGTTTCGCGCACAGCGCGCGGCCTTCGTGCGCCCCGCCTACGGTGGCCCAGTGTTCCGGCGCTGCGCACTGCGTGTGCTCGCGCCTTCAGCCCTTCGGGCCTCCGACGGGCAGCGACCGGTACGGGAAAGTATTTTTCCGTTTCGCACCGTTCCTCAATTCAGCATGGTCGTACCACTGCGCTCGCAAGCTCGCTTGTGGCACTCCCTGCTTCATTGGGCTTACTCCGCGCTGTTTCGCGCACAGCGCGCGCG
>DVJN01000035.1 GCA_018716755.1 Candidatus Alectryocaccomicrobium excrementavium
GTTGCCCAAACCCATCGTGGCTTGTATTTTTGCTCCGCCCAGCGTGGAGGAAGCCATGGCCACCATGCGCAACGGCGAGTTTGCCGGGGCAGATGCCTTTGCCATCCATTTGCGCATGGATAAAGCGCTGCTCACACAGGAGAATTTTGCTCGGATTGCGCGTTCTACCGCAAAACCGGTGATGTTTTTGCTCTATCGCGGCGACGCGGCCGGCTGGCCGACGCCCGCGAGCGATGAGGAGCGGGTGGAACTGCTGAAACTGGCCGTTTGCGCTGGCGGCGCGGCCGTGGATTTTCCGGCGGACACGTTCGACCCTTCGCCGCGCGAAATCAGTTGGAATCCTGAGGCGATCGACAGGCAGCGCCGCGCCATAGACGAGGTGCACGAGATGGGCGGGGAAGTGGTAATGTCATCGCATATAGCGGAGCCGCTTTCCACCGAGGAAGTGCTGGAACACATGCTTTCCATCGAAAAGCGAGGCGCGGATTTTGCCAAGATCGTAACCACCGCAGATACCGAACAGCAATACGTTGAAGCCGTGAACACCACGCTCGCGCTTCGGCGAGAATTGCACGTGTCGTTTATTCACTTGATCAACGGAAAATTTGCGCTGGCACATCGGTTCCTCGCGCCCAAGCTCGGTTGTGCCATCACGTTCTGCGTGGAACGGTACAGCGCCAATTTTGTCACGTCGCAACCGCCAGTGCAAAACATGAAGAGCGTTTTGCGCGATTTTTGTTGGAACATTGCGGACGCAGATGAAACGGAGGAAGATGTAAAATGATCGTTACGGGATTTGTGGGAAAGACGGCGATTGTGACGGGGGCGGCTTCGGGCATGGGGCTGCTTACCTCGCAGTGCCTGGCGAAAGAAGGCTCGAACGTGCTGATGCTGGATATCAACGCGGAACAGGTAGAAAACTGCGCGCGGGAAATCCGTGAGAACGGCGGCAGCGCCCAGGGCATGGGTGTGGACGTGCGGGAATACGCGCAAATCAAAGACGCGGTGGATTTCGCCATCGCCACGTTTGGCCAAGTGGATTGCACTGTGAGTTGCGCGGGAGGTGCTTCGGTCCGCGTATTGCAGGAAAAAGGCAGTTCCTTTAAGGAATGGAGCGTGAGTACGCTGGATTGGGGCATCGACGTGAACTTGCGCGCGCCCATGTATCTGGCCCACGCGGTGATCGGGCACATGATGGAGCGCAAAACGGGCGTAATCATTCACATCGGTTCCATCGAAGGGCAGACGGGAAGCAGTGGCGTGGACTACAGCGCGGCGAAGAGCGGCGTAATGTTCGGCCTTACGAAATCGCTGGCGCAGTATGGCGCGCCCTATGGCATTCGCGTGAATTGCGTATCTCCCGGCCCAGTGCTCACACGTCCAGCTATGGCCAATATGCCCACGCTATTGGGCCGTGCCGCGCAGCCGCAGGAAATCGTGGATTTGATCCTGTATCTATGTTCGGATCAGGCGGCGTTTATCACCGGTGCAAACTATATGATCGATGGTGGGCGCGCCTGCGGCATCTGGTCTGTGAAGTAGCGTATCCGAGCGGCCCTTTCGCGCTGATAGAGGTTTCTAATGCGGCGCGAGGGGCTTTTGCAAATACACCATATCCCTGAGCAGCACACCGCCCTCGTAGATAGGGTGATCGTAGTGGACGGTGAAGAAGTTTGGGATCCGATGCGAATAGCGAAAGCCGCATTTTTCGTAAAATGGCACGGTGAGGGGGCTTTCGCCGGTGCCTACCAGCAAAACCGCATGGGTTTGCCGGTAGGCATTTTCGATATAGGCGATCAGCGCGCGGCCCAGGCCTTTCTTTTGAAAGGCGGGTGCAACGGCGATGTTCTTGATTTCCAGCACGCCGTTTCCCTCGTCCGTCACTGCGCAAACGGCCCGCGCAGCACCTTCGGCGAAGAGAACATACAGGTCGCCGCGCTCCAAATAGCGGTCGATCATGCTTTCCTGCTCGTCGCCGAGCAGCAGCAGGGGCAGATAATCCTTTTTGCGGCTGGTTATCTTTCGAATCTCCATGCGATCCTCCCGAAAAATCGCGCCGTGGCGCTTTGTCCATCCGGCTTCCTCCGCGGCGCGCAGCCCGCAGAACGGCTGGTTTTATGCGCGGCGGCGCGGCATCCCTTTTAGGATACCGCGCCGCCGCGCTTTTGTCAACCGCTTTGCCGCGTCAATTTTCCATTTTGGCCAGCCGCTCGATCTCGCCCGCATAGAAATCGCACAATTCACGGGCGAATTCGGCGTCGTTCGCCTCGCCCACAACCGTGCATTCCGCGTGCTCGCCGGAAGGGGCGATCCACACCCAGCCGCCATCCGTGCGGATGGAGATGCCGTCGGTCAATTCCGCTTCGGGCTGGTTTTCCGCCAATGCGCGCAGCACGCGCCCCTTTGCGCGCACGTCGACCGGCACGGTGCGCGTCTGGCGGCAGATTTCCGGCATGGCCTTGCGCCAGTCCGGCAGCGTCCAGCCGCCGCGGGAAAGCAGCTCCACCACGCGCAGCGCGGCGTAGATGCCGTCGTAATGCAGGGCAAATTGGCCCGCCTGCATCATCGCGCGCATCTTCTGCGCGGGATCGTTTTTGCATTCGGAGACGGGAACGCCATATTCTTCGCAGAGCCGGGCAATGGCCTGTGTGGAGCCGATGGGCGCAACGACGCACTCCGCGCCGTCCTCCAGCGCGGCCCAGGCGAGCAGTAGTTCGTTTTCCGCCTCGCTGAGCAGGCCGGTTTCGTCGGCAAAGCGGGCGTGTTCGCCGGTTTCGCTCAGCCACACGCCGGTTTCGCCCCGGGAAAGTTCCATCATCTCTTCTTCCCATTCCACGCGCGCCCGCACGCCCGCGCGCTGGAATACGCGTTCAGCGATGGACATCAGCGGTTCGGTTTGCGCGAAAACGGCCAGCGCGCATTCGCACACGATGGGGCGCACGCTCAGGCTGCCTGCGTAATAGAGATCCGTGCGGCCGAGGGAAATCACCGGGTGGGTGATGCCGGAGAATGGCGCGGTGTAATCGCCCCGGGTGAGCAGCGTGGCAATGGCGCGTTGCGCGGCTTTGTCCAGCGCGGCGCCTGCCGCGTCCAGAGGATACAGGCGGTTATCCGCGATCCACAGAGCGCCGTCTGCGCCGATGGAGGATAGCGTATGGCGCAGCTGCGGCAGGGTACACACGCCCGCGTCCAGCACCTGGATGCCCTGGGCCATCAGCCCGGCGCAGATTGCGCTGGCATAAGCGCTGGCATTGGCGCCGCTGGCACGGGCCAGGAGCAGCTCGTGCGTGCCGCGCTGGGCCGCTACCGCCTGGGCTGCAAAAACGGCCTGCGCGGGCGAGGAGAGCAATAGCGCCCCGGATTCGAAGGAAGCGCTGTTTCCCGCGCCCCACACCACGTTGGCTGCCACGCGCTCGCCCTCTCCAATCTGTTTGCCCGGCCAGATTTTTATGCCCGGCAGCAGCGTTGAGCGCGCGCCCAGCACGGAGTTTTCGCCCAGCACGCTTTCTTCAAATGCGGATGACTCCGGCCGCATGTAGGCGCCATTGGCGAGCACGCAGGCGCGCAGCTGGCAACCTTCCTGTGCGCAGGCGCCCTGCCACAGCACGCTGCGTTTGACGCTAACGCGCGCGCCGACCTGCGCGTCCGCGCCGATCACACTGTAGGGCCCAATGCGCGCACCCGCGCTGATCTGCGCGTTTTCCCCGATAAAGCAGGGCGCTTCCAGGATGGCGGAGCGGTCTATGCGCGCGCTTTTGGCGCGGAACACGCCGCCGGTGCGGGCGGGCAGGGGCAGGCGGATTTTTCCATCCAGCGCGTCGCAATGTGCGCGCAAATACGCGCCCGTATCGCCGATATCGCACCAGTAGCCGTCCATGGCCAGCGCAAATATGGCCTCGCCCTTTTCCAACAGGCGAGGGAACAGTTCGCGCCCAAAATCGTAGGCGCGCCCGTCGGGAATGTGGGAGAGAATTTCCGGTTCCAGGATATAGATGCCGGTATTCACCGTGTCGGAGAGCACTTCGCCCCAGTCGGGCTTTTCGTGAAAGCTGCGCACGCGCCCGTCCGCGCCCGCCACCACCACGCCGTATTCCAGAGGATTTTCCACATGCTTGAGGATCAGCGTGGCCAGCGCGCCGCGCTCCCTGTGCCAGGCAAACGCCTGGGAAAGGTCGATATCCGTGATGCCGTCGCCGGAAAGCACGCAGAAGGTTTCTGTGAGCATGTCCTGCGCCTGTTTCACGCCGCCCGCCGTGCCCAGCGGCTGCTGCTCCGTGTAATAGCGCAGCGAAAGCCCCAGCGATTCGCCGTCGCCAAAGGCGTCTTTGATGCGGTCGGGCAGATAGCCCAGAGTGACGCCCACCTCCTTAACGCCGTGCGCCTTTAGATGCAAAAGCGCGTATTCCAGGATGGGCTTGTCCAAGAAGCGAACCATGGGTTTAGGACAGTCGCATGTGAGAGGCCGAAGCCGCGAACCTTCGCCGCCGGCCATGATGATGGCTTTCACCCAGTATCCCTCCAAAAAAATACGATATTGCTTTGTTGCAATATCGTATCCATTGGCGCGGGAAATTATTCGCGCGATTCGCACGGTATACAAAGGTTCAACAAAAAACATGGAGGCGTACTTTCACGGAAGCGCACGAAAGCTCCGCACTGCTTGCGTGGGCCCCAGGAGGGCAAAATTCCCGGCAAACCCGCGGTTTGCCGGGAAACGGATAGCGCTATAGAATATATTTTTTCAGATCGCGTTCTTTCACTGCGTCTTGTAGCTGGGACTGCACATAGTTTGCATCCACGACGAAATCGACCTGTGGCGCGTCGCCATCGCCCGCGTTGAAGGCTACGTCGGAGAGGATGCGCTCGAGCACCGTGTGCAGGCGGCGTGCGCCGATGTTTTCGCTGTTTTCATTCGCCTCAAAGGCATGTTCGGCGATGGCGTCCAGCGCGGAATCGTCGAAGGAGAGCTCCACATTGTCCACCCGCAGCAACAATTGATACTGGCGGATGAGGGCGTTTTCCGGCTGGGTGAGGATGCGGCGATAGTCCTCTTTCGTGAGCGGCTTGAGCGTAACGTGCACCGGGAAGCGGCCCTGCAATTCGGGGATCAGGTCGCTCACCTTGGAAACGTGGAACGCCCCCGCGGCGATGAAGAGGATGTGATCCGTCTTTACCGGGCCATACTTGGTGTTCACAGTGGAACCTTCCACGATGGGCAGGATATCGCGCTGCACGCCCTCGCGGGAAACGTCCGGGCCGTTGGCGTTGCCCTTGCCGGCGATCTTGTCGATTTCATCCAGGAAAACGATGCCGTCCTGCTCCGCGCGATCGATCGCTTCAGTATACACCGCGTCCATATCGATCAGCGCCTGCTCTTCCTCCGCGCGGAGAATTTTGCGCGCCTCTTTCACGGGCACCTTGCGCAACTTGGTTTTTTTGGGCAGGATGGAGCCGAGCATGTCGTTCATGTTGAGATCCGTGCCGGGCAGATCCGCGCGGGGCATGGTTTCTTCCACTTCGATTTCCACCAGCCGCTCTTCCATTTCGCCTGCTTCCAGCGCGGCGCGCACTTCGCCGCGCGTGGCGCTGAGCTTTTCGCTTTCCTCGGGCGTTTCGGCGCTTCTTTTCGGAGTGTTGCCCAGCAACACGTCGATGGGGTTGGTCTTTTTCTTCACGGGATGGACGATCAGGTCGATCAGCCGGTCCTCGGCGTTGCGGCGGGCAGCCTCGCGCACGCGCTCGGTGTGCTCTTCCTTTACCATGCGGATGGAAGCCTCCACCAAATCGCGGATGATGGAATCCACGTCGCGGCCCACATAGCCCACCTCGGTGAACTTCGTGGCTTCCACCTTCACAAAAGGCGCAGTCACCAGCTTGGCAAGGCGGCGGGCGATCTCCGTTTTGCCCACGCCGGTGGGGCCGATCATGAGGATGTTTTTGGGCGTGACTTCTTCGCGGATTTCTTCGGGCAGCTGCTTGCGGCGGTAGCGGTTGCGCAGGGCGACGGCCACGGCGCGCTTGGCTTCATCCTGGCCTACGATGTAGCGGTCGAGTTCGTTTACGATTTGCCTTGGGGTGAGCATTGCCATAGTCGCGCCTCCCTTCAAACGACTTCCACAATGATGTGGTCGTTGGTGTATACGCAAATTTGCGAAGCGATGGTGAGCGCCTTGCGCGCGATTTCATCCGCGGGCAGAGAGGTGTTCTCCACCAGCGCGCGGGCGGCGGCAAGCGCGTAATTCCCGCCGGAACCGATGGCGAGCACGCCGTCGTCCGATTCGATCACTTCGCCCGTGCCGGAAATGAGCAGCAGGTTCTCTTTGTCTGCACACAGCAGCATGGCTTCCAGCTTGCGCATGGCCTTGTCCATCCGCCAGTCCTGGGCCAGTTCCACTGCCGCGCGCTGCAGGTTGCCGGAATACTGCTGGAGTTTGTCCTCAAATTTTTCGCATAGCGCGAATGCGTCGGCCACGCTGCCCGCGAAGCCGACCACCACCTGGCCGTTATAAATGCGGCGCACTTTTTTGGCGCTGTGCTTCATGATGGTGGTTTCGCCGACGGTGACTTGCCCATCGCCTGCGAGGGCGCACATGCCATCGCGCCGGACGGCGCAGATCGTCGTTCCCTTGATCATACGGTTTCTTCCTCCTTTGGCAGGGCGAACGCCGCCAGCGTGGCCAGCGCGCGCTCCGCCAGTTTTTCATAGCGCTGCCGCTTGCCCTTCACGCGCTCGCCAAGCGGTTCGAGCAAGCCGAAATTTGCGTTCATGGGCTGGAAATGCGCGTTGGGCGTGCGCACATAGCGCTCCAGCGCGCCCAGCATCGTTTTGCCGGTGAAGTCCGGCTCCGCATTGCCGCGCAGGCGTTCGGCCAGCGCAATGGCGGCTGTGAGGCCGCTGGCGGCGGATTCCATGTAGCCCTCCACGCCGGTAATTTGCCCGGCAAAGCGCAGGAGGGGGTTGTCGCGCAGGGCGTAGTTTGCGCCCAGCACATCGGGCGAATTGAGGTATGTGTTGCGGTGCATCACGCCATAGCGGGCGAATTCGGCGTGCTCCAGGCCGGGGATCAGCGAAAACACGCGCTTCTGTTCGCCCCATTTGAGGCGCGTTTGAAAGCCGACCAGGTTATAGAGCGTACCGGCGGCGTCATCCTGCCGCAGTTGCGCCACGGCATAGGGCATTTTGCCCGTGCGCGGATCCACGAGCCCCACGGGCTTGAGCGGGCCAAAGGCCAGCGTCTGCCGCCCGCGCGAGGCCAGGATCTCCACAGCCAGGCAGCCCTCGAACACCAGCGATTTTTCAAAGCCGTGCGGATCGTTGGTCTGCGCGGTGACGAGCGCCTCGTAAAAGCGGTTGTATTCCGCCTCCGTCATCGGGCAATTGAGGTAATCCGCGCCACGGCCATAGCGCGAAGCGCGAAAGACCTTGCTCATATCGATGGATTCCAGGGTGACGATGGGTGCGGCCGCGTCGAAAAAGTGCAACTTATGCACGCCGGGCAGCGCCTCAATGGCGCCCACCAGGGCTTCATCCGTCAGCGGGCCGGTGGCGAGGATGGCGGGCGCTTCCGGAATGGCGTTTACCACCTGGCCAGTGGCGATTTCAATCAGCGGCTCGCTTTCAAGGATTTCCGTCACGCGGAGGGAAAACGCTTCCCGGTCCACCGCCAGCGCGCCGCCCGCGGGCACGCGCGCCCACTGGGCGCAATTGAGAATCAGCGAATCCAACAGGGCCATCTCCGCCTTGAGAAGGCCCGAGGCGTTGGTGAGCTGCTCGGCCTTGAGCGAATTGGAGCAGACCAGTTCTGAAAAGCTGTTCAGCGTGTGGGCGGGCGAATGTTTCTTCGGCTTCATGTCCACCAGGCGAACGGGTATGCCGCGGCGCGCGAGCTGCCAGGCCGCCTCACACCCGGCCAGCCCCGCGCCCACCACTGTGACCCTATTCATCTTCGGGCGCGCTTACGGGAACGCGCTTTTTGCAGTTTTCGTTCACGCACAGGTGATAGGCATCGCCCTTGGCGTTGCGCTTGAGCACCATGCGGCCGCCGCAATCGGGGCATTTGTCGGTGACCGGCATGTCCCAGGAAACGAACTGGCAGGTGGGGTAGTTCTCACAGCCGTAAAAGTGCCGGCCGCGCTTGCTCACGCGCTCGTAGAGCTTGCCGCCGCATTCGGGGCAAGGCGCGTCAATGGCCTTGAGCAGCGCCTGCGTGTGTTTGCACTCGGGGAAATTGGGGCAGGCGAGGAACCGGCCATAGCGCCCGGTTTTGTACACCATCATGGCGCCGCATTTTTCGCAGGGAATGTCTGAAACCTCGTCCTTGATTTCCACTTTTTCGATGGACTGATCGGCAATTTCCAGCGTTTTTTCGAATGGGCCATAGAAATCCGCGATGACCTTATGCCAGTCCATGGCGCCGGTTTCGATTTCGTCCAGCTCTTTTTCCATTTCAGCGGTGAAATCGATGTCCACGATATCAGGGAAATATTTCGTCATCATATTGGTCACCACTACGCCCAGCTCCGTCGGCTCCAGGCGCTTGTTTTTGCGGGTGATATAGCCGCGCGTGGTGATGGTGGAAATCGTGGGCGCATAGGTCGAGGGACGGCCAATGCCCAGTTCTTCCAGGGCGTGCACCAGCGAAGCTTCGGTGTAGCGTGGCGGTGGCTGGGTGAAGTGCTGGTCGGCGTGCGCGTCAACCAGGCGCAGCTCCATGCCGTTTTCCAGGGCGGGCAGCGTGGTGTCCGCTTCTTCCTGCACGTCGTCGTGCCCTTCTTCGTAGACCGCGGTGAAGCCCGCAAAGCGCTTGTGCTGCCCGGAATAGACGAATTTGTCGCCCGTATCCGCCGCCATTTCCGCGCCCAGCGTATCGTAAATGGCTGGCGTCATCTGGCTGGCGAGGAAGCGGTCGTAAATCAGCTTGTACAGCCGGTACTGGTCGCGGGAGAGCGAGGCCTTGAGCTGATCCGGCCGGTATTCCATGTTGGTGGGGCGAATGGCCTCGTGCGCGTCCTGCGCGCTCTTTTTGCTCTTGTAGGTGTTCGGCGTGGCGGGCAGGTATTCGCCGCCAAAGCGCCCGAGGATGGTTTCGCGCACGCTGGCAATCGCCTCGTCCGATACGCGGGTGGAGTCCGTGCGGATATAGCTCACCACGCCTTGCGTGCCGACCCCGGCGATGTCCACCCCTTCGTAGAGCTGCTGGGCGATCTGCATGGTTTTGGAGGTGGTGAACCCCAGCTTGCGCGAGGCTTCCTGCTGCAGGTTCGAAGTGGTAAACGGGGGAGCGGGATACTTTTTGCGCTCGCCGCGCTTGACATTGCCCACCGTGAAGCGCGCCTCGCGCACGCGGCGGATCACCGCATCGCAATCCTCCTGGCTCTTCAGATCGGCCTTATCGCCATTCTGCCCCTGATAGCGGGCGCCAAAGCCCGGGAAATCGCCTGCGATGGTCCAATACTCTTCGGATTGGAAGGCCTCGATTTCGCGCTCGCGCTCGACGATCATCGCCGTGGCGACCGACTGCACGCGCCCGGCGGACAGGCCCTGGCGCACCTTGCGCCACAAAAGGGGGCTGATCTTGTAGCCCACCAGCCGGTCGAGCACGCGGCGCGCCTGCTGCGCGTCCACCAGGTTCAGATCCAGCGGCTCCGGCTTTTTGATGGCGGATTTGATCTCCTTTTCCGTGATTTCGTGAAATTTTACGCGGCACGGGGTGGAGGGATCGATGCCCAGAATGTTCGCCAGGTGCCAGGATATGTCTTCGCCCTCGCGATCCGGGTCGGTCGCGAGGTAAACGGCCTTGGCAGCCTTGGCTTCCTTGCGGATGCGCGTGAGGATCTCTCCGCGCCCGCGAATGGTGATGTATTTGGGCTCGAAATTGTTATCTACGTCTACGCCGATTTGCGATTTGGGCAGATCGCGAATGTGCCCCTGCGAGGCTTCGACCTTATAGCCCCTGCCCAGGAATTTCGTGATCGTGCGCGCCTTCGCGGGCGATTCCACTATGATCAGCTTGTTTTGCTGCGCCATTCCATTTCCTCCGGTTTATATTGCGATTTCGCGCTCGCGCGCGGTATGCTATCGTATGGCCCGGTAGCCGCCGCCGGCTACCTTTATTATTATTCCGCGCAATTC
>DVJN01000036.1 GCA_018716755.1 Candidatus Alectryocaccomicrobium excrementavium
ACTTGAGGAGAGAAGAAAACAAAAAGCCTTGAGTTTGAGAGTTGTGTTGTTTTAGATGGTAACTAAACAAAGCCGATAAACAGACGCGACGACGACTAGTTTGAGAGTTGTGTTGTTTTAGATGGTAACTAAACTCCCGGCTTTATGGCGCAGGACTGTCATCAGTTTGAGAGTTGTGTTGTTTTAGATGGTAACTAAACTGCCAATTGACAAAAGGGTATTTTCTGTGGGTTTGAGAGTTGTGTTGTTTTAGATGGTAACTAAACATGCCATATTAACTATCTCCGTTTCTTCGGGTTTGAGAGTTGTGTTGCTTTAGATGGTAACCAAACTGCCAAAATAGAGCGTACCTCCGCGCGATAGCGGGTGAGCAGCATACGCCCACCCGCACATTGTTTTGCCAAGGGCCTAAAGGGCACTCTGGGTATCATTCGGATCGCCATTGCGCGCCAGATCGTATTCCCTGCTCCAATCGAGCGACCGGTAGGGAATGCCCCGCTCGTCCTTTTGAATAAAATCGGTCAGCAAATCCAGCATTTCCACAGACCAGGTGTTCTTATCGATCTGCGCAGTGGTGAATTTGTTCTGCGCGATCATTTCAAAGCCGAAAATGTCCTTGATCTGCGTTTTTGCGCCGCCATCCACCACTTCCATGGCCAGGTGCGGCGGAATGAACAGCACGCCGCCCGAGCAACCATACACAATATCGCCCGGCAGGCAGATGGCCGCCTCCCTGCCATCGCCCAGCCGAACCGGGCAATTCATGCCCAGCATGGCGAAATCGCGGATGGGCGTGGGATCGATGCCCCGATAATACACCTGCACATCCGGCACCTTGTGCATCTGCTCAATATCGCGGATACCGCCCCAGATCACCGCCCCGCCATTGCCGGTTTTCTGGCGGATGGCCGTGGTCAGATTGCCGCCCACGAAGGTGCCCTTGTAGATTTTATCGAACATATCGATGACAATGACATCCCGGCTTTGCAGGCTATCGATCACCCACTGGTTGGGCGTGCCCACCTTTCCCAGGGCCCTGGCCTGGTTCGCCATGGCCCCGGCGTAATCCGGCCGCGTGGGCGCATACATGGCGGTGACGGCGCGCCCCACCAACTTGCGGTTCACCGTGCCGTCTTCCTTAAATTCCGGGTGCAGCGATTTCATGGCGATGAACTGGCTCTCATATCCCTGCACGAAAATGGGCTTCCACAGTTCTTCCAGCGTCATATCATACAATGCGTCCAGATAGCGGTCTGCCACCTTGGGCCGCCCGTCCGCAAAGCGCTCGCCTTGCCACATGGGCGTCATGGCGATGACTTCTTCCCGCGAGGAAAAAATCATAAAATCCCCCCTATTCCCCTACAATATAGCACACAGGAAAAAATCGCGCAACTTTTTGCGCGATTTTTCGCATTGTGAAGCGAATCACTCCTTGGGGGCCGGAAAAAAAGCATCGTTTTGCCAGCTGAGGGGTGAAAGGGGCCTCCATGGCCTGCTATTGCAGATTTCCCTCGCTCAGCCTGCGCGCAAGGCCGCTATAGCGCGTTTGATCGCGCTTGTTGGCCACCATTTGCCATATGGCCGCTTCCCGCCCAACGATGACCACTATGCGCCGTGCGCGCGTCACCGCGGTGTAGAGCAGGTTGCGGTTCATGAGCATGGGCGGGCCGGAAACGAGCGGCAGCACCACGGCCTCAAACTCGCTTCCCTGGCTTTTGTGCACGGAGATGCAATACGCATGCTCAAGCGCCTCGCAATCGCCCTCGGTATACACCGCTTCCCGGCCGTCATCGAACAACACGGTGATTTCCCGGCTGGCACGGTTGATGGCGCGAATAAAGCCGATATCCCCGTTGAAAACGCCTTCGCCCTCCTCGCCATCCTTTTCCCAGGGCAATTCATAATTGTTTTTGGTCTGCATCACCTTATCGCCCACGCGAAACACGCTGTCCCCGCGCGGCAATTCCGCCATGCCGGGCCGCCGGGGATTGAGCGCCTCCTGCAGCGCCCGGTTCATTTCGTACACGCCGGTCACGCCCTTTTTCATCGGCGCCATCACCTGGATATCGCGCAGGCTATCGAGCCCGGCAAAGCCTGGCAGGCGGGTTTTCACCAGGGCAATGGCGCTGCTGGCGGCGTCTTTACCATTTTCCTTGCGCTCGAAAAAGAAATTGGTGTCCTTCGCGCGCAAAACCGGCATTTCCCCGCGGTTGATGCGGTGCGCATTCATCACAATCATGCTTTCCTGCGCCTGCCGGTAGATGGTAGTCAGTTGCCGCACGGGCAAAACGCCGCTGGCAATCATATCGCCGAGCACATTCCCCGCGCCGACAGAGGGCAGCTGATCCGCATCGCCCACAAAAACCAGCCGCGTGCCGGGTGCGATGGCGCGCAGAAGGCTGCGCATCAAAAACAGATCCACCATCGAAACCTCATCGACGATGACAGCATCGCACGCAAGCGGCTTTTCCTCGTTGCGCTGGAACTTGCCCTCCTCGCCGCTGTATTCCAGCATGCGGTGGATGGTGCGCGCATCGCGGCCCGTGGCCTCAGTGATGCGCTTGGCCGCCCGCCCGGTGGGCGCGCAAAGCTCCACTTTCCCCTTGAACATACGCAAAACGCACTGGATGCAAGTGGTTTTGCCCGTGCCGGGGCCACCGGTGACGATCAGCAGCGGATGCTCCATGCACGCGCGCACCGCGTCCAGCTGCTCCTCGCCCAGTTCCACATCCATGGCGGGGAGCTGCGAAAGGGGCTTGGCCTGAAACCGCGCCAGCCGCAAAAGGCGCGTAGCCACTTCCTGTTCCGCGTCGTAAAACTCCTTGAGATACACATGCTTCGCGCCATCGGCCAGCTCGATATGGAGCTGGCCGGTAAACGCCAGCCGTTTTACCGGCTGCTCCAGCGCTTCCGGCGCCACGCCCAGAAGCTGCGCGGCGGAAGCGGCCAAAACCGGCTCCGGAAGGAACGTATGCCCTTCCGACGCAGCCGCCTCCGCAAGCACATATTGTACGCCGCATTCCATCCGGTGCGGATCATCCGCCGGAACGCCCATCGTGCGCGCGATGGTGTCCACCGTTCGGAACCCCACGCCCTCCACCTCGTCCGCCAGGCGGTAGGGATCGGCTTCCAGCAGTTCGCGCGCCTTCGTGCCAAAGCGCTTATAGATCTTCAGTGCCAGGCTGACGGGAATATCGAAGGACTGCAAAAACAGAATTTCCGCCTGCATTTGCCGCTGCGCCTGGTAGGATTCCATGATCATCTCCGCCCGATGCTGCTTGATGCCCGGCAGTTCGCACAGCCGCTCCGGGGCACTGTCCAGCACGTCCAGCGTCTGGTCGCCAAAGTAGTCCACCAGCATTTTGGCCGTTTTCGGCCCAATGCCCCGGATCAGTCCGGAAGCCAGATAGCGCTCAATGGCCGTTTTGGTCTTGGGGCGCAGCGTTTCGTAAGATTCCACCTTGATCTGGGCGCCATAGTCGCGGTGTTCCACCCATTCGCCCACCAGCGCCACATGTTCCCCGGCGGACAAAAAGGGCATCACACCCACCGCGGTAACGCGCTTTTTGCCATACCGCAGCATAGCGACCGTCCATCCGTTTTCTTCGTTGCGAAAGCGGATTTCCTCAATCATTCCCTCAAAGCGCGGCATATTCGCCTTACCTCGCGAGTTCGTTCACATAGTTCAGCTTTTCCCACGAAAGGTCGAGATCATCGCGGCCAAAGTGGCCATACGAGGCCACCTGCCGGTAAACCGGCCGGCGCAGATCCAGCCGCTCAATGATCGCCGTGGGGCGCAGGTCGAATGTCCGCGCCACCAGATCCGCAATTTTATCATCCGGCATCGCGCCCGTGCCAAAGGTATCCACCATCACGGACACCGGGTGCGCCACGCCAATGGCGTATGCCGCGCCGATTTCGCAGCGCCTGGCCAGCCCGGCGGCCACGACGTTCTTGGCGGCATGGCGCAGCGCGTATGCGGCCGAGCGGTCGACCTTCGTCGGATCCTTGCCGGAAAACGCGCCGCCGCCGTGCCGTCCCATGCCGCCATAGGAATCCACAATGATCTTGCGGCCCGTCAGCCCCGAATCGCCCTGCGGCCCGCCCACCACAAAGCGGCCCGTAGGATTGATATAGTATTTTGTGTTTTCATCCAGCATATGGGCGGAAACCGCCGGGCGGATCACGTGCTCAATCATGTCGCGCTCAATCTGCTCGTGCGATACGCCGTCGCTGTGCTGGGTGGACAGCACCACCGTGTCGATGCGAACCGGGCGGTTCTCCCCGTCATATTCCACCGTCACCTGCGCCTTGCCATCCGGCCGCAGATATGGCAGCAGGCCAGCCTTGCGCACCTGGGCGAGCCGCCGCGTCAACCGGTGGGCCTCATAAATGGGCATGGGCATCAGTGCAGGGGTTTCGTCGCAGGCGTAGCCAAACATCATTCCCTGGTCACCGGCGCCAATGTCAAACCGGCCCTGCGCGCGGGTTTCCAGCGCGTCGTTCACGCCCATGGCAATATCGGGCGATTGCTCATCCACCGACAGAAGCACCGCGCAGGAATTGCCATCAAAGCCATATTCCGGCTTGTCATAGCCGATTTCGATGATGGTGTCCCGGGCGATCTTTTCAATCGGCACATAGCACTGCGTGCTGATTTCGCCCATCACAAGCACCATGCCCGTGGTGGCAATGCACTCGCAGGCCACGCGCGCCTCGGGATCCTTGGCGAGGATCGCATCGAGCACCGCGTCGGAAATCTGGTCGCAAATCTTATCCGGATGGCCTTCCGTAACGGATTCCGAAGTAAAGAGCTTTTTCATTTTCCATTCCTTCTTTCTGCAAGTCGCCACGAATCTGCTCAGGTCAGCCGCACACGCAATAAAAAAGCAAGCCGACGCAGGCTTGCCAGATATTACAGCCGCGTCTTATCTTTCAGCTTTCGCTGGGGGAATTGGCACCATGCCGAAGCCGGTTGCCGTGGTTTCATCGAGCCCTTCTCTCCGCCACTCTGCATAAGACAGTCCGTGTATTCGTTTTGCGGATTTACTATACCGCATTTTTGCGGATTTGTCAACGTTTTTGTGTTGCGAAATGCGGCATTTCATGCTATAATTTGCCAGGAGAATGTTATGGCAATCTCAAGGCCAGAAAGGGGTATCCATATGGTCAATCCCGTTGTACACGCTATTTTGGAGCGCAGAAGCATCCGCAGCTATCAAAACCAGCAAATCTCGCCAGAACAATTGAAAACGTTGATGGACGTCGCTGTGGCGTCGCCCAGCGCGCGCAACACGCAGCCCTGGCATTTTTCCTTTGTGCAGAATAAGGCGCTGCTGAGCGAAATCAGCCTGGCCGTCGCGCAGGCCCTGGACAACCCCGGATTCGATGTCTTCTATCAGGCGCCGACCGTCGTGTTCCTTTCCCGTTCCACCACCGAAAACCAGGCCTATGGCGCGATTGATTGCGGCATCGCCGTGGAAAACCTCGCCATTGCCGCGCATGGCATGGGCCTGGGCAGCGTGATCCTTGGCTTGCCGCGCGCGGCATTCACATCGCCCCGGGCGGAGGAGTTCCGAAAAGCGCTGCGCTTTCCCGAAGGATACGACTTCACTATCGCCATCGCCATTGGATACGCGGCGGCCAGCAAAGAGGCGCACCCCGTAGACGCCGGAAAAGTAGACCTCATATGCTGATCATCGGCATATGCGGCGCGAGCGGCAGCGGCAAATCCACGCTTGCGCGGGAATTGGCCCGACGCATTCATCAGCCCTGCGTACTGCTCCGCCAGGACGCATATTACCACGACCACCCGGAGCTGACGTTCGAGGAACGGCGGGCCTTGAATTTTGATGAACCAGCCAGCTTCGATCACGACGCGCTGTATCAGGATCTACTCGCGCTGCAATCGGGCGAACCCATCCAGGAAAAAGACTATGATTTTGCGCTGCACCGCCGCTGCGATACGCAGACCTGGCTGCAGCCAGCGGACGTGGCCATCGTGGAGGGAATCCACGCATTCTACGATCCGCGCGTGCGCGCCATGATGGATCTCAAGCTGTTCGTGCAGGTGGATCCGGATATCTGCCTGCTGAGGCGCATCCGCCGCGATATCCGCGACCGCGGCCGGGATGTGGACGACATCTCGCGCCAGTATCTGGGCACCGTCAAACCCATGTATGAGCGGCATATCCGCAATTACGTGAATTTCGCGGATGTCATCGTGGCGCACGGCGGCAAAAACCAAAAGATTGTGGAAATCCTGGGGCACTACATCAATACCCGCCTGATTCCCGCCGGAAATGCCGGAAATCCATCCGAGTAGGGCCATCGCCGTCATGGCTGGGCAACCATCTCACCGTCCTCCATCCGCAGCATCGTGGCGATGCCCTCGGCCAGATACGGCATGGAGGCAAGCGCCTCAGAGAGGGTATTCTCGTTATGCCCCACCTCGATCAGCATGGCGGGCGTGCCCACATGCTGGTTGTAGCGGTTGCCCTTCACCATCACATCGCGGCACAGGCCGGGATGGCGTGCGTTCAGCAAATCGGTCAGCATGGTGGCAAAACCGTAGTTTGCCTCGAAGTCCGGCTTGTCCACAAAATTGTCGCCCCGGCCCAGAAGGATCATCAGCTGCGCCACATCCTGGCCATTCGCCTGCACCGCGCGCGCTTCGCCTTCCGCATAGGCGTCGCGGTGCAGGTCAATATAGAGGTCAAAGGGCTCGCCATAGGCGAGGACGGTTTCCAGCGAGCGCGAGTACGCTGTGTTGAAATCCGGCAATTCATTGTCTGTGGTATCGTGCGTAACCTCAAAGCCATACATGCGCAGCAGGGAAGCCAGTTCCTCTCCCACGCGCACCACGGAATGCCCGGTATCCGCCGTGCGCCAGGCGCCCGTTTCCACATATTCATCGCCCTCTTCCTGCGCATAGGCCTCATGGGTATGTGTGTGATAAATGAGCACGCGCTTGACTGGCACGGGCGAAGGGGCAGGCGTGGGCGCCGCTTCCGCCGCGGCCGGACCGCCAGCGCTCTCCTCAGGTGCTTGGAGGGGCAAGGGCTCGTCCACTTCCCAGGCGGAAGAAGCGCTTGTTTCCCGCTCGTTGTCAAAAATGATGATCGGGTTGGAAGCCGCCGCCGGCAAGGCCCCAGCTTCCCCCTCCTCCGCTGCAGCGAGAAAACAGCCCTGGGGGCTGATTTCGCTCGCCAGGGCCGTCGTGCCGCTCGCCAGACTTACGCCCGCGTTGGCGGCGGAAGTATCGAAAACCATTGTCTTTACGATCAGCGCAATCAGCGCCACTGCGGCGATCACCGCCAGCGCACCCAAAATCAAATGGGACGCTTTTACCACCTTAATCCGAATCATCCGCACCACCCCGTCCGCTTTTACTCTCTACAAAGTATTCGCGGAGGGGGCATTTTATGCCGTTTCTTCCAGCCGGTCCAATTCCAGCCGCAGCGCTTCCGCCACGCTGTTCATCTGCTCCTCAGGATCGCCATCGCCAAATAACACCGGCCTTCCAATGGCAATGCGCCTGCGCGGCTTCACAGCAATGGGTACAAAGGGCAGATGCCTGCCCGTTTTGGCGCAATACATGCGTTCCAGGAGCAAAAATCCCCGGTACAATTCGCCAATTTCGCCGTTCTCGCTGGTATAGTTCACATCCGGGAACAGCAGGATGGAATCGCCGCCCAGCAGCGCCCGCACGCTCTCGCGCAACGTCACCATGGATTGCGCGCCGTTGCGGTATACGGGGATGGCGTTAAGGGCGCGCAGGATCTTGGGCGCGAAAAAGGCGCTCAGGCGCGCAGCCAACCAGGCGATGGGCCTAGGCAGGCCGCACCGCTGCAAAAATGTGTAACGATACGTGTGCGCAAAGCACGCCTTTTCCTCATAAAACACCGAATACACCCACGGCCGCACCTGCCCGGCCAAATACAAAAAGGTGTACGGCGGACCGGCGTTGTTGCCGTGGCGGCAAAGATATACCGCCCCCGAAAGGAGCTGTTCTTCGTTCGGGCGCTCGCGCAAAGGAAACACCAACCGGAGCAGGGGCGCAAACGCACGAAAAAACTTTCCTGTTTTTTGCATACTTATATCGATTTCGTGTTGTATACCATTTGTACGCAGTCCTGCGGGCAAGCGGCCGCGCACGCGCCGCAGCCCACGCAATTCCATTCCACAACGCTGTGCGGCTGCCCCGCCCCGCCCACAATTGCGCCAAACTGGCAGGCGGCTGCGCACGCGCCACAACCTGTGCAATCGCCATAGCGGATGAGCGCGTGCCTGCGCAGCGCTTCATTCGCCTGCAGTGCGCCGGTCGGGCAATTGTCTGCGCAGCACATGCAGCCCACGCATTTTTCCAAATCGATTTCGGGCAGCTGGCTGACGAGCTTCAACGCGCCAAACTTGCAGCTCCGCTCGCACTTCCCGCACCCCAGGCAGCCCGCGCTGCAATTTTCGCGCACGACTTTGCCACGCTCCATGGCGGAACACATGCGATGCACGGCGTGCTCCACAGGCATCAGCCGCAGCACGCCGCGTGGACAGACGTCCACACACACGCCACAGCCGCGGCAGGCGTTTTCGTGCACCACCGCCAATCTTTCCTCATTCACATGAATGGCGCCAAAGGGGCAGGCCCTTTCGCAATCGCCCCAGCCCAGGCAGCTATAGCGGCAGGCCTTATCGCCATCGCCCGCCAGGGCCGCGCTGCGGCAACTCCGAGGCCCATCATACGAAAAGCGAATGCGGCATTTTTCCTGGCCGCCCCGGCACATCACCACCGCGGCCTTGCGCTCCATCTTTTCTGCGTCCACGCCCATCACGGCGGCGATGCGCCCGGCCACTTCCGCGCCGCCCACGGGGCACTGCGAAACGCCCGCTTTTCCCTCGGCCACGGCCCGCGCATATGCGTCGCAGCCCGAAAAGCCGCAGCCGCCGCAATTGGCACCCGGCAGCGCCTCGCGCACCGAATCGAAAAGAGGATCCTGCGGCACGCTGAATGCCTTGCTCACCAGAGCCAGCACGCCGCCAAACACCAGCCCCAGCCCGCCCAGCACGAGGGCGGCAATCGCGATTGCACCACCATCCACGCCATCGCCCTCCTTCCTAAATCAGCCCGGCGAAACCGGAAAAGGCTACGGCCATCAAGCCCGCCGTAATCAGCGCGCCCGGGAACCCGTTCATCCAGCGTGGCATATCCGAAAGCGCCATCCGCTCGCGGATGCCGGCAAACAGCACGATGGCCAACGTAAAGCCCAGCGCGCCGCCCACGCCGTTCACCACGGATTCCAACAGATTGTAGCCCTCATCCACATTCAAAATCGTCACGCCCAACACCGCGCAATTCGTGGTAATCAGCGGCAAATACACGCCCAGCGCCTGGTACAGCGCGAAGCTGACCTTGCGCAGCACCAGTTCCACCACCTGCACCAGCACCGCGATCACCAGGATGAAGGCGATCGTCTGCATGTATTCCAGGCCAAAGTGCACGAGCAACATCCGCACAAAATACGTCACCAGCGAGGCGACGCCCATCACAAACGTTACCGCCATGCCCATGCCAAACGCGGTTTCCAACTTTTTGGAAACGCCCAGAAAGGGGCAGATGCCCATGAACTTGTTCATCACAAAATTGTTCACGAGAATCGAACCCACGAGGATCAGCACGTAATTCACCGGGGTGCCTCCTTTCGCGAGCGATTGGACAACGCCGTCACCGCTGCGAGCAACAGGCCCAGCAGGATGAACCCGCCCGCCGGTTGCACGGCAATGGCCATAGGCTGAAAGCCCTCCGGCAGCACGTGCGCGCCGAAAACCGTCCCCGCGCCCAGTAGTTCGCGCAGGCAGCTCAACAGCGTGATGGCCAGCGTAAAGCCCAGGCCCATGCCCAGCCCATCCAGCACGGAGGCAAAGGGCCGGTTTTTGAAGGCAAAGGATTCCGCGCGCGCGAAAATGATGCAGTTCACCACAATCAGCGAGATGAACACGCCCAGCGTATCGTACAGATCCGGCAAAAACGCGTGCATCACCATCTCCACCACCGTTACGAAGGTAGCGATCACGATCACGAATGCGGGAATGCGGATCTGATCGGGAATCCAGCGCCGCAAAAGCGAAATCACAAGGTTGGAAAACACGAGCACAAAGGTGGTCGCCAGGCCCATCGCCACGCCATTGGCAGCCTGGTAGGTAATGGCCAGCGTGGGGCACATGCCCAGCACCAGCCGGAAGGTCGGGTTTTCGTGCAGAATGCCGTTGAGCAGGATCTTCTTCGCATTCACGCTATTTCACCTCCCGCAAATAGCGCGCGAAAAACGCTTCCGCGCGCTGCGCGGCCGCCCCATTCCCCGAAAGAAGCGAACCATCCCGCGCGAGCAGAATGGTCTCGCCCCCATCCATGGCAAAGGCGAACCCCTCCTCGGTTTCCACAATGGCCTCCACATCCTCAAAGCCCAGGTGCGCGAAGAGATCCAGCTGCACGCCGCCATAACTGGCGAGCAGGCCTTCCAGCGGCGACGGCGCTTCTGCCCCCGCTTCATCCTCCGGCGCCGCCCTCAGATCCAGCGCGTCCTGGCAATGCGAAAGCGCGCAGGCAACCGCCGTTTTCACCGCGTTTGAGGACACCGTAGCGCCCGTCATCGCGTCCGCCTGCGTGACAGTATCCGGCGCAGCAGGCGAGCCCACGAACTGTTGCAGAAACGGCGCCTCATCCGCGCTGCCCAGGCCCTTGGTTTCGGTATGCGCGGTCACGGCGATTCCCGTGATCCTGCCCGCCGCGCTCACGCCCAGCGCGAGCCGCACATCGCCAGCGTATCCCGCCGCGCAAAGCTCATACACGTATCCCGCGAGCTTCTCCCCATTGCGCGCTTCATACAGCGCGGTGATATTGGGATAGGCCTGCGCGTCGTACTCGATGGGGACAAAATGGTCCGCATCCATCACCGCTGCGCGGCCTGCGTTCTGCTTGCGGGCCAGATTTTCCGCGATCGGCTTTTCCGTCAACGCGTTCACGCCTGCGAGCAAAAGGCCTGCCGCCAGCGAGAACAGCATCAGGCGCAGCGCCAGCCTGGCAACGTTACGCACGGCGCTTCACCTCCCCGAAAACCCTGGGCTGCGTAAACCGCTCGATGAGCGGCGCCGCCAGGTTCATGAACAGAATCGCGTAAGAGCAACCCTCGGGCAAAGCGCTAAACGTGCGGATCACAAACAGCACCAGCGCGCACCCCGCCCCCATAATCAGCCTGCCCACCGGGGTTGTGGGCGAAGAGGCATAATCCGTCGCCATGAAAAACGCGCCCAGCAGCAGACCGCCGGAGAGCACCTGCCGCAGCGCACCTTCCGCGCTGCCCAGAGAAATCCAAAATAGCCCAAAACTCACCGCCAGCATCGTGACGGGAATGCGCCAGGAAATCACCCCGCGCGCCAGCAGATAGAGGCCGCCCGCCAGCAGGGCGGGCTTGCATACTTCCCCGATGCAGCCGGGGATCGTGCCCCAGAACAGCGCCTCCAGCGCGTAGTCCGCGCCCTGGGCGAGCGGCGTCGCGCTGGTCGCCGCATCCACCAGCGTATACGCATTCCCGGACATCAGCCCCACCCAGGAACTCATGAGGATCGCGCGCGCTGCCAGCGCGGGATTCATAAAATTCTGCCCCAGTCCGCCGAAGCACTGCTTTACCAGCACGATCGCCAGCCCCGTGCCCACCACGGGAAGCCACAGCGGTACCGTCGCCGGCAGGTTATAGGCCAACAGCAGCCCCGTGACCACGGCGGACAAATCGCCCACCGTGCAGGGCTTTTTCACCAGCCAGCACCACAGCGCCTCCCAGGCCACGGCGGAAGCCACACTTACGGCAATAACCCACAGCGCGCGCACGCCAAACCAGGCCACGCCGAATGCCCCCGCGGGCAGGAGCGCCACAATCACATCCAGCATGATGCCCCGCACCGTGCGCCCGGCATGAATGTGCGGAGAAGAAGCGACGCGCCAAACCTTTGCCGTCTGCATCCCCCATCCCTCCTCTAGCGCTTGCGCCGCGCAATCTCTCGCTTGGCGGCGCGGATGGACTGCGTGAGCGGCAGGCCTGCGGGGCACACATAGGCGCAGCAGCCGCACTCCACGCAATCCATCGCGCGCGCAGCCTTCGCCTCCTCTACCATTCCCTTATCCGCATAATGTGCGATCCGCGTGGGCATCAGCCCCATGGGGCAGGCCTCCACGCAGCGCCCGCAACGGATACAGCCGCCCGTTTCCGCCCGCCGCGCGGCGGGCAGGAGCAGCACGCCGCCCGTGGTTTTGCCAATGGGTGTGCGCAGGTCAAAAGCGGCCATGCCCATCATCGGGCCACCCAAAATGAGCCGCTGCGCCGCCGGCAACGCACCGCCACACGCTTCAATCAGATCCCCTATGGGCGTTCCAATCCGCGCATACCAGTTGGCCGGGACCGCCACCGCCCCGGCTACGGTCACAATGCGGCGCAGCACCACTTCGCCCCGCTTCACAGCGGCGCAAATGGCATGCGCCGTGGCCACGTTGAGCACCACGCACCCCACGTCCATGGGCAGGCCGCCGGAAGGCACCCTGCGCCCGGTCAAAGCGTAAATGAGCTGCTTTTCCCCGCCCTGTGGATAGCGCGTGCGCAGCGGGCACACTTCTACCCCTGTCCCCTGCGCGGCTGCGCGCAAGGCCGCGATGGCGCCCGGCTTGTTATCTTCCACGCCGATTCGGATGGCCTGCGCACCCGTCATGTACGCGGCAATCCGCGCGCCCAGGCAAATGTCCCCCGCCGCTGCCAGCATCAGGCAGTGGTCGCCGGAAAGATAAGGCTCGCACTCCGCGCCATTGAGCAGGAGCGTATCCACCTTCTTTTCCCGCGGCGCCGCCAGCTTTACATGCGCGGGAAAGCCTGCGCCGCCCATGCCCACAATGCCCGCCTCGCGAACGCGCGCGAGGAGTGCCTCCACCGGCGCTTCGAGCGGATTTTCCATGGGCGCGAGGGGCTCGCACCGCTCGTCCAGGCCATCGTTTTCCACCACAATGGCTTCCGATGAACGGCCAGCAGCGTTGGGACGCGTCTCAATGCCCCTGACCCTGCCGGAAACCGGGGAATGGATGGGCGCGCCCACAAATCCCGCGGGTTCGCCAATCTTTTCCCCCATCAAAACCCGCTGCCCGGCCTTCACCAGCGGCTTGCACGGCGCGCCGGCGCCCTGCGCCAAAAAGACCGCCGCCAGCGCGGGAGACGCGGCTTCGCGCGCCGAATCCATCCCGCTGGGTGGGGCCTTCTCCCGCGACGGATGGATCCCGCCGCGAAAAGCGTGCATTCTCATCCTTCCTTCTCCTCCGCAAATGATCATAACCATTATAGCATAATTCCTTGCAAAAGAAAAGAATACCGGGCCAAAAATGCAACTTTTTTTGCTATTTACCCATACCTTGCGCTATTATGCGTGCGCGCTGGCGAGCAAATGGCGCGCGTGCTGCACGCTCGTTTCCCCGCTGCCGCCAATCAAACGGGCGATTTCCTCCACCCGGCCCGCCTCATCCAGGCGGCGCACATGCGAACCCGTACGCCCATCTTCCACCCTCTTTTCCACCACGAAGTGCGCGTCGCCCATGGCGGCGATCTGCGGAAGATGCGTGATGCACAAAACCTGGCGGTGACGCGCGATGCGGTGCAGCTTTTCCGCCACGGTCTGCGCCATGCGCCCGGAAACGCCAGTATCGATTTCATCGAATACCATGGAATCCACGCCGCCCCCCATCGCAGCGGCCATCGCCTTCATGGCCAGCATAATGCGCGAAAGCTCGCCGCCGGAGGCCGTCATTCTGAGCGGCTTGAGCGGCTCGCCCGGGTTGGGCGAAATCATAAATTCCAAGCTGTCCAGCCCGTGCGCGGTGAAATCCTCTTCCGGCTCAATGCGCACTTCGAAGCGCGTGCCCCCCATGCCCAGTTCGGAAAGCTCCCGCACCAGCTGCGCCGCGAACTCGCTTGCGATGGCGGCGCGCGATTGCGTCAGCTCGCCGCACAGGGCGCGCAGCGCCGCCTCCTGTTTAGCAACCTGCGCCCGCAATTCTTCTGCGCGCTCGCCGCTCTTTTCCAGGGCTTCGTATTCCTGCCGGGCGCCATCCAGGAATGCCAGCACGTCTTCCACCCGCGCCCCATATTTCCGCTCCAGCTTGCGAATGGCGTCCAGCCGGTCGCCCACGCGCTCCGCCGCCTGCCCATCATAATCCATGCTTTCCAGCATGTCCTGCAATTCATAGCCGATATCCCGCGCGTTCACGGCCATTTCCTCGATCCTGTCGCGCAACTGCCCAAACCGCTCGTCGATGCCCGCGATGCCGCCCAGCGCGGCGGACGCGCGCGCAAGCAATTCCTGCGCCGCATGCGTTTTGCCACTGCCCAGGTACACGAGCGCGTAAGCCGATTTGACCCCTTCGGCAATCTTTTCCGCGTGCTGCATCAGGCGGAATTTGCGCTCCAGCGCATCTTCCTCGCCCGCCTTGGGCTTCACGGCCTCGATTTCCGCGATCTGGTTGGCGAGCGTATCCATCCTGCGGGCGCGCTCGGCGATGCTCGTCTCCGAGCGGGCAAGCAGGCTGCGCGTTTCCCGCAGCGCCTTATACGCTTCCTCCACGCGCCTGCAAAGGGCCGCGTGCGCCGCGTCGCCAAATCCATCGAGGAACTCCAGATGCCGCTGCGGGTTGAGCAGCGCCTGGTGCTCGTGCTGGCCATGCACGTCCATGAGCAGGGCCGTAAGCCTACGCACCTGCGCAAGCGGCAGCATCATGCCCAGCACGCGGCTCACGCTGCGGCCAGCGCGCGTCAACTCGCGGGAAACGGCGATCATCCCATCTTCCGCTTCCAGCCCCCATTCCTCGAGCAGCGCCTGCACGGCAGTGTTTTGCGACACATCGAACAGCGCCTGCACGGTGGCCTTGTCCGCGCCTGTGCGAACCAAATCGCGCTCCGCACGCCCGCCCAGCATCAGATTGACGGAATCCACCAGGATCGATTTGCCCGCGCCCGTCTCGCCCGTTAACACATTCAGGCCCGGCGCGAACTCCACGCGCAATTCATCGATCAGGGCCACATTTTTCACCGACAATTCCAGCAGCATTGGTTTTCTCCCCGATATCCGGTTTCCTCTGGCGGCCAAACCACCTATTTTTTGGTGGAAAGCGAACGGAAGCGCCCGATCACCGCATCCACAATCTCTTCGCTTTGCAGCACGACCAAAATCGTGTTGTCCCCGGCGATGCAGCCGATGATCTCCGGCCATTTTAAACTATCGATGGCTTCCGCCGCGGCGTTGGCCGACGCAGAAAGCGTTTTGATCACAATCAGGTTTCGCGCGCCGGTGATAGACAACACCGATTCGGAAAAAATGCGAATAAAGCGCTCGCTCATGCCCTTTTCCGCGCGCTCGGCGGTCGCGTATTTATAGCCGCCATTTTCCGATAACACTTTGAGCAGGCGCAGTTCCTTAATATCCCGCGACACCGTCGCCTGCGTAACATTCACGCCGTGATTTTTCAGTTCTTCTGCCAGTTCTTCCTGCGTTTCAATGTCCTTGGATTCGATAATTTCCAGAATCAAGGCATGCCGCATCGTCTTCACATCTCTGCCCCCCTCTATATAGACTACCACTCCGAGAGCTTTTCTCTCAGGAGCTGGTAAAAATTCCTCTGTTTCAAGCGAAGGAACTTCGCCGTTTCCTGCGCGCGCTCAATGCGGATCTCGCGTACACTCTGCCAAACCGCCCGCCCATCGCACACGGCCTGAGCGCTGCCGCTTTCCCCCACCACGCGCAGGGAAACCGTATCCCGCGTGGAGACCACCACTGGCCGGGACGACATCGTATGCGGGCAAATGGGCGTAAGCACGAACGCATCCACGCTGGGGGCGATAACCGGCCCGCCTGCCGAAAGCGAATAAGCCGTCGAACCCGTAACCGTGGAGGCGATCATCCCATCGCCCGATACGTGCGCCACCGGGCAACCGTTGACTTCCGCCGCGACCGTCAGAATGCGCGCGGAAACCCCCGCGCGAACAATGGCGATTTCATTGAGCGCGAGCACGCTTTCCCCGCTCTGCGCGCTCGCACGGATCAAAGTGCGCTCTTCCATGCTCCATTGGCCCTGCATCAAAAGCGCGATATCTTCTTCCATATGGCTGGGCTCCACTTCCGTCAAAAAGCCCACGCGCCCCAGATTCACGCCCAAAATGGGCTGATCCGCGCCCAGCGCAATGTCCAGCGCGGCCAGGATGGTGCCGTCCCCGCCGAGCACGCACAAAAAATCGCACTTCGCCAGCCGCGCGCGATCCTCCGGCAAGCCCCGCTCGCAACGCACGCCATGCGCGCGAAAAATCCCCTCCAGCCTGTCCGCCACACCGGCGCACTCTGCCTTTGTTGGGTTGAGCAGGATTCCAACCGATTGCCACATAGCGAGCACCTTCCTAAAATAGTATATCAAATCGTAGAATATAAACAAGAGGCATTTTGGTTATTTAATAAATTTGTCATGAGCCAAAGCAATTGCGTTATAAATTTCCTTTTGGTCAACTTCTTTGACGCATTTTTGCCGTATTTCAAGTAAAAATTCCACATTCCCCTCCGGCCCCGTGATAGGAGAATAATCAAAACCCGAAACCTTCCATTCGCATTTATGGGCAAATTCCACAATATCCAGCACAACAGCGCGGTGCACATTCATATCCCGCACCACGCCCTTGGGGCCCACATCCTCGCGCCGCGCCTCAAACTGGGGCTTGATCAGCGCCACAAAACGCGCCCCCTCCCGCAGCAGCGGCAGACAGGCGGGCAAAATCTTTTTGAGGGAAATAAAAGAAACGTCCGTCGCCGCGAAATCCATCGGCTGCTCGAACATCTCCCGCGACAAATAGCGCGCGTTCTGCCGCTCCATCACGACCACGCGCGGATCCGAGCGCAGCCGGTAATCCAGCTGGTTGTATCCCACATCCACAGCGTAAACGCGTGCCGCGCCCGCGCGCAGCATCACATCCGTAAAGCCGCCGGTCGACGCTCCCACATCCAGGCATACCGCACCGCGCACATCGATGGAGAACACGTCCAGCGCCTTTTGCAGCTTTTTCGCGCCCCGGCTCACAAAGGGGTGCAGTTCTCCGCGCACCCAGACGCGCGCTTCCGGCTTCACGCCCTGCGAAGGCTTCTGCGCGCGCTCCTCGCCCACAAACACGCGCCCTTCCATGACGAGCGCGCGCGCAAGCTCCAAGCTGGCCGCCAGGCCTTCCTTCACCAATCGTTCGTCGACGCGCATGTTTCCCTCCATCTCGCATAAATCGCGTTCGCAATGGCCCGCGGCGTCAGGCCCAGCATTTCCAGCTGCTGCTGCACGCTCGCCTGCGGAATGAATTCATCCGGCACTCCGAGCATAAACACGCTGGCAGCCTTTTCCCGCGCGCAGAGCCATTCCTGCACTGCGCTGCCAAAGCCCCCGCTCGTCACATTGTCTTCCAGCGTAACGAGCAGCGCGGGCGCGTCCGCCATATGCGCGAGCATAGCCTCATCCAGTGGCTTAACAAAGCGTGCATCCACCACCGCGCAGGAAACGCCCCGCCCTTCCAGCAGTTCCGCCGCGGCCAGCGCGGCCGCCACCATGCGGCCCAGCGCCAGGACTGCCACATCGCTCCCAGCGCGCAGTTCTTCCCATTCGCCCAGGCGCAGCGGCGGCCTGTCCGCTCCGCCCGCCACGCATTCCTTGGAATAGCGGATTGCCATCGGCCCGGAAAGCGAAAGCGCAACCTCAATGAGCCGGTACAAATCGCCCTCGTCGCGCGGGGAGGCGACGGCAAGGCCGGGCATCTGGCGCAAATACGCCAAATCGAAAATCCCTTGGTGGGTTTCGCCATCCGGGCCGGTGAGCCCGGAGCGATCCAGCAAAAACACCACCGGCGCCCGGTTTAAGCAAGCATCCATCATGATCTGATCGTATGCACGCTGCAAAAATGTGGAGTAAATGCACACAAACGGCCGCATGCCCGCCAGCGCCATGCCGGAAGCCATGGTGACCGCGTGCTCCTCCGCGATGCCCACGTCGAAAAAGCGGCGGGGATGCGCCTTGGCAAAAGCGCTCATGCCTGTGCCATCCGGCATGGCCGCGGTGATCACCGCGATGCGCTGGTCCGCCCGCGCCCGTTCGATAAGGTGCGCCGCCGCCAGCTTTCCACTATCCGCCGTTCCGCTGGTGGGCTCCACATAAAATGGCGCCACCCCATGGAACTTATCCGGCCGGTCTTCTGCGGGAATGTACCCCTTGCCCTTTTGCGTTACCACATGGATGAGCACCGGCCCTTCTGCCTGCTTGGCCCGCTCGAACGTTTCGCGCATGCGGGCGATATCATGCCCGTCGATCGGCCCATAGTATTCCAGCCCCAGCGCCTCGAAAAATTTTCCGTTGATCAGTGCGGTCTTCACAGCGTCCCGCATCCATTCCATCAGGCGCAACAGCGGCGCGCCCACCAGCGGAACGTGCTGGAGCGTATTGCGCAGCGCGCGCTTCATCGAGCGGTAAACGCCGCTCTGCCGCAAATGCGTCAAATAGCCCGACAGAGCTCCCACGTTGGGCGAAATGGACATCGTATTGTCATTCAGCACCACGATCAGCGGCACGAGCGAGCCGCCCGCATCGTTGAGCGCCTCGTAGCACATGCCGCCCGTAAGCGCGCCATCGCCCACCACGGCGACCACATGCCGCTTTTCGCCCCGCAGGCGATAGGCGCGTGCCATGCCCAGCGCGGCGGAAATCGCCGTCGACGCATGCCCCACACCAAATGCGTCGTACCGGCTTTCCTGCACGCGGGGGAAGCCGCTCAGGCCTCCCTTCTGGCGCAGGGTGGAAAACTGGCGGTAACGCCCCGTAAGCAATTTGTGCACATACGCCTGGTGCCCCACATCGAACAGAATTTTGTCCTCCGGCGCTTCAAAAACGCAGTGCAGCGCGATGGTCAATTCCACCGCGCCCAAATTGCTCGCGAGATGCCCTCCCTGGCTGGAAACCACGCGAATCAGCACTTCACGGATCTCATCCGCCAGCGAGGCAAGCTCTTCTTCCGTCAACGCCCGCAAATCCAGCGGCGAACGCAATTCCTCCAGCATAAGCCTCTCCTAGTAAATCACGAGAAACGCCAGAAGGATTCCCAGCAGCATGCCCATGAACACTTCCAGCGGCGTGTGCCCCAGCAATTCCTTCAGCTTTTCCCCTGTTCCGGTAAAATCCCCGCTTTCGATCAATTCTTCAACGATGCAGTTGATCTGCATGGCCTGTTTGCCTGCCGCGCGGCGCACGCCCGCTGCATCCGTCATCACCACCACGGCAACCACAAAGCTGATGGCGAATTCCGAGCTGTTGAAACCATTGACCAGCCCGATGGAAGTGGACAACGCGCTCACGATCGCGGAATGCGAACTGGGCATGCCGCCCAGCGAAAAAAGCAGCCTGGCGTTCAGACGCTTTTCCCGCACTCCAGCAATCAGCACCTTGATCGCCTGCGCCACAAACCACGCCAGCACGCCCACCCACATGATCCGGTTGGAGAACAGCTCCTCAAACACATACATGGGCGGCCTACTTTCTGCGCGTGAGCATATCCGCCGCCAGGCGAATGAACGGCTGCGCCGCGCCCTGGAAATGTGAAATGGAGGCGACCGCCTTGTCGTGCAGCGCCTGCATGCGCGCGCGCGTACCCTCCACGCCGAACAGGCGCACCGCCGTCAGCTTACCCTCGTCTGCATCCTTGCCAATGCTCTTGCCCAGTTCTTCCGGCGTGGAAAACACATCGAGCAGATCATCCGCATATTGGAACAAAAGGCCGAACGCCTCCGCATAGCCCGTTAGCGCATCCATGGCCTCGCTGCCCGCGCCGCAAAAGCGGCCCGCACCGCGCATGGCGCCCAGGAACATGCCGCAGGTTTTGCCCGTGTGGATCGCAAGGAGCGTTTCTTCATCCACCCCTTGTTTGCCCTCGCAGGCCAAATCCAGCGACTGCCCGCGCACCATGTATTCCACGCCCGCGCCGCGCGCGATTTCCGCCATGGCGGCCACGCGCCGCTCCAGCGACTGGGGGTGCGCCAACGCGTCCGCGAGCATGCGCTCATAGGCGCAGTTCAACAGCCCGTCGCCCGCCAGCACTGCCTGGCCATCGCCAAAGACCACGTGGTTGGTGGGCTTGCCGCGCCGCAGGGTGTCGTTGTCCATGGCGGGCAAATCGTCGTGAATCAGTGAATAGGTATGGATCATTTCCAGAGCGCAGGCGTATTCCAGCGCTTCGCGCCAGTTCTCGCCCATCATTTCAACCGCTGCGAGCAGCATGCACGGGCGCAGCCGCTTGCCACCCGCGAGCAGACTGTACCGCATGGCCGCGCTCAAAGGCGGCGCTTCTTCCGCGGGTAAAATCGCGCCCAGGCGCTCCTCCACCGTTTCCCGGTATTTCTCCAGCATACGCTTTTCTCCTCACTGTTCCGGCCGCTCAATTTCGGCCTCGCCATTCTGGGTAAGCACCGTGATGCGCGCTTCACCCTCATCCAGCATGGCCTTCAATTTCTGGTAAAGTTCCGCGCCGCGTTTATAGGCCGCGAAGGAATCGTTCAGCGAAAGCTGGCCACCTTCCAGCGCCCGTACCGTGGCCTCCAATTCGGCCATTCCTTCTTCAAACGTGCATTCTTCCATAAAACTTTCTCCCCTACAGGCCATTGCCCGCCTGCGTTTCTGCTTTTTGGTTCTCCACCGCTTCCACGCGCGCCGTAGCCCGCCCATCGCGCAGCACGATGGCGACGGTTTCGCCCGCGTGCAGGCTTTCCGTCCCCGTCACGAGAGAGCCATCCGCCTTTTCCACCACAGCAAAGCCGCGCGATAGCACGCTCCTGGGGTTGAGGGCGTCCAGCGAGCGCCGGGCCAACGCCAGGGACCTCTGCGCCGCGCGCAACCGCTGCTCCACGGCCGCATTCATGCGCTGATAAAGCAGCGCCAACGTCGCGCTGGCGGAACGCGCGGAAACCCCTACGGCCGCATTCATGCGCTGGTTAAGCAGCGCCAGGCGGTTCCTGCGCTCGCCGGTCAGCAGCTTACCCGGCATGGTGAGCGCAGCGGACGCACCCAGAGCCAGCAGCCGCGCGCGGGCCAGCGCCAGCTGCGCCTTCAGTCCGCTGGCCAACCGCCCCGCCAGGGCGGCCAGGTTCCGCTCCAGCTCCGCGCGCACAGGCACCGCCAGTTCCGCCGCGTTGGACGGCGTGGCCGCGCGCGCATCCGCGGCAAAATCCGCGAGGGTAAAATCGATTTCGTGCCCCACACAGGAAACAACGGGAATGGCCGAGGCGCGAATGGCGCGCACGACAACTTCTTCGTTAAAGGCCCACAAATCCTCCATCGATCCGCCGCCGCGCCCCACGAGCAGCACGTCCACGCCGCCGCGCGCGTTGAGGCGCGCAATGGCGCGGGCGATGTCTTCCGCCGCGCCATCGCCCTGCACGGCGCAGGGGGAAAGCACGATACTCACATGCGGATTGCGCGCCTGGCACACGCGCACAATATCCCAAAATGCCGCGCCACCCAATGCTGTCGCCACGCCAATGGCGCGCGGGTAAGCGGGCAGGGGGCGCTTGAGCGCGGGATCGAAAATCCCTTCGCCGGCCAGCTTTTTCTTTCTGCGCTCGAATTCGCGATAGAGGTCGCCCGCGCCGGCCTCCTGCATGGCCTCCACATAGAGCTGATACGCGCCATCGCGCACAAACACCGAGGCGCTGCCCGTGACCACGACCTTCATCCCCTCTTTGGGAGAAAAGTCCAGCGAAAGCGCGTTCTGGCGAAACATCACGCACTGCACGCGGGCCTTATCATCCTTCAGGATGAAATACTTATGCCCGCTCACGTGGTGCTTAAAGCCGGAAATCTCCCCTTCCACCCGCACGCTGCGCAGCATGGGATCGCCCGCCATCTGGCGGCGCACGTATTCATTCAACTGGCTGACGGAAAGCGTCCATTCAGCCACGTTTGGCCGCCTCCAGCGTGTTTTTGAGCAGCATGGCGATGGTCATGGGGCCCACGCCGCCGGGTACGGGCGTGATCCAGCCCGCCACCTGGCTGGCAGCTTCGTAATCCACATCGCCCGTGATGCTGCCATCTTCCAGGCGGTTGATTCCCACATCGATCACCGCTGCCCCGGGCTTGATCCAATCGCCCTTGATAAAGCGGGGCTTGCCAATGGCCGCGACCAGAATATCCGCCGTGCGGCAGATTTCAGGCAAATTTTTCGTGCGGGAGTGGCACACCGTCACCGTGCAGTTTTCGCGCAGAAGCAACAGCGCCATGGGCTTGCCGACGATATTCGACCGCCCCACCACCACTGCGTGCGCGCCCTCCATGGGCACGCCCGAACGCTTGAGCAATTCCAAACAGCCCTGCGGCGTGCAGGCCACGGGCGCCTTCTGCCCAAGGAGCAGCTTGCCTGCGCTCACCGGCAAAAAGCCATCCGCATCCTTGGCGGGATCGATGGCGGCGAGGATTTCCTGCTCGTCCAAATGCTTGGGCAAGGGGAGCTGCACGAGGATGCCGTGAATCTGCGGATCCGCGTTCTGTTCGCGAATGCAAGCGAGCAATTCCTCCCGCGCCGTTTCGGCGGGCAATTTGATTGTGCTGGAATAAAAACCCGCGTCCTTGCACGCGCGCGCCTTGTTGCGCACATAAATGGCCGACGCAGGATCGTCACCCACCAAAATCACGCACAGGCCGGGCACAACGCCCAATTTCTGCGCTTCTTCCCGCAGCTCCGCGCGGATTTCCTTTGCCGTCTGCTTGCCATCAATAACCACCGTCATCGCACACCCTCCTCTGTAAGCCTGTCGTACCCTATCAAAGCTACGCCCACGGCGTTGTCGCCGGAATATTCCGGCTTGCCCCAGCAGAGCGCCACTTTCAAACCATTTCGCCTGAGGCGCGCTGGAAGCAGCTCGCGCAAAAGCGCGCTGGAAGCCACACCGCCGCCCAACAATACCTGTTTTGCCCCCGTTTCCCGCACGGCAATTTCGATCAATTTCGCCACCGCGCGGGAAAGGTAGGAATACACTTCCGCCGCCACATCCGCCCCGGGAACGCCCGCGGCGATCATGCGCATCGCCTGCGCTTCCGCGCCGGAAAGGCTCACCTGGTTGCCCCGGTGCGAAAGCGGCATCGCGCCCTTTGCACTCCCCTGCCGCGCAAGCGCTTCCAGCGCCGGGCCCGCAGGAAACGGCAGTCCCAGAGCCACGCCTACACGGTCGACCAACTGGCCCGCGTGCAAATCCGCGGACATGGCGATCAGCCGCGTTTTAAGCCCTTGCCCCACGAACACAGCTTCCGTCGTGCCGCCGGAGAGGTGCAGTGCCACAAATTCCGCTTCCCCGCATCCGCTATCCACCAGGGCGGCGCGAATGTGCCCCTGCTGGTGGCTGGTTTCCACCAGCGGCACGCCCTGTGCGGCGGCAATGGCGCGCGCCGCGCACTCGCCCGCCTTGAAGACCGGCATGTAGGAACCCTCCGCGTCCCGCGGGCGCGTGCTCACGCACACGGCGTCCACCGAAGCGCGACAGCGCGCAAACAGCGCCTCCAGCAATTCCGGCAGGCGCTCTACGTGCTGAAATAAGGCGCTGGACTGGCGCAAACCGCGCTCGCCCTGCGCCACGCTGAGCAGGCGGCGCTCCTGCGAAACACGCCCTTCCTCCGCCAGCGCGACAGACGTCGTGTAGCAGCTGGTGTCAATGCCCAACACGCGCATACGCTACTGCCTCGCGCGGCGGATGCTGCCCAGAACGCCGTTGATAAAGGCGGCGGACCGCTCCGTGGAATACAATTTGGAAAGCTCCACCGCTTCGTTCACCGCCACAGGCCCGGGGACTTCGCCAGCCAGGATTTCGAACACAGCTACGCGCAATATGGCCAGATCCACGCGGTTCATGCGGTCCAGCGACCAACCCCTGGCGAATTGGGCGATCCAGCCGTCGATCTCCGCCTGGCGCGCCTTCACGCCCTCGACCACCTCGTCGATGTAGCCGACTTCCTCGTCCTCCCTGGGCACTTCCAGCAAACCAAAAATCGTATCGTCGCCGCCATTTCCGCCCATTTCCCATTCGAAAACGAGCTTCATGGCGGCGGCGCGCGCCGCCGTTCTGTCCATCGGGCAGCCTCCTCACATCATACGTATTACGCGGACTTGCCGCGCCGCGAAAGCAATTTGCCCACGGCGTGCAGCACGAGATTGGGGATATAACATCCCCCGCCGATCCACCATCCCAGCGCTGCGCAGGCCACGATGAGCAGCGAACGCCAAAATCCTATGCACAGCATCAGTACGCCCGCGCCCGCGCCCAGCAGCATGCCCGCTATGCGGCGGATGCCCAGCGCGTTAAGGCGCACCTCGCGCTCATTCTCCCGCGGTTCCATCTTTCTTTATCCCTTCCTGTTCCTGCCCGCCGTCCGCATCCGGCTCGTGCGCGCCTTCCCCGCCCGCTTCAGCCTCAGCTTCAGCGGCGGCGAAATCCTCCGCCACGCGCTGGAAACCATCGTCTTCTTCCGCCACCTGCACAGCTTCCGCCGCGCCCGGCGCTTCCGCCAGTTCCTCGCGCAGCGCGCTCTCATCGCGCACCGCGGGCTCCGGCGCGTAATAGATCTCTTCCTCGGGCTTCCCGTCCGCCCCGGACAGAGGCGCAGGCGCGGAAACGAACAGATCCGGCGCGGCCACAATGTCCGTCACAATCACCTTCACATCGCGCACCGCGATACCGGAATGCGTTTCGATATGGGTGCGGATGGCGCGCTGCATTTCCGCGGTGGCGTTGGGGATATTCCGGTCGCCCATCACGCTCACTTTGAGCTTGAGGGAAATGGAATCCGCGTGCTCGACAACGCGCACGTCCTTGCACGTTACGCCATCCATATTGGCCACGGCCTTGCTGGCCAGGCTGTGCAGCGCGGCCACCGATACGAGTACTTCGCCATTATCGGAATCCTGCACGGAAACAAAGCCCGTGTGCCGCGAGCGCTCCCGCTTCACGTGGATAAAGACCACATACAGCGACCAAACCGCGCCCACGGCGAAAATAACGGCGTACAGCAGCGTCCAGCGGTGGTCATAATCGAACAGCGCCCAGCGCAAAAGCGCCTCCGCGTTTTTGCTCCACACGCCCGCCAGCAGCAGCGCGAAAACGGCGAACGCCACCAGCGCCAAAAGCGCCGTGAGCAGGCGCTCATACCAGCGCGGCTTCATAGCACATCACCCTTCCCGGGTTCCGCATCGTCCTCCACTTCGACCTCGATCTCCTCATCCCCCGCCGGTTCCGGCGCATCGGGGAATTCTTCGGCGATTTCCAGGTCTTCCTCCGGCGTTTCTTCGCCTTCGCCATCCGCGCGGGGCGGCTCGCCCTGCGCCTCGGAGCTGTGCTGCTGTTGCTGCTCTTCCAACATGCGCTGCTGGCGCGCTTCCAGCTCCAGCGCAGCCTTGTTTTCCTTTTCAAAGCTCACGCCCAGCACATGCACGTCCACGCTCTGCACATCCAGGCCGCTCATGGTTTCGATGGCCTTTTTCACGTTTTCCTGGATGCCCTTAGCCACATCCGGCACAGGGTTGCCATATTCCACAACGATGGAAACATCCACCAGCACGCGGTTGTTCTCAATGGCGATTTTCACGCCCTTGGTGAAATTCTGGGTTCTGCGGGTAAAAATGTCCGCGATCGTACTGTTGCCCGTGGTCATACTGGCAACGCCCTCGACCTCGGTTGCGGCAAGGTTGGCCATTTTGGCCACGACATCCGTCGCGAAGGTCACCGTACCATTCGGGTTGTCGTTCCACTGAACGCTCGATGGCGTATTTTCATTCATGCCATATGCACCTCCGTTTCATCTTTCTCTATTATACCAGAATTTGCGCCGCGAATCAAACCGGCTAGGGTGAATTTAACGGAATGATTTTAATGTTTCCACCGAGCAGCCCGGTTTCCCGCGCAACCAGTTCCAAAATCGCGCTAGCGTCCTCCTGGGTGAGCGCCTCGGTTTCGACGAGCACATTGGCCGAATCTTCATGCACCGTGGCCACGGCCTGCGCAAAACCGCGCGCGCGCAAAACGCCCTCGATGGTGGTTTCCTGCTCCATCCATGCCAAAAGCTCCAGCATGCGGCGCTGCGCCGACGAGCGCACATCCTCCTGCGTGCGTTCGTCGTCCACGATGGCCTGTAACTGCTCCAGCTGCATTTCGCGCATGAGGGCTCGCTCCACGATGAAATCCTCAATGTCCGCCACCGCCGGTATAAATTCCGCACCAGCTTCATCCGCCTGAGGCTGTGGCGCGCTCACAAGCGTTTGGCGCGCGAGCAGCATGCCTGCCGCCCCCAGCAGCAGCACCGCGAACGCCGCCCCCAAGGGCGCGTAACGCCAGATTTGCCGGGCGATTTTCGTCATATTCCCTCCTCCGCCTCCATTGCCAGCACTTCGATGTTGTTCAGCTCCACCTGCAAAATGGCGTGTACCGCCTGCTGCAGCGCCAGCTGTACGCGCAAATCGCCCGCCCCCTGCGCCACCACCAGCACGCCCCGGGGGCCACCGCCTTCTTCTTCACTCACGAACACGCGCACGTCGCCAGCCCCCTGCACGGCGGAGAGCGTAGCTGCCAGCCGTTCCTCCAGCGCCGTGGGCGCCGGGGCGCTTGCCTCTCCCCCGCCGCGCAACAGCAGCAAAAGCGCCAGCACCACGCCGATCGCCAGCAGCGTCCATTCCAGCCCGCGCGCGCCGCGCAACATTTCCGCCAGCCTCATTTTCCCAACCAGGCGGCGAGCGCGTCCACCATTGCGCCGGCAGCCATGAGGCCTGCAATCGCGCCCAGGCACTTTTCCAGCCGCCCCGGCCGCAAAAACTGTTCGCACACGGAGGCCACCGCCGCAATCACCACCAGCCGCGCGGCAAAGGTTCGCAACACTTCCATCATCCGTTCCCCGCTTCCTTCCTGATTCAGCCGGCCGCCCCGCCGCAAGCCAGAACCGCGCCGATGAGCATCAGGCCGATCACGCACGATGAAACGACCACCACCAGCAGCATGGAAAGCACGTCGCCCAGCCGGTCGATCAGCCGCGCGGCGGGCCCATCTGCCAGCGGCTCCACCATCGCCGCCGCCACGCGGCTGGCCAGCAGCGGCGCCAGGATGGCCAGAACCGGCTGAACGCACACCAACAGCAACAGGCACAGCCCCGTAACCCCGGCGGCGTTTTTCACCAGCCGTGCGCTGCCAATCAGCGCGCCCATGGTATCCGCCACATCCCCGCCCACCACGGGCATCAGATTGTCCACCGCGTATTGCGCGGTGCGCACGGCCGCGCCGTCATAACCCGCGCCCAGAATTCCCTGCACGCCCATCAGGCCCAGGAAGGCCGTCATCAGCGCGCCCATCAACCCATTGCACACAGAGCGCAGGAGTTTGAACAGCTTGCTAAAGCGCACATGCCCACTCAACTCGCCCGCAGCAGCCACGCCCGCAGCGCACCCGCACAGCGCCAGCCCGCCACCGCCCGCCACCGTGCCGATCAGGCTGCCCGCCAGCGCCGCCATGGGCGTGAGCATCACCGCCGTTGCGCCGCCGCCCGCGGCGCTCAGCAGCGCAATCAGAAGCGGCGATACGGCTTCGCCACACTGCGACAGCAGCGAAATGGCCCGCCCAGCCTGGGCAAACGCCTGCGCGAAGGCGGCGAGCAGCGCGCCTGCTGCCACCAATGCGCTCATCCATTCGAGAACGCCGCCGTTTTGCGGAGCGAATTGCCGGGCCAGCGCGCAGAGCAGCGCGGGCGCAGCGAACAACGCAATCAGCCCCGCGCTCTCGCGCAGCTGCGCGCGCAGCGCGTCCCCCAGCCGGGCCAGCGCGTTTTGCACATCCCAGCCGTCCTGGGCCTGCACGAGGGAAAGCAGCATCTGCTTCACATCCACTTCCAACCCCGCGCCGTCGGCATAGGCCTGCCACCCGCTCACATCCAGATCGCCCGCAATCCTCGCCGCCTCTTCTTCCGCGGCGGCGGCAGCGGGAAGAAGCAGCAGGCAAAAAAGCGCGCACAGCGCGCCAATGCGCCTCATAGCAATGCCAGCGCGCGCTCCACCACGCCCAAAAGCAGCGGGGCCGCCATGGCCGCCAGCGCCAGCCGCGCCGCCACCTCGATGCGCACGGCGAGCGCCGCCTCGCCGGAATCCCGGCAAATCGCCGCCCCGAATTCCGCCAGCAGCGATAGCCCTGCCGCCCGCAACAGCAGCGTCAGCCCTTCAGGCGCCAGCTGCGCGCGGGCGGACAAATCGCCGATCAGCCCGGCCGCCGCGCGGATGTCATCCAGCGAGAGAGCGAGCGCCACCACTCCCGCCGCGACTGACACCGCCACCGCCATTTCCGGCCGGTTCGCCCGCAGGGCTGCACAAACAAACGATGCTGCCACCAGCAGCGCAACAATCCTCACCACCGCCATTTCAGTACAACTGGAAAATCGCCTTCACATCCTGAAAGAATCCAGCGATCAGGTTCACGACCATGATGAGTACGATCACCAGCCCGGCGAGCGAAGTGAGCGTGGCGATGTCCTCTCGCCCGGCGCGCCCCAGCACCTGCGCGAGCACGGAAACCAGGATGCCGATGCCGGCAATCTTAAAGATCAAATCCACTTCCATTGACTTTCACGCCCCTTTTTGCCCTTTCACACCAGCAAAATGGCCAGTGCCGTGCCCAGCAGCGCGCCCAGCGAGGTATACAGCTTCGCGCGCTCCGCATAAAGCCTGTCCGCCTGCGCGTGCAGCGCGCCCAGTTCTGCTGCCGCGCGGGCAAACAGCGCCTCCTGTTCGCGCGCGCCGCTCGCGCCGAGTTGAGAAAAAAAGGCGCCCAGCGCGGCGAGGTCCTCTTGCAAAAGACAGTCCAGCGCGCCGCCCCGCCCGGCCTGCGCTTCGCGCACCGCTTCCCAGGCCTCGAGCGCCGTGCGCCCGGGCATGGCTTCGCCCACCAGGCGTAAAATGCTTTCTCCGCTTTCGCCCAGGGCCGTTTCCAGCGGCAACATGCGGTGCAGCATGCGGATCTTCAGCGGTTCCAGCGCTGCGGCCAGATCGTAGAGCATCCGCCTCCGGCGCGCGAGCGCGGCAGAGGCCGAACGTCCCGCCAAAGTGCACAGCGCCGCCAGAAGCACGGCAAGCACAAGCCTCGCAGCCATACCCTTCCCCTCACAGCGGCAAAATTTCCCGGATTTCCCCCGCGCGCCCGCCCAGCACCACCGCATGGCGAAATGCGCCGCCATGCAGCATGTCCGCGAGGGCCGGACGGTGTTTCGCATCGTCCAGTCCCGCCGCGTGCGCGCTCGCCACGAGTTTCACTCCGCAGCGCGCCGCGTCAAGCAGGGCGCGCGCATCTCCATTGCCGCCCACCTCGTCCGTCACCAGGGCCTCCGGCGCCATGGAGCGCAGCAGCCGCGCGATGGCTTCTCCCTTGGAGCACCCGTCCATCACATCGGTGCGTTCGCCCAGATCAAATCCCGGCACGCCCCGGCGGCAGGCGGCGATTTCGCTGCGCTCATCCGCTATGGCGACGTTCAGGCCCGCTTCGCTCATCAACCGCGCCGCGTCGCGCAACAGCGTCGTCTTGCCCATGCCCGGCGGCGAAAGCACCAGCACACCGCCCTGCCCACGCCCCAGCAGCGCGCGAATGGGTTCCGCGCAGCCGCGCACCTCCCTCGCCACCCGCAGGCACAGGGAACCAATGTACACAAGGTTTTCAATTTTACCCTCCGCCACTGCGTAGCGGCCGCACACGCCCACGCGGCAGCCATCCTCCAGCGTAAAAAAGCCTTCGCGCAGCTCGTCCTCCCAGGCGTATAGCGAATGCTCGAGCAGGCGGCTCACAAGACGGGTGATCTCCTCCTGCGCCAGCGCTTCATGGAGCATGGTTTCGCCTTGCGGATAGCGCAGCGCGATTCGCTTCCCCGCGCGCACGCGCACCTCCAGCAGCGCCTGCGGATGCTCCACGGCCATCGGCCGCGGGAACGCGGAAAAAAAATCGTCGATCACGCGCGCCGCCTCCCTCACTGTGCTTCTCATTATATGAACGCCCCGCGCAAAATAGCGCGCCGCCGCGGAAAAAATCCGCGGCGGCGCGGCGACACCCGTCCGTCCAGCCGATAAATGGTTCCCTACTCCTCTTTCGCCAGCAATTTTATGCGGGCAAAATCGAGGAACGGCCGCATGGCCGAAGGGAAGCTCAAAGCCTCCAGTTCGTCCGCATCCACGGCGGTCATGCCCTTGCCGCAGGCGTCCGCGTCCGCGCGAAACCAGAACGCCTTCATTTCCCAGATTCTGTGCGTAAACACGTGCGTATAGGCGCACGCCTCTCCGCCAGGCCGCGCGGAAACGCCCAGTTCCCCCAGGCATTCAACCAGGGAAGCGGCGTCGCAGGCATCCAGAAAATTGGGGAATTCGTATAGCCCTGCCAACAGCCCCTTCTCCGGCCGTTTGCGCACCAGCACGCGCTTTCCCGCGAACACTACGGCCACGCCCCGGCGCTCCAGCCGCTTATCCCCCCTGGGCGGCTTCACGGGCAACTCGCGCTCCCGCCCCGCCCGGCGCGCGGCGCACAGACCATTGAGAGGGCACGCTTCGCAACGGGGTATTTTGGGCAGGCACACCAGCGCGCCCAGATCCATCAGCGCCTGATTGTAATCGCCCGGCGCGCTTTCGGGCACCAGGGAGAGCGCCAGCGGATACAGGTCCAACGGCGATTTAAGCGGCGCATCGAGGCAATACAGCCGCGAAAGCACGCGTGCCTGGTTGCCATCCAGCGCCGGTACGCGCTCACCAAAGGCGATGGAAGCGATCGCGCCCGCAGCATAAGCTCCAATGCCCGGCAGGCGCAGCAGTCCCTCGCGCGTGCGTGGCAAATTCCCGTCATATTTTGTAACAATTTCCTGTGCCGCGCGGTGCAGATTCCGCGCGCGCGAATAGTATCCCAGCCCTTCCCAGCGCTTGAAAACCGCATCCAGCGGCGCGCGGGCCAGTGCGTATACATCCGGAAAATCCGCCAGAAAGCGCGCGTAATACGGTTTTACCGCCTCCGCGCGCGTCTGCTGAAGCATGATTTCACTAATCCAGATTTTGTATGGGTCGGTTTCCCCGCGCCAGGGAAGATCCCGGTCATTTTCGCGCATCCAGCGCAACAACCGATCCTGCATGGTAAAAAACACCTCAAATCTCGCGTATTGACACAATGCTGACAGACTTCCGCCGCAATGCGGCGCAATCCCAAAGCCGTTCTCCGGCGCTCACAGCAAAATTTTCATTCCCGGGAGCAGCGGCCCCCACAGGCAATTTTCGCGCCGGACGGTTTCCTCATCCGTACCGTGCGCGCGGGCGAGCGCGGCCAGCGATTCCCCGGGCCGGGCCACGTGCAGCTGCGAATCCGCCGCAGGCAGCGGGAGCAGAATATCCTGTCCGCCATTCAGCGCGCCGCCACCCTGGCCGGCAGCCAGAAATACCAGCCGTTCGGGAAGGCCGTAGCGCCGCGCGATGGCCGCCGCGCTTTCCCCCGGCCGCACTGCGCAAACAGCGCAGGGGCGGGGCGAAAGCGCACGCTGCCGGGCGGCCCGCACCGGGCAGGGAAAGCCATCGCGTTGGCAAAAGCGCGCGTCTGGAATGGCGATTTCCCGGCCGGGCGCCAGCCAGGCGGGCGCGTAAACCCGATTGGCCCGCAAAATGGCGCAGGTGGGCACGCGAAACCGCGCGCTCAAGCCGGAAAGCGTATCTCCATCCCCGATCACATAGCGTTCCATCCGCCCGCCTCCCCGTTCTTTGCTGCTCCAGAATATGCGCCTGTCATGCCCTATTTTAACATATTTCCAAGGTATTACAATGTTAAATTTTTATTTCCAAAGAATTTCACCCCAAAACGAAACCGAATTTGCCCTTTTTCCGTCCAAGGGGTGATTGACGAGACGCGTTTTTTGTAGTATCATAAGGATGCATCCAAGTGACAACACGCGCTTGCGCATGTCTACCCTACGGACGCAGGAGTGAAAAATATGAAGATCGGTAATGTAATGGATTCTGTCAAAGAGCGGGTTCTCTCGTTGGCGCACAGCTGGAAGTCCCGTCTGCCCTTCGGCCAGAAATCCGGCGGGGATTCCCCGTATGGCGGCCGGGAGGATGACGGCCGTGAATATGACGATCGCGGTTATGATGATCGTGGATATGACGGCCGCGGATACGACGATCGTGGATATGACGATCGCGGATACGATGATCGCGGATACGATGATCGCGGATACGATGATCGTGGATATGACGGTCAGGGCTACGACGATTACGACAGCGATTATGGCCGCGACCGCTACAATGGCCGGGAATTTGATCCGCCGGACGAGAACATCGTGCTGCGATACTTATACGACACCGAATGGCTGACATGGGTGTTGCTGGTTGTGCTGCCTCCGCTGGGCATCTGGCTGCTGTGGAAGCGCGACCGGTTCGATATCATGATTCGCGCCATCATTTCCGCGGTGTCCGCCATCTGGTTCATCATCGCGCTGGTGCTGATCTTCAGCGGCATTGGCGGCAGCGATGATCCGACCACGCCCGGCGCGAACACCGGCGGCACGATCAGTCTCATTTCGCCTTCCGCCGCCGCGCCTTCGGCCTCGTCCGCAGAGCCGGGCGCTTCCGGCACGCCGATCCTGAACGCCACGCCCAGCCCCACGCCGTCCGCCAGCGCCAGCGCCAGCACAAACAGCGGCACCACCGGCGGTTCCAGCACGCCCCGCCCGGGCAACAGCAACACGGGCACGAGCACGACAACGGATCCCAACGCGAACGCGACGGTATTCGCCAACGCCACCGGCATGTGGTACCACCGGCAGAGCACCTGCCCCCAGAGCCGCATGACCACAGCCGGCACGCCCATGACCGTGGCGAGCGCCGAGCAGCAGGGCAAAACCGCCTGCCCATATTGCATTGGCGGAACCAGCAACAACGGCACCGATACGAACGCGACCTACTACTACCACGACGATAGCACCTACTACCACTCGAACAGCACCTGCGACGGCCGCATGAGCGAAGCGCCCGCGCATTCCTACACCGAGACCATGGCCTCCGGCAAGGATCCCTGCCCGAATTGCATCGGCCTGTGGGCCACGGAGACCGGGAAGTACTACCACACCAACCCGAATTGCGATGGCATGACCGGCGCGCGGTTGTACACCAAATCCGAGGCGGAGAAGCTGAACGATGTCCATCCGCACACCCTGTGCCCCATCTGCGCGGGCGGCACGGTTGTGGGCACCATCACCTCGCTGACGGATACCGTGTATATGACGGAAACCGGCGAATGGTTCCACACGCAGAGCAACTGCCAGAACATGAAGGGCGCCAAGGCCTTCACGGCGGAAGAGGCGCGCTACCTCTATGACCGGGATCCCTGCCCGCGCTGCGTAAAGATCGATTTCTCCGGCGTAACGGTGGAAACCAATCCCTCCAAGGTGTTGAGTTCCAACAGCAGCGTGGTGTGGGCTACGCGCGGCGAGCCCTACTACCACATCGATGAGAACTGTTCGCAGTTCCGCAACAGCAAAAACAAGGTGATGGCGACGGCGAAATTCTGCCTGGAGCAGAACATGGCGCCCTGCCCGTTGTGCATCACGGGCGCGACCGCTCCCTCGCCCACCTACAACCCCGACCCCAGCGTGAAGGACGTGTATTCGCCCGAGAGCGTGCGCTGGTATTCCTCCACGAGCGACCGCTACTTCCACGTGGATTCGGATTGCGAAAATGCCACGGGCCGCCTGGCGTCCGCCACGCCCAGCGTGATCTATTCCCGCGATCAGGCGCCCTGCCCGCTGTGCATCGGCGTGAAAACGACAGACAATGTATACGCCCGCTCGGACGAACCCTATTACCACACGGATCGCAATTGCTCGCGCGCCAACAATTGCTATAACGTGTCCCTCTTCCGCGCGCTGGCCAATGGCAAGAAGCCCTGCCCGGATTGTATCCTGGCGGCCAACAATTCTTCCGGGCAGCAGCCTACGCCCGCGCCGGGATCCAGCAGCGATGAATATGTGTATCTGGATATGGAGGGCGTGTACCACGCGCGGTCTTCCTGCGGCGCAGTGGCTTCCTCCACGCGCCGGTGGTCGCTCTCGGAAGCCATCGACCGCTTTGAACCCTGTTCTGTATGCAATCCGCCCACGGAACTGGGCGGCAACGACAACGATAACGGCAACGATAGCGATGGCACCACCTACGTGTACATTGCCACGGAAACCATCGCGCACAACGGCTATTATCACCGCCGCAGCAGTTGTTCCGACGCAGGCATGACATCGGATAACAGCCAGCGGGTAACGCTCGATTGGGCGCTGCGGTTCGATTATGAGCCCTGTCCGCGCTGCAATCCGCCCACGGAATAACACCCGGCCCCCTTCCGCCCCCGCCAGACATTGCGATTTGGCGGGGGCTTTTTGCGTCCCTTTGCAAGCGCATGCCAAATTCCCCACGATTTCCCGTCCTGTGCTTTTTACAATTAACATTCTCCCGGTTTCAACATTTTCTCGCCCGTATTACAATGTAAGTAACCATATTGGCAAAGGGACTGCGTCTTGCCCAGTGGAGGGAAACTATGGCCACCATTTGGATTGTGGAAGATGAAGAGCGCATCGGCCTGCTGATTCTCGCGGCGGTGAAAAAGGCGGGGCACGAGGCTGTGCGCCTGTATGACGCCAGCGAGCTGGAAAAGCGGCTGAAAAAAGAAACGCCGGATTTGCTGCTGCTCGATCTCATGCTGCGCGGCAAGGACGGGTTTGCCATCCTCGCCGAGTGGAAAGCTCGCAAGGAAACCGCCCGCGTGCCGGTGATCATCCTTTCCGCCCGCAGCGCGGAAAACGACAAAGTGCGCGGGCTGGAACTGGGCGCGGAGGATTACATCACCAAACCTTTTGGCGTGCGCGAATTGCAGGCGCGGCTGCAAACGGCTCTGCGCCGCGTAACGCCGGAAGCGCAAAAGTGGATCGCCGGCGATCTCACCCTCCAGCCGGACGCGCGCGAAGCCTGGCAAAATGGCGCGCGCGTAGCGCTGACCTACCGCGAATTTGAGCTGCTGTATTATCTGGCGCGCCGGCCGGGCCAGGCCATTTCTCGCGGCCAGCTCCTGCGGGAAGTGTGGGGCTATCCCACGGAAGACGATCCTTCCCGCACCGTGGATTATCACATCAAATCCCTGCGGGCCAAGCTGGGCGACGACCCGGCCAACCCTCGCTACATCGAAACCCTGCGCGGCACCGGATACCGGTGGCTCGCCCCCGAAGGCCATGAGGCGTAAGCTGCTGCGCCTGTATTGGGTGGGCGTGGCCGTCACGCTGGCGCTGGGGCTGTTCACCGTGGGCACGATGGTGTATTTTGCCATCAGCGATACCGAAAAAACCCTGCTTTCCATCCTCAGCACAGCCTCTGCATGGACAGAAGGCTCCACGGAAAACCTCCCCAATCTCGCGCGGCAAATCGCGCAGAGCGCGCCGCCCCTGCGCGTGATTTTCCTGCTGCCGCAGGGCATCGTGCTGGTAGACAGCGCCGAAGCCACGCAGATGGCTATGGAAAACATGCTGGCGTTTCCCGAAATCCAGGGAGCGCTCCAGGGCCTTGAAAGTTCCTCTATCCGCCTGTCCGGCGGCGTGCCCACGATTTACGCCGCGCGCCTGCTTTCCGACCGCCTGCTCATCCACTTAAGTTACCCGTTGACGGACGTTACGCGCCTTCTGTGGGTGTATGCCCTGGGCATGGCCGTGCTTTTGTGTGCGCTGCTGATCCTGCTGCGGCGGGGGTTGGCCTCCTTTTCTCGCCAGATGATCGCGCAACTAGAGCAAATTCAGGGCCTGCTTTCCGGCGAAACCCAGCTGCAGGAAGTGAAGAACGGCGAAACCTTCTACCCCGAATTGCGCCCCACCATGCAGAGCATCTGCTACCTGATTGGCAGGCTTCATAGCGACCTCGCGAGCGTGCGCAAGGCGCAGGACATGCGCCGGGATTTTGCCGCCAACGCTTCGCACGAGCTGAAAAGCCCCCTCACTTCCATCCAGGGCTTTGCGGAAATGCTCAGCGAAGGCATGGCGGATTCCCCGGAAGAACAGGCCTTTTATCTGGATTGCATTTTAAAGGAAACCCGCCGCATGCGCGCGGTGATCGACGATATCCTACTGCTGGGCCAGGCGGAGCTCGGCCAGAACGAGCCGCTCGCCGATGTGAATGTGCGCGCCGTGGCGCAGGAGGTGGCGGACGCGCTCTCCGGCCAGTGCCGCAACAAAAACATTTCCCTTTCCATGGAAGGAGAACTCACGGTGCGCTGCGTGGAGCGGGATATCTGGGAAATCCTCTATAACCTCGTCAGCAACGCCATCCGCTATGGCCGCGAAGGCGGTTATATCCGCATTGAAATGGGCGATAACCGCCTCGTCGTGGAGGACAACGGCATCGGCATAGAAGCCGTTCACCTGCCCCTCATCTTTGAACAGTTCTATCGCGTGGACAAGGGCCGCAGCCGCGATGAGGGCGGCACGGGTCTGGGGCTTTCCATCGTTTCGCAGCTTGCGCGCAAATATGGCGGCAACGTGCGCGTGGAGAGCGAGCCCGGCAAGGGCAGCCGCTTTATCGTGAGCTTTGTGAGAAATGTGTGAGAAAATCTCCCAAACGCTTCCTTTTCCCCTTGCGGACCGCTATAATACATCCATCGGCCAAAGCAAGGCAAAGATAAAGAAGGAAAGGAAGATCTCCATGAAACGCCTCGTTGCCATCATTCTATCGCTCCTCCTGTTGCTCGTGCAACCCCTTGCCCTGGCGGACGGTACGCCTGTTTCCGAACTGTGGGCGCGCGCCAAGGCAACCCCCATCGAAGCCAGCCTGGCGGAAAAGCAGTCCACGCTGCTTTTGCAACACGCCATGGACGGCATGTTCCTCAATGAGAATTTCGACGATCAGTTTAACGTGCTGATGCTTTCCCAATCCCTGCCGATGCTCTCCGCCATTCCCTCGGCGGATATCGATGCTTTCGCCACCGCCTATGGCCTGCCGCTGCGCGCCGTGGAGCACAACTACTACCTCTCCCTGGCGAACGCACTGAAAGCGGAAATCGCGATGAATCCCTCCTCTGAGGAGGAATACCGCAACATCCAGGCGCTGCTGGAGCTTTTCCTCACCGATGATGACGCCATCATAGACGGCGTAAACGCCGGCAGCCAGCAGGACGCCGCGCGCCGCACCATCACCACGGATCAGATCGAATCCATCGCTACACAATACCGCCTGCCCGTCGAATTTGTGAAAGGCATCGTGCTCAATGACGATTGGGACGATGACGATTGGGACGATGACGATTGGGATGACGATCGCTACGATGATGACTGGGACGACCGCTACGACGATTATTACGACGATCGCTACGACGATTACGACGACTATTACGACGACGACCGCTATGATGACTACGACGGCTATTATGACGACGACCGCTACGATGATTACGACGACTATTACGACGATGACCGCTATGACGATTATGACGACTATTACGATGATGACCGCTACGACGATTATGACGACTATTACGATGATGACCGCTATGACGACGATTGGGACGACCGCTACGATGATGATTGGGATGACGACGATTGGGACGACCGCTACGATGATGATTGGGATGACGACGATGATGACGACTGGGATGACGACGACTGGGATGACGACGACTGGGATGATTAAAACTTAGCACCCGTTACGACACGCGTTGAAAGGAGGGCGGTGTATGCGGAACATTCAGGCGGTTTCGCGCCGGTTTGTGCCAATCCTGCTGCTGCTTTTGATCGGAATCGCCCCCCTGGCGCGCGCGGAAAGCGCTGCCAGCACTTACCTTCCCATAGACGCCTTCTTTGTGGAAGACTGGAACGAAGCGCTCGCGGCAAACCCGCTGGCGCAGGGCAGTGGCAAAAACGAAGCGCTCCTCGAATTGGTCATGGAAGGCTATATGCTGGAAGACGACTTCGCAAACGCCCTCAATTTGCAGGTGCTTTCCGCCATCCTCCCCCTGCTGTGCGAGGTAACGGGCGGGCAGATCGACTCCTTTGCCCAGGCGTATGGCCTGCCCGCCGGGCTCGTAACGCACGCGTATTGCGTTTCGCTGGCCAATGTGCTGCGCGCGGAAATCGCCCTCAATCCCGCGGAAAGCGGTTCCGCTCTCCAGGCCCAGGAAACCTTCTCTCTTTTCCTGAAGAGCGGAAACGAAGCCGAAAAGCAGCTTCTTCGCGACGGGTTTACCATAGAACAATTGCGCGAATTGGCTCAGCCCTATCACCTGCCACCGGGCTTTGTCGCCTTCCTGGTGCTGGATCCCAGCTGGTGGGACAGCGATTATCAAAACGACGCGGCCCATATCGCCTCCCTCCTGCCGGAAAGCGGCCGCTGGTTCTCCGAGGATTGCTGGGACGACGATGACGACGGCGACGATGACGATGACTGGGATGATGACGACGGCGACGACGACTACGGCTGGGATGACGATGACTGGGATGATGACGACGACGATGAC
>DVJN01000220.1 GCA_018716755.1 Candidatus Alectryocaccomicrobium excrementavium
CGGGAAAGTATTTTTCCGTTTCGCACCGCCCTGCGCTTCGCTTGCGCGGTGTTCCGTGCCTGCGCACTTCGTGTGCTCGGCACTTCAGCCCTTCGGGCCTTCACCTTTTTGCAAGCATTTGCTCCCGAAAAATACCAGAAATGACGTACACGCCGTCATTTCTGATTAGAACCTCTTTTCCCGAGGCTTTGTCAATACTCTGAATCCTCTGGCACACCTGCTATGTGTGCCAGAGGATTTTTGCATTGCGCGCAGGGGCGAAAAGAGAAACTCGCCAACTTGCCCCGCGTTACTTCTCCAGGCGAACGGCGCGGCTCAATCGCCCAGGCATTCGCCAATGGCGTCGATCGCGTCCCACCGCGATTGGGCGGCTGCCTGCTCCGCCAGGGCGGCCAACGTAGTCTCGTCCAAATCCGCATAAAAATCTTCCAGCGCTTCCCAAAGGCCTTTCTCGGCCATGCGCAGGGCGATCCGGGCCAAACCGTCCCCATTCAGATGCCCGGCGGCCTCGATCGCCTCGTCCACCATGCCGCGAGCGATCAATTCCTCTGCCAATTCAACAGCACCGGCCGAATCCATGTGTTCCACCCATTCGCACAAGTCCAGCTGGCCGGCCGCATCGCAAGCCAGTGCCGCCCACATGGCGGTGCGCGCCTGCTCCGGCGAAAGGATCTCCAACAATTCCGACGCATCGATCTGTGCGGCATTTCCGCTTTCCAGCGCTTTTTGCCACAGGAGCAGGGCGTCTTCTGCGGAAAGATCGTCCCACTGCACTTCCTCCAGCAGGGCTCTGTTTTGCGCCACTGCGAGCAAAACCTGCTCTTTCTCTTCTTCCGCCGCCTCTTGCAGCAAAGCGTTTAACGCCCCCATGTGCTCCGCCGCCCAAGCGGCATTCCCTTCTTCCAGCGCCTTGCGCAGTGCGCTCCGCAGAACAGATTGTTTTCCGCCGGACGGTTTCGGCACTTCCACAGGCTCGGAAGATTCCGGTTTCTCCTCTTCGCCAAACGCCAGCTGCAGCGCCAACCGGTCCACCGTTTCGCGTTCCAGGAATGGCGCAAGCTTTTGCACCATATCCCAATCCACCCTTCCATCGGCCTTTTGGATCAGCTTTTCCAACGAGGCGCGGCTGAGGAATGGCGCAAGTCTCTGGATCACCGCGTAGTCCACGCGACCCGCCTGACTTTCGCACAGTTCATCCAGGGTTTCCCGGCTTACAAATGGCGCGAGCGCACAGACGGAATCCCAATCCACCCGTTCGCAGCAATGCCACACGAGCTGATCCAGTGCGTTTTTGCTCATAAAAGGCGCCAGTTTTTTGATGCGCGACAGATTCACATCTTCCGCCGGTTTGTTCCGGCGCACCACGCTGGCCACTGCTTTGCCGGCGTTTTCAAGCGCGCCCGAGGCCATATTCACGGCCTCATCGATCATCGGGCCCAGCCCTTCCAACGCGCGCGTGACCCTGGAACCAATGCTTTCTTCCGCGGATTGCGCGCCTTTTTCCTCTGCCTCCGGCATGCCGCCAGTCTCTTCCTCGTGCCCAGTTTGCCCGCTGGACGCTTCCGCCCGCGTTTTTTGATTTTCTTCTGTCATACCTTCCGCTGCCTCACCGGGTGCCGTCTCCCCACCGGCTTGCAATGGCGCCTCTTCCCCTGGCGCATCCGCTGCCGTGCCTTCCCCTTGCCGCGAATCCATGCCCCGGCCATTCACACCGGAAAACGCGCCCAAAATTCGCCGCCGGATGGATGGTCGATCCTCTTCCCCGGCTTCCCCTGTCAAAATCTGCTCCATCGTTGTGCCAAAGAGCTTGCTCATGGAATAAAACGTCTGCATATCGGGCAGGGCTGCGCCTGTTTCCCACTTGGAAACCGCCTGATGCGACACATTGAGCGCTGCCGCGAGGCCCTGCTGCGTCATGCCCTTCGCTACCCTCAGCCGGGCGATGCACTTGCCCACCGTGCGATTGTCTATCATAGTTTTACCTCCTCCCATTGGGATGGACACAATATACCATATTCTATTTTCATTTGCAAGCAACTATTGGTTGCATTCAACCACAATCGCCAGCCATATCTTCTCCTAACCATGAAGCGCTTGCATAATAGAAAAAAGATTTACATGGACGGTGTTGACGCTGGCCAGAAGCTGTGCGATAATAAAAAATGCTCTTAGTAGATGTGTAGTTCAGCAAAAAGCCGGTATGCCCCCGTAGCTCAGTTGGATAGAGCGGTCGCCTCCTAAGCGACAGGCCACTGGTTCGAACCCAGCCGGGGGTGCCAAAACGCTGCAAACCGTTTTTCGACGGCTTGCAGCGCTTTTTTCTTGTCTATGAATCGAAGGGGGCTGGTGAAATATGCGCGAAGGACAGATATTTTCCCCCCGTTCTGAAAGCGGATCAATCTTCCGCGCCCAGCTTTTCGAGCATTTCCCGCACGCGGAGTTTCGCGCGGTACACCTCGTTGCGCGGACAATGTTCCTGCGCCCGCGCGGCGGCTTCATCGAAAGACGCGCCATCGAGCAGCGCGGCCAGCATCCACTCCGCCGCGCTCCTCTGCGGTGCGAGCGGCTCCTCTTCCGCAGGCAGAGACGAAAAATCAAACACCACCGTATATTCGCCCTTATCCGCCTTGGGATTGGCGTCGAGAGCGGCAACGATTTCTGCGGGCAGGCCGCGCAGAAGCAGTTCAAATTTTTTGGTAAGGTCACAGGCCGCCAGCACCGGGCATGTGGGGTACAGCGCGCCAAATTCGGCTACCAGATCGCGCACGCGATGCGGGGATTCGTAGGCGACGGCCACGGGGACGCCCGTTTTGCGCAGCGCCTGGAGCTTTTCGCGCAGCGGCTTCTTTTCACGCGGCAAAAAGCCCGCAAAGACGTACTCTCGGGCGTTGAAGCCGCTGGCGGAAATCGCCGTTACCGCCGCACACGGGCCGCAAACGGGCGTGACAGGGATGCCCGCGCGCCAGGCCGCATCCACCAGCTGCTGGCCGGGATCGGAAATGGCCGGGGTGCCCGCGTCGCTCACCAGCGCGACGGTCAAATCTTCCTCCAGCATGCGCGCGATCACCGGCTCGGCGCGCGCCTCCTCGTTGTGCCGGTGATAGGAAAGCAGCGGCTTTTTGAGCGAGAAATGGTTGAGCAGCTTGAGCGTCACCCGCGTATCCTCGGCGCAAATCAGATCCGCCCGTTCCAGGGCTTCCCGCGCGCGGGGAGAAAAATCGGCGAGGTTGCCAATGGGCGTGGCCACAACGAGAAGTTCCGCCATACCAGCCTCCTACAGTTTTTCCGCCACGCGCAGCAGGGCGCTGCGCGCGCGGGGATTGGCCGCAAGCTCCCCGGGCGACGCTGTGACCGGCTTGCGGGTGACCAGGCGCGCCACCGGCTTTTTGCCGCACACGCACACGGGAAAATTCTTCGGGCAAGTGCAGGGATCCGCCATTTCCCGAAAGGTATTCTTCACAATGCGATCTTCCAGCGAATGAAAGGCGATCACGCACAGCCGCCCACCGGGCCGCAGAAGGGAGAAGATGTCCCGCAGCGCATCCGCCAGTGGGGCCAGCTCGTCGTTCACCGCGATGCGCAGCGCCTGGAACGTGCGCCGCGCCGGATGCGCGCCTCCCTCCCGAGCACGGAATTTCTTGGGGATCGCCGCGTCGATGATGTCCACAAGCTGCGCCGTGGTTTCGATGCGCGCCGTTTCGCGCCGGTCGGCGATTACGCGCGCGATCTGCGCAGCCCAGTTTTCCTCGCCATATTCCCGCAAAATGCGGGCGATCTCTTCCGGCGGCCAATCGTTCACGATGTCCGCCGCGGTGAGCGGCGCGTCCGCGTCCATGCGCATATCCAGCGGCGCGTCGTCGTGATAGGAAAAGCCCCGCTCGCGCACGTCCAGTTGGTGGGAAGAAACGCCCAGATCCAAAAGCGCGCCATCCAGCGGCCCTTTAACAAGCGCCTTTGCATCGTGAAAATTGCCGCGAATGGCATCAAACTGTTCGCCATATTCGGCGAGGCGCGCTCGCGCGGCGGCAATCGCCTCCGCGTCGCGATCGATGCCTATCACGCGGCCGCCGCGCGCCAAAATCTCGCGGGAATGCCCGCCGCCGCCCAGGGTGCCGTCCAAATACAGGCCGCCGGGCGAAACGCATAGCGCATCTACCGCCTCATGGAGCAAAACGCTGGTATGCTGAAATTCCATATTGCCTCACAAACACAATCGTTCCCCGGGCCGCAGCAGCGCGCGCACCGCGCCCGCCAGATAGAGCGAGCCGCAGGCGACGACCGTGCCGCCGTCCGCGCGCGCCAGGGCAAGCGCCTCTTCCAGCGAATCCACGGCCTGCGCGCCCGGATACGCCGCGGCGACCTCTTCTGCGCTAGCCGCGCGGGGATCGTCCACACGCGTGGCGATCACGCGGCTGGCCACCGGTGCGAGCAATTTTGCGCAGGCTTCCACCTGCTTATCGTGCATCATGCCCACGAGCAGCACCCGCCGCCCGGGCACGTGCACGCGCAGATACTCGGCCAGCACCGCCGCGCCCTGCGGGTTGTGCGCGCCGTCGATCAGCACGCCATCCACCCATTCCAGCCTGCAATGCCACCGGGTTTTCATAATACCCGCGCGAACGGCCGCGGGATCCAGCCCGCCCACCAGGCCCAGCGTTGCCAGCGCCAGCGCGGCGTTTCCCACCTGATGCCGGCCCGCGAGCGATATTTCATAGGTTTCTCCGCGGAAGCGGAATTGCGCGCCATGCGCGCTTTCCGCGAGAATTTCCGGCGCTTCCACCACGTCCAGCGGCGCGCCGCACGCGCGCGCCGCGCTTTCCAGCACGGGCAGCACGGGGCCGTTGGCCGGGTGGATGGCAGCGGGCACGCCATGCTTGAGGATGCCCGCCTTCTCGCGGGCGATGGCTTCCAGCGTGTCGCCCAGCGTTTTCATATGATCCATGCCAATGGCGGAAATGGCGCAGGCACGAGGCGCGATCACGTTGGTGGAATCCATCCGCCCTCCCAGGCCCACTTCGATCACCGCCCAGTCGGTCCTGGCTTCGGCAAAGGCCAAAAAGGCGATGGCCGTGCCCAGCTCGAAAGTGGTGGGAAAGCACTCGCCGCGCGCCACCAAATCTTCCGCCGCGCGTTTCACGCGCAGGATCAGGCGCAGCAGCGTTTCATCCTCCAGTGGCACGCCATTTACGCGCACGCGCTCGGCGTATTCGCACAGGTAGGGCGAAGTGTACAGCCCGGTCTTGTAGCCGCATTCGCGCAACGCGCGCTCGAGAAACGCGCACACGGAACCCTTGCCATTGGTGCCCGCCACGTGCAGAAAGCGCAGGCCGTCCTGGGGATTGCCCAGCGCCCTGAGCAGCGCGCGCATGTTTTCCAGCCCGTTTTTCTGCCCGGGATAGCGCGCGCCGTGCACCCAGTCCACGGCGCGCTGCAGCGTCATCTGTTCTTCTTCCATCATCGGCGCGTCACCGGCTACAGTTGCGTGGCCGCCAGGCCCACCTTGCGGCGCACCTTGCTCATGGTGCGGGCCGCCAGCTTGGCCGCGCGCTCCGCGCCCTTCGTCATCACTTCGTTCAAATAGGCCTTATCGGCGCTGATCTGGCGATAGCGCGCCTGAATCGGCTCCAATTCGGCGATTACGGCATCCGCCACCGCTTCCTTGAAATCGCCATAGCCCTTGCCCACAAATTCGTTCTCAATCTCCGCAAAGCCCTTGCCCGTGACGGCGGAATAGATGCTCATCAGGTTCGAAACGCCGGGCTTGTTCTCCACATCGTATTTCACCAGCGCCTCGCTATCCGTCACCGCGCGGCGCACCTTCTTGCGGATCACGTTGGGTTCGTCCAAAATGGCGATGAAGGTATCCTCTGGATCGGACTTGCTCATCTTGCGCGTGGGGTCCGAAAGGCTCATGATGCGCGCGCCCACCTTGCCAATCAGCGGTTCCGGGATGGTGAACACATCGCCATAGATAGCGTTGAAGCGCTCGGCGATATCGCGCGTGATCTCAATGTGCTGTTTCTGGTCGTTCCCTACCGGCACAAAATTGGTCTGATAGAGCAGGATATCCGCCGCCATCAGCGTGGGATAGGCAAACAGGCCCACATTGATATTTTCCGCATGCTTTTGCGCCTTGTCCTTGAACTGCGTCATGCGCGAAAGCTCGCCCATATATGTGAAGCAGTTGAGCACCCAGGCGAGCTCCGCGTGCGCGGGCACATGGGACTGAAAATAGATCAGGCTCCTGTCCGGATCCAGGCCCGCGGCCAGATACAGGCTCATCAGCTTCAGGCAGTTCTGCCGCAGCTGGGTGGGATTTTGCCGCACGGTGATCGCGTGCAGATCCACGATGGAATACAGGCAATCGTACTCTTCCTGCAACGGGCCAAAATTGCGCAGCGCGCCGATGTAATTGCCCAGATGCAAGTTACCCGTGGGCTGAATGCCAGAAAATACAATCTTTTTGCGCTCGTTTTCCTGCATGGTGAAATCGCCTCTTTCTATGCGCCTATCCTTGTGATTCCCCATCCGCTTCCAGAGCGGCCCTCTCCATAGCGGCGAGGGATTCGATATAGGCTCGTTCTTTTTTGCCAAATTCCATGGTTTCCAGCAGTTCCGGCCGGCGCGCCAGCGTGATGGCGAGCGCCTGCTCGCGCCGCCAGCGCTGAATCTGCGCGTGATTGCCGCTCAGCAGCACTTCCGGCACCTCCATGCCCTCAAAGATGCGCGGCCGCGTGTATTGCGGATATTCCAGCAGGCCGGAAGAAAAGCTCTCGTCCAGCGGGGATTCCCCGCTGCCCAGCACGCCCGGAATCAGCCGCGCCACCGCGTCGATGATCACCAGCGCGCCCAGTTCGCCGCCGGTGAGCACGTAATCGCCGATGGAGATCTCCTCGTCGATGCACAGGTCGATCGCGCGCTGATCCACGCCCTCATAATGCCCACAGAGCAGCGCCAGCTCGCTTTCTCCCGCCAGCTCCTCGGCCTTCTTCTGGGTAAACGGCGCGCCCTTTGGCGAAAGATAGATGCGCCTGCCCCGGAAATCCGGCCCCAGATGCGCGCGGAAGGCGGAAACGATGGGCTGCGCCAGCATGACCATGCCCGCGCCACCGCCAAAGGGATAATCATCGGTATTGCGATGTTTGTTTTCGGCGTATTCGCGGATGTCTATGGCTTCCACTGAAAGCAGGCCGTTCTCCACCGCGCGGCCCAGGATGCTCTGGGACACGATGGGCCGGATCATCTCCGGAAACGTGGTGAACACCTTAATCTTCATCGAACACCGCCACCTCGCCCAGCCGCTTCGCGTCCAGCAAAATGGTTTTTTCCCGCACATCTACCCGCAGCACCACGCTCTTGAGCGCCGGCACGAGCACCTCGCCCAGCGGGCCCTGGAACACATACACATCGTTGCCCCCGGGCTGCATCACATCCGTGAGCGTGCCGATTTCACGCCCGCCAGTGTCCGTAGCGCGGCAGCCGATCAAATCCACGATGAAATTTTCGTCCTCGCCCAATTCCAGAGCGTTTTCCCGGTCAATATACAGAAATTCGCCGCGCAGCTTTTCTGCCGCGCCGCGATCGTCCACACCCGCCAGCTTGAGATAGGCCATATCGCCTGAAAGGCGGCTCGACTCCACTTCGCGGGGCACATAGGCGCCCTCGCGCGCCAGAAACACGCGCGAAAGGTTTTCAAAGCGCGCCGGGTCGCTGGTGTCCGGGCGCACTTTCACCTCGCCCCGCACGCCCTGGGGCTTTAACACCTCGCCGATCATCAAATACGCATCCAGCACGTTTTATACCAGCCTTTCCGCGCCGCGGCAAAGCGGGCGCTTTCTCCGATCTCCGTCCAGAAAAAAAGCGGCGGAAGGGCGGCGCTCGCAGCCCTTCCACCCGCCGGCAGGGATGATCCCTGCCTTACTCGCAAAACCCCAGGCGCTTCGCCCCGGCGCTATTCCCCTTCCTGCTCGTCCTCTTCCAGGATATCCACAAGATAGGGCTTTTCGCTCTTGGCGGAAGCCGCCTTCACCACAGTGCGAATCGCCTTGGCAATGCGCCCCTGCTTGCCAATGACCTTGCCCATATCGCTGGGATCCACGCGCAGCTGGATGACGCATTCGCCCTCTTTTTCGAGCACCGTCACTTCCACGGCCTCGGGCTTTTCCACCAGCGATTTCGCAATATACCTGACCAACTCTTCCATATCGCGCCTCACGAGCAGCGCTTACAGCGCGCCGCCTTTCTTGAGCAGGGCGCGAACGGTGTCGCTGGGCTGGGCGCCCACGCCGAGCCAATACTTGGCGCGCTCGCCATCCACCTTAATCTCCGCCGGATCTACGAGCGGATTGTAATAGCCGATTTCCTCGATGAAAGCGCCATCGCGCGGGGAACGGCTGTCGGTCACCACGATGCGGTAGAAGGGCTTTTTCTTCATGCCCATGCGCTTGAGACGAATTTTAACCATTGCTGTTGCCTCCCAAAATTCCGTAAAATCTATCAATCAATCTGGAATCGAAGCGAATGCCCGAATCCGATGGATCGCTACTTCATGCCAAACGGCAGCTTCATGCGCTTTTTGCCGCGCATGCCCATCACCTGTTTCATCATGCCGCGCGCCTGGTCGAACTGCTTGAGCAGCAGATTTACATCCTGCACCGTCGCCCCACTGCCCGCGGCGATGCGCCGCTTGCGGCTGGCGTTGAGAATATCCGGGTTGCGGCGCTCCATGCGCGTCATCGAAAGGATGATGGCCACGTTTTTCTTCTGCGCCCTGGCCACCTTATCCTCGTCGATCTGCACGTCCTTCAGCTTGCTGCCCACGCCGGGGATCATCTTCAGCACATCGGTAATGGAGCCCATGTTGGAAAGCTGCTTCATCTGGTCGAGATAATCTTCCAGCGTAAAGGACTGCGTGCGCATCTTGCGCTCGAGCGTAGCGGCCGACTTTTCGTCGATCGTGCTCTCGGCCTTTTCAATCAGGGAGAGTACGTCGCCCATGCCCAGGATGCGCGAAGCCATGCGGTCGGGGTGGAAAATTTCCGGCTCAGCCAGCTTTTCCCCCGTGCCGATCAGCTTGATCGGCTTGCCCGTTACGGCCTTGACGGAAATGGCCGCGCCGCCGCGCGTGTCGCCATCGAGCTTGGTGAGGATGATGCCGTCAATCCCCAATTCGCGGTTAAACGTGTCGGAAACGTTCACCGCGTCCTGGCCGGTCATCGCGTCGACCACCAGCAGGATTTCCTGCGGCTTCACCGCATCACGCACGTCGCGCAGCTCCTGCATCAGCTTTTCATCGATGTGCAGGCGGCCCGCCGTATCGATAATCACCATATCGCGGCCATAATAGCGCGCGTGCTCGATCGCCGCCTTGGCGATTTCCACAGGATCCGTCTGCCCGCGCTCGAACACTTCCACGCCCGCCGCCTCGCCGACGACCTTCAATTGCTGAATGGCCGCCGGACGGTACACGTCGCAGGCCACGAGCAGGGGCTTTTTGCCCTGCCGCTTGAACATATAGCCCAGTTTGCCGGCCATGGTGGTTTTGCCCGCGCCCTGCAGGCCGCAGAGCATATAAATCGTGGGATTCTGGGGCGAATAGGTCAGCCGGGCGCTGGAACCGCCCATCAGCCCGGTCAGCTCTTCGTTGACGATTTTGATAACCTGCTGCCCGGGCGTGAGGCTCTTGACGATGTCCTCGCCCACCGCGCGCTCCGTAACCCTGGCCACAAAATCCTTTACGACCTTATAGTTAACGTCTGCCTCCAGGAGCGCCATGCGCACCTCGCGCATCGCGGCCTTTACATCCTGCTCGGTGAGCCTGCCCTTGCTGCCCAGCTTCTTAAAAACGCCCTGCAGCTTATCCGTTAATCCCTCAAACGCCATCCGGCCTCACCTCTCCATCTTTTCCATTCGCGCCAGCGCGCGTCTGGCTGCTTCCAGATCCGCCTGCGCGCCCGGCGCAGCCTCCACGCGATCCAGCGCTGCCCGGCATTCCGCCAGCGCTGCCTGAATCTGGCGGTACCGCCCGGCGAGCCCGAGCGTTTCCTCATATGCCTTGAGCTGCTTGCGCGCCTGGGCAAACGCGTCGTACGCGCCCTGCCGGGTCATCTGGCAGGCATCGGCGATTTCCGCCAGCGTCATGTCGTCGTTCACGCGCATTTCCACAATGCGCCGGCGCTTTTCCGTGAGCAATGCGCCATAAAAATCCAGCAGCCACGCAAGCTCCACCAGCTCTTCCATCGCTCTGCCCTCCGCCATAGCGCCGCCCTTGCCAAGCAAATCCACTTGGCATAGTATATCGCACGCCAAGCGCCTTGTCAAGTAAAATTCTTGACACAGGCTCTGCGCGTTGACCTGCAGCCTCCAAATCCCAAAATGATTCGCGCAGGGAAATCCTTTTCCCTGCGCGCAAACTCCCATATCACGCGCTTTGCCCACCCGCTACGCGCTCTCCATCAATGAACACATCGCGAATGATGGCCGTAGGATCGAAGGGCGAGCCATCGGAAATGAACAGATCCGCGTCTTTCCCCACATCGATGGAACCGAGCCGCGCATCGCATCCAATGATTTTTGCCGCTTGAATGGTCATCGCTGCCAGCGCCCGATCCGCATCCAGCCCTTTTTTCACGAGCATACCCACAGCCCGGGGAAGCGAAGCTGTGTGGATAATGGGATGATCGGACTGAAAGCCAGGCGTCAGCGTTAAGCGAACGCCAGCATCTTCACTTTGCTGCGGTTGACCCACCGCCAGGAAACGGTTATAATGATGAAAAAAGAAGAAAGCGGGCAGAGGATACCATGGATTTGCGAATGGCCATTTGCGACGACGAGGCGGAGGCTCTGGAGCACACCCGCCTGTTGGCGCAAGCCTGGGCGGAACAGGCGGGGCACGCCGCGCGCATCGAAACGTTCCCCACGGCGGAAGCGTTCCTCATCCAGTACGAAGAGGACAAAGCCTTCGACCTTTTGCTGCTGGACATCGAAATGGCGCGCATGAACGGCGTGGCACTGGCGCGAACGGTGCGCGCGCAAAACCGGGAAATCGCCATCGTGTTCCTCACCGGTTATGCGGATTACATTGCCGACGGCTACGACGTAGAGGCCCTGCACTACCTGCTCAAGCCCATCACGCGCGA
>DVJN01000221.1 GCA_018716755.1 Candidatus Alectryocaccomicrobium excrementavium
CCGGTGGAGTGGGCGATGGCGACGTTGATCTTCGTGCCATTGAGGTCAATTTCCGCCTCTTTGATGCCATCCAGGCCGCGAACCGCCTCGAAGTTGACGTTTTCCAGCGTTTTGCCGGTAACCACTTCATAGGCCGTGCGCAGCGCAGCCTCCATTACGCCGCCGGTCACGCCGAAGATGACCGCCGCGCCGGTGGAATCGCCCAGCATCTCGTCGAAATCGCCGTCCGGCAGGCGGGCGAAGTCGATACCGGCCTGCTTGATCATGCGGGCCAGCTCGCGCGTGGTGATCACGATATCCACGTCCGGCAGCTTTTCATGGCCCAGCTCATCGCGCTGGCACTCGAACTTCTTGGCCGTGCAGGGCATCACGGAAACCACCACGATATCCCGCGGGTCGATGCCGTTGGTTTCGGCGTAGTAGCTCTTGACCACCGCGCCCATCATTTCGTGCGGAGATTTGCACGAGGACACGTTGGGCAGGAATTCCGGATAGAAGGTTTCGCAGTATTTGATCCAGCCCGGGCTGCAGGAGGTGATCATCGGCAGGGTGCCGCCGTTTTGCAGGCGGTCGATCAACTCATAGCCCTCTTCCATGATGGTGAGGTCGGCGGCAAAATCCGTGTCGAACACCTTGTCAAAGCCCAGGCGATGCAGGGCGGTGGCCATTTTGCCGGTCACGCTGGTGCCCATCGGGATGCCGAATTCCTCGCCCAGGGCGGCGCGCACGGCAGGCGCGGGCTGCACAACGACGTGCTTGGTGGGATCGTTCAGCGCATCCCACACCTTCTGGGTATCGTCCTTTTCGTGGAGCGCGCCGGTGGGGCACACCGCGATGCACTGGCCGCAGTTGATGCAGGCGCTGTCGGCGAGCGAATCGCCCCAGGCGCACTCAATGCTGGTGTTGAAGCCGCGCTTGGCCGGCCCAATTACGCCCACGTTCTGCACCTTGTGGCACACGGCCACGCAGCGGCGGCAGAGCACGCACTTGGTGTTGTCGCGCACGATGGAGGGAGAAAGATCGTCCACGGTGTGCGGAGTCATGGCGCCCTCAAAGCGGTTTTCATCCGTCACGCCATATTCCTGGCACAGGGCCTGCAGTTCGCAATGGGTATTGCGCACGCAGGAGAGGCAGGACTTGTTGTGGTTGGAGAGCAACAGTTCCAGGTTCATCTTGCGGGCGGCGCGCACGGCGGGCGTGTTGGTCTTCACCACCATGCCGTTCGCCGCGGGCAGCACGCAGCTGGCGGCCAGCGCGCGGCCACCGGTATCCACCACGCACAGGCGGCAGGCGCCGATTTCATTGATGCCCTTCAAATAGCACAGCGTGGGGATGCGGATTCCGGCAGCCTTGGCGGCTTCCAGCACGGTGGTACCGGCGGGAACCGTTACCGACACGCCGTCAATCGTCAGCGTAATCATATTCATATGTTTGCCATCCTCCTTACTTCTTCGAGATCGCGCCAAACTTGCACTTCTCGATGCAGGCGCCGCACTTTAAGCACTTTTCCTTATCGATCACGTGCGGTTCCTTCACGCTGCCGGAAATCGCGCCCGCCGGGCACACGCGCGCGCAGGCGGTGCAGCCCTTGCACTTGGCGGGATCGATGGTGTAGGAAAGCAGCTTGTGGCACACGCCCGCCGGGCAGCGCTTTTCGTAGATATGCGCCTCGTACTCGTCGCGGAAGAAGCGGAGGGTGGAAAGCACCGGGTTGGGCGCAGTCTGCCCCAGGCCGCACAGCGCGGTGTTCTTGATGTTCTGCGCCAGGGTTTCGAGCTTTTCGATGTCGCCATCCTTGCCCTTGCCTTCGCAGATGCGGTTGAGGATTTCCAGCATGCGGCGCATGCCAATGCGGCACGGCGTGCACTTGCCGCAGCTCTCGTCCACGGTGAAATCGAGGAAGAAGCGCGCGATATCCACCATGCAGTTGTCCTCGTCCATTACGATCATACCGCCCGAACCCATCATGGAACCGGCCGCGATCAGGTTATCGTAATCCACGGGGGTATCCAGCAGGTTGGCGGGCAGGCAGCCGCCGGAAGGACCGCCGGTCTGCACGGCCTTGAACTTTTTGCCATTGGGGCAGCCGCCGCCGATATCGTAGATGATTTCGCGCAGCGTGGTGCCCATGGGCACTTCCACCAGGCCGGTGTTGTTGATCTTGCCACCCAGCGCGAACACCTTGGTGCCCTTGCTGCGCTCGGTGCCGATGGAGGAGAACCATTCCCAGCCGTTGAGGATGATCTGCGGCACGTTGGCATAGGTCTCCACGTTGTTGAGAATGGTCGGCTTCTGGAACAGGCCCTTTTCAGCCGGGAACGGCGGACGGGGCCGCGGCTCGCCGCGCAGGCCTTCGATGGAAGCCATCAGCGCGGTTTCCTCGCCGCACACGAACGCGCCAGCGCCCAGGCGGATGTGTACGTTAAAATTGAAGTTCGTGCCAAAGATGCCTTCGCCCAGCAGGCCATACGCGCGGGCCTGTTCAATGGCGATCTGCAGGCGCTTGACGGCGATGGGGTATTCCGCGCGAACGTAGATATAGCCCTCGTCAGAGCCGATGGCGTAGGCCGCGATGGCCATGGCCTCGAGCACCACGTGCGGATCGCCCTCGAGCACAGAACGGTCCATGAAGGCGCCGGGGTCGCCCTCGTCGGCGTTGCAGCAGACGTATTTCTTGTCGTTATCGTAATTGTAGGCAAACTGCCACTTCATGCCCGTGGGGAAGCCCGCGCCGCCGCGGCCGCGCAGGCCGCTCTTTTTGATCGTGTCGATCACTTCTTCGCGGGTCATCTCGTTGAGCACCTTATACAGGGCCTTGTAGCCGTCGAAAGCGATATATTCATCGATGTTTTCCGGGTCGATCACGCCGCAGTTGCGCAGGGCCAGGCGGCGCTGCTTCTGGTAGAAGTCCACGTCGTCCAGCGCTTTCACGGCGCCGCTTTCGTCGATGGAGCCCTTTTGCAGCAGGCGGGTGACGATGCGGCCCTTGATCAGGTGCTCGGAGACGATTTCATCCACGTCTTCCACCTTCACATGGCTGTAGAACGAACCCTCCGGATACACCAGCACCACCGGGCCGGCTTCGCACAGGCCGAAGCAGCCCGTGCGCACGACCATGACCTCGTTTTCCAGGCCATTTTCCTGGATCAGCGTTTCAAAGCGTTCCAGGATGTTGTGGGAGCCGGAGGACGTGCAGCCGGTACCGCCGCAGACCAGAACCGTGGAACGATACAGATTCATGCGCTTTTCCTCCTATCACTGATCCTGCGCGCCGATGGTATATTCGGTGACCGGCTTGCCGTTGACGATGTGCTCGGTCACAATGCGCGGCACCATGCTGGGGTTCACCTTCACATACGTGACCTTTTCCTGGCCGGGCAGCGTGATTTCCACCATCGGCTCCAGGCGGCACATGCCGATGCAGCCGGTCTGCGCCACGGTAACGTTGGAAAGGTTGCGCTTTTTCACTTCTTCCACAAAGGCCAGCATCACCGGGCGTGCGCCGGCGGCGATGCCGCAGGTCGCCATGCCGACGACCACGCGCGTTCCCTCGTGTTCCCGGCGCAGGTTTACACTATCCAGCGTCTTCTGGCGAATGGCTTCCAGCTCTGCCAAAGTTTTCATTGGGTCTCCACCTCCATAATGTTTTCCGTGAGAAAATCCTTTACCCAGGCGAGCACGTCCGGCAGGTTGAGCGGCAGGCCGCCCAGCGCGGCGCGCACCTCGCGCGTGTCAAACACAAACGATTTGCCGTTTTTTTCGTAGGTCAGCACAAATTCCGGCGATTCCGGCGCGGAAATGAGCAGCGATTGCATGGTGCCCACCAGATCGCCCATGGGCGGCAGATCCAGGTGGGAAAGCTGAAATTCCGCCTGCAGCACCGTGCCCTCGCCCACCCTGCTCTGCAGGGCAAAGCGGCCGTTGGTCATATCGGCCAGCTGTTTGATGAGCGGGATACCCAATCCCACCTTCCGCGTGGTGCGGCTGGTGGTGAAAGGGCTTATGACCCGCGCGACCATCTCCTCGCTCATGCCGCAGCCGTCGTCCTTCACCGCAAAGGCGAGGCGGTCGGCCACCGTATCGATTCGAATGAGAATTTCAATGATTGTAGCGCCCGCGCTGATCGAATTCTGGACGATGTCCAGAATGTGCATGGCCAACTCCGGCATGGCTCAGCGATACTTGGCAAGAATGCCCGGGATGTCCGCCGGCGTGAGCCTGCCGTAGACATCGTCATCGATCATCATAACCGGCGCAAGGCCGCACGCGCCCAGGCAGCGCGTATCCTTGAGCGTGAACTTCGCGTCCGGTGTTGTGGAGCCGGCGGGCACGCCGAGCTCTTCGATCAGCTTGTCCAGAATGTTTTTGGAACCCTTCACATAGCACGCAGTACCCAGGCAAACGCCGATTACGTGCTCGCCGCGCGGCTGCAGGGCGAACTGCGCGTAGAACGTGGCTACGCCGTATACTTCGCTGAGCGTTACGCCCAGGCCTTCGGCAATGCGGATCTGGATGTCCTTGGGTACATAGCCAAAAATATCCTGCGCTTCCTGCAAAGTGACCATAACGGCGCCCTTCTGGCCCTTATTCGCCTGGATGGCCGCATCGAGCCGGTTGAGCTTTTCTTGCTCGTGCATAGGAATGAAACCTCCCTCGCGTTTCGTTTCAGCACGAAACCCCTTCGCGCGCGAAACGCGCAAAAGGCTTCCGAATCCACCACCATATATTCTATCATATCTGGTGCGGTGTGGTTTTCATTATACGGAAATTTAACTGAAATGTCAAGCACAAAACCATGGCAAGAGATTGAAATATGGCTGCCGGATGGGCGCGCGGGGGCGTTATCGCGCCCGGACGCACGCTAGGCTTTCCATTCCTGCTGTTTTACGCGCTTGATCGCGCCCCACTGGTTTTTCTTGCGCCTATAGCCGATGAACGAGGTAACGCGCACGAAGGAAAGCACATAGCGGAAGAACAGGCTTTCCATAAAGCACATGGCCAGCGCGCGGGCCGCGTCGAGCAGCGTGATGCGCAAATTCTGTGTGTAAATGCGCTGGAAAAAGGCCGTCATGGTCATCGCCGCCCCATATGCGGCATAGAAGAGAAAATAGCGCAGCATAAAGGGCACGTTCAAAAAGCCAAAGCAGGCGGCCAGCACCATCGTCAATATGCCAAACACCTCGATGGCTGGGGAGAGCAGTTCAAAAAGCAGGTAATACATATAGGAAATCCAGCTCACCAGCCCGAAGCGCGGGTTGGCAAAGATCTGGCGGTGCAGAACCATGCTCTGGAACAGGCCCAGATGCCAGCGGCGGCGCTGCTTCATCAGGTCTTTCAGGCTGGTGGGCGCCTGGCTCCAGCACACGGCGTTGGGCTCATAGCGGATGGCGTATTTTTGCTGGTTGTTGCGGCAGTAGACATGCAGCTTAACCACCAGTTCCATGTCTTCGCCCAGCGTGCCGGCGTCGTAGCCGCCAGCCGCCACCACGGTTTCCTTTTTGAAGAGGCCGAACGCTCCGGAGATGATGAGGTTGCCGTTGAACTGATCCATGAGGATGCGGCTGGCCAGGAAGGAGCGGTCGTATTCCATCACCTGCATGCAGGTGACGGGATTGGCAGGCAGATGGTAGCCTACGACCTCCCCGTTTTCCATTTCCACGCACTGGGCCACGCGGATGAGGCCGCCGACGGCCACCACGCAATCGTCCTCCAGCACGGGCTGCGCAATTTTTTTCAGAGAATCCTTTTGCAGCAGGGAGTCGGCGTCCATGCAGAGGAAATAGGGATAGCGGGAAACGTTGATGCCCATGTTGAGCGAATCGCCCTTGCCACCGTTTTCCTTGCGCACCAGCGTCAGCTTCACTTTGGTGCTGGGCGCTTCATAAACGGCCTTTAGGGGGCGGCATTTGAGCCGCAGGTGTACGGGCCGTTCCACGCGCCGCATGGAAAAGGCTTCGATGAGGCGCGCGGCGGTTTCGTCTTTGGAACCGTCGTCGATGACGATGATCTCATAGAGCCTGTAGTCCAGATCCATGAGCGAGCGCACGCTGTCGACAATGGTGACCTCTTCGTTGTAGGCGGGCACCAGCACCGAGATGGGAACATAGTAATCGTGGCGCAGCTCGTTGCGGATCTGCGCCATGCGGTCGTGCTGATAGAGCCGCCAGGCGCCCACCAGCACGGAGAGGAACAGATACGTGGCGTAAAGGATCAGATAGAGGAGAAAGAACGTTCCGACTCCGCGCAAAAAGACTTCCACCCATCCGTTCATACCCGGCCCATCTCCTTTTCCTCGAGCATGTATTGCAGAATATCGCGCGCAAAGGCGTCGTTGCCCTCGAATACGTCCTGCAGTTCGGCTTTGCTGGCGCCCAGGCGCACCAGCGAAGAGGCGGCGTTGTAGCGCACATACCAGTTTCTGTGGCGCAGCGCGCGCTTGAGCGCCGCCACAGTGTCCTTTCCGGGATAGCGATCCAGCACGGCGGCGCTGACGATGGCCAAATCGACGTTTGCCCCCGTCGCCCCGTTCAGGCAATCGAGCAGCACCGGGCGGGCGGGCGGATACGGATGGCGGCGGAAATAGCGCATGGCGCACAGGCGCAATTCCAGATCTTCCCGCTCATCGCGCAGCAGGGGCAGAAAGGTTTCGCAGTAATTCTCCGAACAGTTGGTGATGAATTCCACCACGGCCACCATCATCTCGCCGCTCCAGGCATTTTTGTGCCGCCAGAGGCGCGCCGCCAGCGCCTCGCGGTCGCCCGTGAAATCCGTCAGCCGGTCGGCCAGCAGCTTGTGGTGGTGAAAATATCCGCCGTCGTTGAGCACCTGCAGGGCCGTCTCCACGGCCTGTGCGTTGCCCAGGCTGGATAGCGCCCGCAGCACGTTTTCCCGGCAGTAGACGGTGGAGTTTTCCATATAGGCGGTCAGAATCTCCATCAGCGGGTGGTATTTTCCGTCCGTATAGGGCGGAAAGCGGGCGATCACATCGGCAAAGTAGGCGCGCTCCATGCTCTGGCGCCTGCTGTATTCAGAGGCCAGATCCAGCATTTGCGCGTGGATGCTTTCCATATAGCGCGCATAGGTTTGCGGGCGCGCCGCCTGCGCTTCCTCCAGCGCGCCGCAATAGGGAACCAGCGCGTTTGTATCGCGCAGGCGGCGCGCGAGGCGCTTTTTGTGTTCCTCCGCCACCGCCCCGCCCGCTTCCAGCGCGGCGAACTGCGCGGCGATTTCCCGCCGCCAGCCGTCCACGCGCGAGTGCTGCTTCTCCTTGCGCGCCTTGGAGCGAAAGATGTAAAAAAGGTTGAAAACCATCAGCGCCGCACAGATGAACAGATAGGCGTAGATGATCGTATCGGCGTCAATCCGCATCGCCGCCACCCCAGCTTTCCTGCAGCATCCAGTAGGCCGCCTTCAGGCGTTCCCGGTACGTTGGTTGCTGCCACGTTTCCAGCTTGTACGCAGACATGGATATTTCCTCCGCCGTTTCTCCCAGCCCTACGCCCAGATAGATGCTTTCGATGCGCAGAGGCTCCACGCCATAGTGCTGATAATAGTCCGCGTGCACTTGCGCGCCGGCCGGCGAATAGAAATTGAGCAGTTGCCAGGGCAGGCGCACTTCCACAAGGCCATCGCCGTAGCAAAAATCGGCGAGCGAATCGTAGGCCACGTCCGCGGGATCGAGCGTGCCCTGCCGCAGGCGGCCCGTTTCATACACGGGCAGGAGGGGAGCGCCTTCGGCCTGCGCCGCTTCTTCCTCCGTCAGCACGCCCGTGCGTTCGGTGACCATGCCAATGGGCACAAACAGGGATGAACCGGCGGCGGGCGGGCTGGCAAACGGATCTTCGCCGGACGTCGAAGCGAGATAGTTTTCCCGCAACGCCTCGTAGCGCGCCTGCACCAACAGGCGGCTGTCCTCTGCGCCGCTCAGGCAGAGCAGGAAATCCGCGCCGCGCGCGAAGCGCAGGGAAGGCTGCGCGCTTTGCGCAGCGCCTGAGAGGGGCGTGACATCGATGGGGACGTAGAGCGCCGCCTGCGGCGAAACGCCCTCGCCGCGCACGAGCAGATAGAGCCCTTCCGCGTCCTGCCGCACGCTGAGAGACAGCCCATCCGCCTGCCACACCACATCCGCTTCCGTCCACTCGCTGCCGTCGCCGTCCACTACGCAGGCGGAAGCTTCGCTGCCGGGTGCGAAGGCCAGCAGGCCGCTCGATTGCCCCGCGCTTTGCAGGTCGTGCCAACGATGGGATTCGTAGACGTCCACGGCGTAAGAGGTGTTCCAGGTGCGCCGCGTCCACACATCCTGCCAGGTGGAAACCACCGCGCCCGCACAGCCTGCGGAAAGGAAATCCTCATAGGCGGCAACCAATCGTTCGCCCTGTTCCTGCTCATTCATGGGACCCTCGGTGCTCACCGCGCCCCGGGCGGTGGAAAAGCCATAGCTGGCAACCAGCACGGGCATGGTGTGGTAGGCATTGAGCAGCTGCACGTAACCATCGCCAAACCGCTCCGTATCCAATTCCGCCAGGGCTTCGCTGAGCGCGGAGCGCTGCCCGGCAGAAAGATACTGCGAAAAATCGGGGAAGGAAGCGCTGACGCTATAGGCTGCGAAATAACCGGAGGCGAACGCTTCGGTGGGGCGAATGTATTCGGCATCTATGCGGCTGTATTTGCCCAGCTGGCGCGCATAAAAGGTTTCGTAGGCAAAGGGGTCGTTGAGCGGATCGTTGATGAAGGCCAGCAGCCGTTGCTGCCCGTATTTTTCCGCTTCGTAGGCAGCCATGCCGTCCATCAGCCTTGCCAGCAGGGTTTCAAAGGCGCTGGCTTCCGGCGTGGTGGCGAAATACGCGCCGTCAAAAGATGTGGGGTTGGCGGGCGCATGGTCGGTGTAGGCCACGGTACCGGCGTCCCATTCGTTGCCGATGAGGAAACCCAGCACCCAGGGGGATACGTCGCGCCAATAGGTCCCGCCGCCCTTGCCGTCCCCGCCCATCAGGATGCGGTGGCCGTGAATCACGTCGATGGCGGCCAGCGAATCCTCTCGCAGCGTGCCGTAGAATTCGTCCGCGTAGGCGTCGTCCAGGCTGTTGTTGGCGTGATCGGTAACGCTCAAGCCTTGCAAAAGATAGAGCGTGCGGCCGCTCTCGGTGTTGAAACGGTAGAAAGCGTTGTAGAAAGCGGCGTCGTAGATGGTGGGAATGCGCACAGTATTCGCGCCCATTTCGCTGATCTGCGTAAGCCAGCGGTAATAGGTCTCTTCTCCGGCGGCGTAATCGGTGATGTGGTGGCCGGGCACGGCGCTGGAAAGCTCCACGCCGCGGATGGTCAGGGGTTGCCATTCGCCCGCGCTATTGCGCGCCAGCAGGGTTTTGCCTTCTGCGCGAAAATCCGCGGTCACGGCGCGCTCTCCGCCAAAAGCGAAGTTTACGTAGAAACCACGGTAGAATACCGCATAGCCCAGCACCATGAGGCCGCATGCCAGCAGCACAACCGCGCACAGGAATTTCTTCACGCGGCTCCCTCCTTTCTACCCATCAGCGGGCCAGCAGGTTAACATTTTTGGAATCGCTGCAATACTGGTAGAGCGTTTCGATGTGCGCGTCCAGCCACGCGCCGCGCTCGACGATGAAGCGCTTGAGCTGTTCCACCGCCTGCGCATGGCTGGTGGCGTTGCGCTCCACGGGCGTGAGGTACGTCATGCCGTTGTATTGCGAAAGGTCGAACACATAGCCCCACACGCTGAAATTGCGCTCGATGGCGTCGCCCAGCCAGAGCAAGGTTTCGTCGATGTAGTTCAGCAGGTATTCGTCGCTGAGCACGCCGCGGCGCAATTGATGGTATTCCCAAACCACCGCGTCCACAAAGCGCTCGTCCCGCAGCAGCGCGCCAAACCAGGGCGCGTTCTGCATGGTAAAGCCCGCCTCGTCCCACTGGTAATCGATGTAGTTGTCGCAGGCGTTGTTAAAATCCCACACGCAGGTTTTCATCTTGCCGCGCGCATCGCGGTAATAAAAGGTGGAAAAGCGCCCAGCATCCACATTGCGGAAGAACTCGTTGATGACGAAGTACTGGGCGAAGGAAGCCAGGTCGAGTTCGGCGGTCAGGCCGTTATCCGCATCTGTAATGTCCATGGAATAGAGCATTTTTTCCACGCGGCTTACGTCCTGCTGCACATATTGCAAACGTCCCTCGGTGAGCTGGTTTTCCCCCGGATAGCGCAGATCCAGCGCGGAAACGTCGCTGCGATAGGTGTAATAGGAGAAATTGTCCAGCTCATGGCTGCCTTTTCCTGCGCGGTCCCAGCGCACGATATAGCTGGTGATATCGCTGTTGCGCTGCGGCGTGGGAATGTCTATGCGCCCTTCGCCTTTGCTAACGGTTTCCATCAGCAGGTACAAGCCCTGATACTCACCGTTGAGATACAATTCGCAATAGCGCACGTTGGGCGCGTATTCCATGATTTCCCCGGCGACGTTCAGGCACAGGTAGTTGCGCAGCAGCGTGCGGTCGAGAAAGGGGCCGTTCAGCGCCCATTCGTCGTGCGCGGCCATGCCCGCCAGCGCCTGGGGATCTTCGGCGCCATTTTCATCGACCAGGTGGATGGAATAGGATTTTTTATCGAAAAAGCGGGAGGAATTGCCCCGGTAGCGGATGTCGGCATGGGTGGAAACGGTGGGCAGATCTAGCGGGGAATTGTCGCCCGTCTGCCCGTCCGCCAGAGAAAAGGAAACGCGAATGCGCGAATCATCGGCGATCACGCCATCGGGCCCCGGTGCGCCGGGCACGGCCTGGCCGCCGGTATCGATCTGCAGGATTGGCAGGTGGGTGTGCAGGGACGATTCATCCTCGCGCATGGCTTCCGCCCGTTGCCAGGCGCCGCTTAAGTGCTGGTGCACGCGCACGGATCTGGCGCCCAGCCCCGAGAACTGCAGGGCGACACACACCGCCACCATGCACAGCGCGGTGGCGGCATAGATACATTTGCTCTTCATAGCCTTACCCGCTGATCTCGTCGCTCTGGGTGACGATGTTCACATATTCCACGCCGGGGAGGCGGTAGAGCTTGTCGGTGATGCTCTCATCGCGCTTGTAATTGAGGCTGTAGGCGCTGCGGGGCATTTCAAAGATCAGCTCCACCGCGTCCGGCGTGGTGTTCTTCACTTTCAACAGCGCCTTTTTGTTGAAGTGCTGGAAGACAAGGCTCTCGATGGGCGTTTCATTGCTGCGCCCGGCGCGGATGATGAGCAATATGCGGTTTTCATTGCGCACGCGGCCCAAAAGCAGCAGCACGAGGAAAACGACTCCGCTGCCCACGCCTGCCACCAGATAGTCGCCCACGCCGCAGCAGATGCCTACGATGATGGCCCAGAAAATATAGGTCGTATCGCGGGAATCCTTGATGGCCGTGCGGAAGCGCACGATGGACAGCGCGCCCACCATGCCCAGGGAAAGGGCGATGTTGTTGCCGATGACGGTCATCACCGTGGCCGTGAGGATGGTGAGCGTCACCAGAGAGACGTTGAATTTGCGGCTGTAGGCCGTGCCACTGTGCGTGTAGCGGTAGGAAAGGAAAATGGCCAGGCTCAACAGCGCCGAAACGGCGATGTGCAGCACGATTTCTTCCACGCTCAGCGAGCCGCTTTGCTCCATGATGTTTAGCAGGAGTTCTTTCATGTTTTTCGCATCCTTTGTTTTTGAATATATTGAAATTAAAACCGGTAGTGCTTGCTTACGGCCCGCCCCAAGCAGTATTTGCTCACGGAAAGTTCACTGGCGTTGCATTCTTCCAGCATGTCCTTGATGTATCCCAGGAGAAAGCCGTTGAACTTTACTTCCAGCACCACCAGGCAGGGATCCAGAATGGGGTTTTCCACCAGGGAAGGCGAAAAAATGTCGAAGCAGCTCTCCGAGCCGGTGATGTGGTGGTCGAAGGTGATGCGGATCTTGTTTTCTTTGGCCACAAACGCTTTGCGATGGTAGGTGATCACCGCCCTGGGCCGATAGCACTGCGCGTTCATCAGGGCAAAACACTCGGTGGCGAAGGGCTCTTCGTGGGCGAGCAGAGGGGCGTAATCGCCGCGCGTGAGCCGCCGCGCTTCGTCGCGGTTCAGGCGCAGGGAACGCTTTTTCTGCATCGCGCCCTGTTTTTGCTTCATTTCCAGCACGGCGAAATCGTTGTCCGCGCCGTAATTGCGCAGGCGGATTTTGCGGCGCAGTTCCACGCCGTCTTCTTTATCCTCAAAGTCCTTGTCGTCCAGGGTGTCGAAGTACAGGGAGCGAATGAGGTAGCCTTCGCCGCAGCTATGCGCGTCCATGTGCAACACGGCGGCGAGATGGTGGCTGTAGCGGTAGTATTGTTCCAGGGAAATGAGGAATTTCTTTTCCTGGCGCAGCACTTCATTCATCGTCCATCACCTCCGCAAGGGCCTCCGCATCGTGCAAAGCCACGTCCAGCGCCAACTGGGGATAGGCCTGCCGCAGCGCGCGGAAACTCTGCCGCAGCGCGTCCGCGCCCAGGCCATAATACGTATTGATCGCCTGTAAGCCGTGCTCTCCGGGCGGCTGGAGCTCGTAGATGTGAATCAGTCCCTTGCCATGGGCTTGCGCGCAGGCAGCTTCCGTTTCAATGTGCCCGGCCTCATCCTCCCGGTAATAGTTCATCACCGCCACGCGGTCGCAGGCGGAGGAAATGAGCGTTTCCAGCGCGCCGGCGTGGCCGCTGGTGTCGTAATAATAAGGTACGCAGAGGATCATTTCCAGCCCCAGCTGCCGCGCGCGTTCATAGGCGCATTGGGCGGCGCTGGCAAAGCTGCGCATCAGCGCATCCGCATCCCCGTCCCATTCGTCGAGCAGATAGGGTTCCACATCGAAAACGATGCCGCGCAGCGTTTCCGGATGGGCCGTGCGCAGCGTGCCTGCCCACTCGGCCTGCCGTAGCATTTCGTTCCCCTCCGGATCCGCCGCCCAGGAGGGGTCTCCCGTGAGCCAATAGACCTTTAGCCCCTCCGCCTGCGCGGCGAGCAGGAAGGCCTCCTGTTCCTCCGCCTCCCTGGGAAAGGCGGCGTACAGCTCGTCTACGCCGCAGCGGCGCGTCAGCGCCCACAGCCATTGTGCGCTTTTTGCCTCCGGCGTGTCCCAGCAAAACAGTCCTTTTCTTCCGCCGGCCATCTCCTGGCGCGCCTCCTGGTGCCACAGGAGTGCCCCTGCTGACAGGCAAAGCAGCACCGGCAGGATGAGCCAAGCCTTTTTTCGCACAGTGATCCCCTTATCGATTATTTATTATAATGTAGGGCAATATTTTACTCTTTTGCCGTATTTTATCAAGCGGATTCCCATTAAGTTATGGATGCGGGGATGCTAAATCCTATGGGGGCGGTTCCCATATCTTTGGATAGAGCGCGGCGAAAAAAAGGGCGGTGCTGTTGCGGTGCAAGAATGCCGCGGTGTTTTTTTACCGAAGGCCACATGCGGCGTTTACATCTCCATGCTAAAATGAAGCGCAACATTTGTCTGGAGGATTCATTAATGAAGGATACCCGGGCCATGGCCTATGTGAATATGTACGGTGTTTTGGGCGCGCTGGAGAACCTCTGCGCGCTGGACGCCGCAGCGCGAGAGATCCTCGCCGCGCTCAAGCGCCCCGTTTCCCTGTGCTTTGACGTAAAGGGCGGGCCGTGCTGCACGTTTCATTTCAGCCGCGAAGGCTGCCGTATGGAGGAAGGGCGGGCAAACTGTACCTGCCGTATGCGCTTTGCCTCGCCGGAAGCGTTCAATGCGCTGATCGACCGCTCCAAGCCGGGCCTGCCCGTGAAGGGGATCGGGCAGCTGCTCGCATTTCTGACCGGGCCGTTTACGAAGCTCACCGGCCGGCTCACGGCGCTCCTGCGCCCCTCAGAAGAGGCCTTGCGCGAGCGGGCGTTTTTTGAGGAGAGCACGCTCCTCACCCTGTATGTGGTGGCCGGGGCCATTTCCGCCCTGGCCAATGAGGATCCCATTGCGCGCCTGTCGGCCTCCTACACGGTGGATGGCGAAATCTCGCTGGGCGTGCGGGACGTTGCTTCCGTGACCATCGCGGTCAGGGATCATCATTTCACCACGATCAAAGCGCCCTCCGCGCATCCGCGCGTGATCATGGAATTCGCGGATCTGGATCTGGCGCACGGGCTGTTCACGGGCACAGCTTCCACCATCGACGAGATGTGCCGCGGCACGATCCGCCTTGCCGGCATGATTTCCATGGCCGATAACGTGAACCGCATACTAGACAGGGTTTCCCTGTACCTGGGCTGAGGAGGAAAATACATGTCCAAATATCCTGAATACAACCACGAAAAGAGCCACGCCTGGTTCGACCGGGCGCGGGCTGTCATCCCGGCGGGCGTGTACGGGCATTTGGGGCCGTCCGAAGGGCTGTTTTTGCCGCTCTCCAAGTGGCCGTTGATCGCCTCGCGCGCCCAGGGAACCTATTTTTGGGATATGGACGGCAACCGCTATTTGGATTGCATGTGCGCCTATGGCCCCAATGTGCTGGGCTATTGCGACCCGGATGTGGATAAGGCCGCCATAGAGCAGCTGGGCATTGCCAATTGCACCACCGCGCCTTCCTATAAAATGGTGGAATGCGCGGAAAAGCTGGTGGACACCGTGGCCATGGCGGACTGGGCCTTCTTTATGAAAAACGGCACGGACGCCACCACCTTTTGCGTGATGCTCGCGCGCGCGTATACCGGCAAGCGCAAAATCTTTTTCCTGCGCAATTATTACCATGGCAACGACCCCTGGGCCATGCGCGCGGACTACCCCGGCATCCTGCCCGAGGACGTGGCGCACAATGTGGTGGTGCCCTGGTTCGATTTGCAGGCCATGGAGGCAGCCTACGACCAGTGCAAGGGCGACGTGGCGGCGCTGATCGCCCAACCCTACGACCACGGGAATTTCTTCGACAACCGCGTGGCCTCCCCCGAATATTGGCAGCAGGTGCGCGCCTTCTGCGACAGGCACCATATGCTGCTGATCCTGGACGACGTGCGCGCGGGCTTCCGGCTGGATCTGGCCGGTTCCGATCACTATTATGGTTTCAAGGCCGATCTGATTTGTTTCTGCAAGGCGCTGGCCAATGGCTATAACCTGTCCGCCGTGTGCGGGCGCGAGCCGCTCAGGGCTACGGCCGCCTCGCTCTCGTTCACCGGCTCGTACTGGATGAGCGCGGAACCGTTCGCCGCCTGCATCGCCTGCATCGATAAGATGCGGCGGCTCGATACGCCCAGCCTTTTCCGCCGCATGGGCGAAAAGCTCACGCAGGGGTTCCAGGCCGCGGCCCGTGCGCATGGCTTTGATCTGGTGGTCTCCGGCGAACCGGCGCTGTTCTATCTGCGCATTGCCAACGACGACAGCCTGATGCTGCACCAGGAATGGGTCGCCGAATGCGTTTCGCGCGGCCTGTTCCTCGCCAGCCACCACAACCACTTCATGAACGCCGCCATGACCGATGAGGACATCGCCCTGGCCGTGGATATCGCGGATGACGCCTTTGGCGTGGTTGCCGCGCGGCACCCGGAGCTGCGCGGCTAAAAGACGCCGCGCTACAGCCCCATCAGCACGATGCCCGCGCAGGCCGAAACCAGGCCGAGCGCGGCCGGGCGCGAGAGTTTTTCGTGCAACAGGGCGGCGGAGAGCAGCGTGGAAAGCACCAGCACGCCGCCATTGTTGATGGTATTGGCGATGGTGGGGTTCATTTCATGCAGCAGGTACAGCGCCAGATTGGCCGCGATGGTGGCCGAAGCGCTGCCGCCCAGCGCGCACAGCGCCGAGCGGAAGCCCATGCGGAAAGCGGGCAGGAAATCGCGCGGCGCGCGCAACAGCAGCAGGCTCGCGCTGGACAGCGCCGAACCCATATATGTAATGGCGATCATTTCGCCCCGCTGGGCGCTGCCCGCCAGCTGGGGCTGCGCGCTCATCAGCGAGCCATACAGGCCGTTGGCCAGAAAGAGCAGCGCGCACCACACATAGAACCTGCGCGACTGCCCGGCCAGAGAAAGGCCACGCAGGTTCATCAGCACGATGGCCATCAACAGCAGGATGATGCCAGCCAGCTGCGCCGCGCCCAGCGATTGCCCCAGAAACACGGCGTTGGTCACGGCAGGCACCAGGATGCCGCCGGAGAGAAGGCTGACCATCATCGCCGCATAGCCGCCGCACACGCCGGCCTGCAAAAGCGAAAGATTGTACAGGCTGAGCGCGAGCGCGTTCGCCGCACCCAAAATCCATGTGGCGGATGACGCTTCGAAGGAAACCCCTTCCAGGGCCAGCGTGGCAAGGCCGATGAACGCGCCATAAAAAACGGCGTAGGCCAATGCCGAAGCCATGCCCGTCCTGCGCGGATAGTGATCCGAATACAGCCGGGAAAACAGCGATTGCAGCGTTGCAAAGGCAATCGCCGCGACAATGAGCAGGGTAAGCATATCATCCCTCCCGCCAGAATACATGCGCCACCGCGCTATTATAGCCCAAATCTGATTTGGACGCAAGCGCGGCGGCGCAATTTGTACTCCTATAAAAAGGGAAAAGATGCGTAAATCCGCGAAAGGGCTATTCCGCTTCCGCCGTTACGCCCAGGGCGGTTTCCAGATCCTGCAGCATGATATCCAGCGCGGTGATGCCGCCCTCGGCGGTGTACCACACGGTGGGGTGCGCGAGATATACGATGTGGCCGTTCTTGTAAGCGTCGGTTTCCATCACGAGCTCGTTCTCCACGATTTCCTGCGCGAGCTTGGCGCCTTCGGTGGCGATGGCCGCGTCGCGGTCGAGCACAAAGATATAATCGGGGTTGAGCTCCACAATCAGCTCAAAGGAAGATTCGTTGCCATGGGTGGAGGTCACGTCGCCGTCGCCCAGGTTGTCAAAGCCGATCTCCACGCTGATCATGGAGCAACGGCCGTCGCTGCCCAGTACGTTGAAGCTGCCGCTGGTGCACAGGCCGACGATGGCGTTCTGTCCCTCGGCAAAGGCGGCCAGCGCGGCGATGCGCGCGTCGAAATCCGCCATCAACGCGTCCACTTCCGCCTCCAGGCCGAACAGGGAAGCGATGGTCGTGGCGTTCTGGCGCACGCTTTCCACCACGCCAATTTCCGCATCGGTGGCCAGATAGATCACGGGCGCGATCTCGCTCAGCGCGTCATACGAGGAAGAAAGGCGGCCGCCGATGAAGATCACATCCGGCTCGCTGGCCATCACGGCTTCCAGATCGGCCTCCTTAATGGTGCCCAGGTTGGCGATTTCCTCATTGGTTACATAGGCTTGCAGATAATCCAGCGCCGTGGTGGCCGAGCCCACCACGCGGTCGCCCACGCCAAGGCGGTCGAGGATGTCCAGCGAGGCCATATCCAGCACGGCGATGCGCTGCGGGTCGTAGGGCACGGCGAGTTCCATGGTTTCGCGGTTGCCGTTGAGCGTGGAAATGGTGATGGTTTCGGGCGCGGCTTCCT
>DVJN01000222.1 GCA_018716755.1 Candidatus Alectryocaccomicrobium excrementavium
AGCCCGCGGTGCACGCGCTCGAGCTGCTCCGAAATGGCGCGGAAGGATTCGCCCAGCCGCGCTTCCAGCGTGGTTTGCAAGCGCGAATCCACGCTCTTGCGCATCTGCTCCATCTGGGTTTCGAGCGCCAGGCGCAATTTTTCCTGATCCGCCCCCGCTGCCTCGCTGGCGCGCGTGAGCTGTGCAGCCGCGTCGCCCAGCGACTGGGTGAGCAGCGAAAGCGTCTGGTTGGCCTGGGCGTTATCGCGCCGGGTTTGCGCGGCGAGCGCGCGCAGGGAGCGGCGCACGCCATGTGCAAACCGCCACAGCAGCAGTGCCAGCGCGGCCAGCAGCACCACCGTGCCCGCCAAGAAGGCCAGCGCCGGGTTTTCATTGAGAACGTTCCACATGGTTTTGCTCCTTTTCCATCAGGGCGAGCGCGCAGCGGATGCCGTCCACCGCCGCCGAGGTGATGCCGCCCGCGTAGCCCGCGCCCTCTCCGCAGGGGAACAGGCCCGCCAGGCTGGCCTGGCAGCGCTCGTCGCGCGGGATGCGCACGGGCGACGAAGAGCGGGTTTCCACGCCCGTGAGCACCGCGTCGTCCGCGGCAAAGCCGCGCAAGCGCCGGTCGAAGAGCCGGATGCCCTCGCGCAGGCCGCGCAGGGCGAAATCCGGCAGGCACTCGTCCAGCCGCCCCCAGGCAACGCCGGGCCGGTACGTGGGCTGCACGCCGCCCGGGCCGCTTGAGGCCTGGCCGCGCAGGAAATCGCCCACCAGCTGCGCGGGCGCGCGATAGCCGCCCAGGGCAAAGGCACGCTGTTCCCACAGCCGCGCGAAGCGCACGCCCGCTAGCGGATCCGCGCCGGGGAAATCCTCCACGCGCACATCCACCAGCACGGCGCTGTTGGCGTTCTCCCCCGCGCGCGCGTGCTCGCTCATGCCGTTGACCACCGTGCCGCCCGCCTCCGAAGCCGCAGCGATGACGCTGCCGCCCGGGCACATGCAAAAGGTGTACACGCCCCGGCCATCGCCCAGCCGCGCGCTCAGGCGGTATTCCGCCGCGCCCAGCGCCGGATGCCCCGCGAACGCGCCATACTGCGCGCGGTCGATCTGCCGCTGGCTGTGCTCGATGCGCGCGCCGATGGAAAAGGGCTTGGGCTCCAGGCGCACGCCCGCGCGCAGCAGCATTTCGAACGTATCCCGCGCGCTGTGCCCCACGGCCAGGATCGCGGCGCGGGCAGGCCATTCCGCCTCCTCGCCGCGCGCGTTGGCCACGCGCAGGCCGCAGAGCGCGCCATTTTCCTGCAAAAGGCCGATGAGCCGCGTTTGAAAATGGATTTCCCCGCCCAGGGCGAGGATTTTCTCCCGCAGCGCGCGCACCACCTGCCGGAGCCGGTCGGTGCCCACGTGCGGATGGGCCATGTACAAAATGTCCTCCGGCGCGCCGCAGGCATGGAGCGTTTGCAGCACGCGCGCGATGTGCGGGCTCTTGATGCCCGTGGTGAGCTTGCCGTCCGAAAACGCGCCCGCGCCGCCTTCGCCAAACTGCACGTTGCTCTCCCCGTCCAGCGCGCCCCCCGCCCAGAAGGTTTCCACATCGCGCGAACGCTCTTCCACGCGCTTGCCGCGCTCGAATATCACGGGCCGCGCGCCCGCCTCCGCCAGGGCGAGCGCGGCGAACAGCCCAGCCGGGCCCAGTCCGATCACCGCCGGGCGCGCGCGCCACTCCTGCCGGGGCAGGGGCGCGATGGGTGTTTCCCTGGCCTCCTGCGCGCCGGGCACGCGCCGCCGCGTTTCCACATCCAGCGAGTACACAAAGTGCACGTCACCCCGGTCGCGCGCGTCCACGGATTTTTTGCGCACGCGCACGCGCAGCACCTCGCCCTCGGCGATTTTCAGCGCCCGGGCGGCGACGCGCGCAAGTGGCGCGTCCAACCCCGCGGACACGTTGTTCACCCGATAAATCATCTTCGCTTTGCCGCCTCGCTTCCCGCCAGCAAGCCGCTGGCCCAGGCCCATTGCAGGTTATAGCCGCCGCAGCCGCCGTCTACATTCAGGATTTCGCCCGCCGCGAACAGGCCGGGAACCTTGCGCGACTGCAGCGTGCGCGGATCAAAATCGCGCGTGTCCAGCCCGCCGGCCATCACCTGCGCGTTGGCGTAGCCCGCGGTGCCCAGCGCAGGCAGCCGCCATTCAAAAAGCAGCGCCTCCAGCGCGCTTAGCTCCCCCGCCGAAAGCGAACCCGCCGGGCGCGAAAGCGGAGCGATGCCCGCGTTTTTGAGCAGCACCTGGCCCAGGCGCTTGGGCACGAGCCCAGTGAGAAAATCCTCCAGCGAACGGCCGGCAAGCCGTTCGCGCCGCGCGCGCAAAAAGCCCGGTTCTTCCTCCGGCATGGCGCACACGGCGATTTCCGCGCGCCGCTTTTCCGCCAGCGCATAGGAGAGCGGCCGCGACACCTGCATCACCGCCGGGCCGGAAACGCCGTAGTCCGCAAAGAGAATTTCCCCCGCTGCGCGCGCGGCCTCGCGGCCATCCACATACGCGCGCGCCTGTCCTTCCACCCGGATGCCCTTGAGCGCACGCACGGCCTCGGGCGGGGTTTTGATCTGCACCAGCGCGGGCGCACAGGAAACCAGCCGGTGACCCAGCGCGCGCATCATCTTCAGCCCGCTATCGCTCCCGCCCAGGGCGGGAGCGGCCATGCCGCCCAGCGCGCACACGACACTCTTCCCCCAAACCGCGCGGCCATCCCCGGCGCGCGCGCAAAAGCCGCCATGCTGGGCCTCCAGCGCAATGGCGGCGAAATCCGCCACGGTTTCGCCGCCCGCCTCGGCAAACGCCAGGCGCAACGCATCCACCACGGCGGCGGCCTGATTGCTGCGCGGGAACACGCGTCCGCCGTATTCCTCGCGGCTTTCCAGCCCGATTTCCCGGAAGAATGCGCGTACCTCTTCCGGCGAAAAGCGCGAAAGCGCACATTCTGCGAACGCGCCATCGCCAAAATAGTCCGCCGCGCGCGCGCCGGTGTTCGTCAAATTGCAGCGTCCATTGCCCGTAGCCAGCAGGCGTTTGCCCACGCGCGGCAATTTTTCCACGAGGCACACCCGCGCCCCTGCCCGGGCGGCGGCGATGCCGGCGGCCAATCCCGCCGCGCCTCCGCCCAGCACCAACACATCCGCGCGCCTCATAGCACGATGCCCAGCTTTTCGATCATTTCGGGCTCCGTGAGCACCACCAAATGGTGCAGCGCGCGGGAACACGCTGTGTACAGGCGCCGCCGCTCGCCATCGGTGAGCTTTTCTTCGGGCCACACCACCACGACGGCGTCGAACTCCATGCCCTTCATCACGTGGTAGCAGCCCACGGCAACATCTGTGGATTCAAACAGCGCGTCGTCGCCGCCGTCCAGCAGATACGCGCCCTCAATCCTGCGACTGAGCCGGTCCGCCATCTTGGTGGTGCGCGTGACCACGGCCACGCGGTGGTATGCCTTTCGCAAACAGTTCACGGTGGCTACCGCATCTTTTTCCGTATAGGCGCGCAACTCAGGCGAAACGCCTTCCCGGCCAAAGGGCACGATTTGATCGCCATCGGGCAAAAGCGCGTTCAAAAAGCGCGTAATCGGCAGGCTGGAACGGTAGCAGCGGCCCAGCGTGAGCAGCGGTGCGTTTTCCACCTGGAAGCACGCGCCCCAATTTTCCGGCGCGCAGGGCGGCATACCGGGGCACGTGCGCTGCTTGGGATCGCCCAGCAGCGTGACCTGCGCCTCGGGATAATACAGCGCCAGCGCGGCGAGCGCCGCATCGGCATAATCCTGCGCCTCGTCGACGATCATGTGGCGGATCCCCCGGTCGGGCGCGGCAAAGCCCAGATCCAGCATGATATAGGCGATGGCGCCCGCGTCCTCCCACCAGACGCATTGGGCCTGCGCGTTTTCCCGCGCGGCGGCGGCCAATTCCTCGGGTGCGCCGCGCATCATCTGCGCGAACAGCTCAAGCGGGTGGACTTCCAGCATGCGCCGGATCTGGCTGCGCACGGGATGCAGCCGCTGCATAACCGCCATGCGCGCCGCCATGGCCAGTTCCTTGCCCTTATAGCGCCCGCTGAACGATTCGGCATATTGCTTTTCCAGCGAAGCGCCCCATACCTCCAGCCGCTGCTCCAAAACAGTTTGAATGCGCAAAATGCGCAGCGCGGGCGCGAGCAGGCGGAATTCCTCGCGATACAGCGCGCGCAGCGAGTCCGCGTCCATCAGCATGCGCTCCTCCAGCTTTATATCGGCAAATTCCGGGCCTTCCTCCCGGTATTGCCGGCAAAACGCGCGCAGGCGCGCGAGGAACTCCGCGCCGCTCTTATAGCGCACGCTCGCGCGGCGCAGTTCATACCCCGGCTCCATCAGGCGCTCCACCTGCTTGAGCGGCGGTTCCACTGCCTGCCCCAGAATGGTGCCGAACACTTCGCTCATAGTAGCCGAACGGGTATTCTCTTCTCCCAGCTCTGGCAGCACGGTGGAAATGTATTCGCTGAACGCGCTGGAGGGCGAAAGGATCACAACGCGCTTCGCGTCCAGCGAATCGCGATAGCGGTACAGCAAATAAGCCGCGCGGTGCATGGCCACAGAAGTCTTCCCCGAACCCGCCGCGCCCACCACGCACAAAAGGCGCACGTTGTCGTAGCGCACGGCCGCGTTCTGTTCCTTCTGGATGGTGGAAACGATCTGCCGCATGTGGCTGGTGGTGGCACCGGAAAGGATGTCGAGCAGAATCTCATCGTCAATGGAAACTTCGGTGTCAATATAATACACGAGCCGGCCGTTTTCCATTTTATACTGCCGCTTGAGCAGCATTTCACCCCGCATCACGCCTGACGGGCTGTTGTAGGCCACTTCGCCCGGCAGGGAATCGTAATACAGCGAGCACACCGGCGCACGCCAATCGTACACCACGCGCTCGCCCGTGGCCGGATCGGTGAGCGAATACAGGCCAATAACGATCTTCTCCACCTCGCTGCCGCCCGCCTCCCGGAAATCGATGCGGGCAAAAAACGGGTTGAGCAGCATCTGCCGGTACTGGCGCTCGTTTTCCTTGCTCCAGTCGTGCCGCGCGAGAAAGTGGTGCACTTCCTGCGAAAGCTGCTCCAAATCCTTGGGCGAAAGCGCTGTGGGTTTGAGGCGCAGTTCCTCCCAGGCGTCGGCAAGCATCAGGCGAATGGACTCCATGTGTTCACCGGCAAAGCCCTTTGCCTTATCAATAGCCGCCGAAAGAAGCTGCTGCACGCGGGCAGCAAATTTTTGCTCCCTCTGTAGCTCTTGCGGTTGCATCATCCGATTTCCCTCCTTCTGCGCGCGGATGTGGCTGGATATCCCCGGCCTGTACGGGCCGCTTTTCTATTATACCATGGTTGTCCATACTCCTGCAAGTGCGCACGCAAAGAGCGGGGAACGTCATATTTGCTTTTATCATGGCGCCGAAGAAGGCCGGGAACTCAGTTCTTGCTTTCGGCTCATCTTTTAAGTGAAATGCAGCAATGAAAAGGGATTTTGCGGAAACCATTCGGATCTGCCGGGCATGGTTTTTCCGCATATTGGAAGAACTGTCAATAAAAACCACGTCCGGCATACAATGCGGCGGATTCCGCCCAGTGGCCTGGCACTGCTGGTCCGCCCGGCATCGGCAATATGGAAAAATATCGCAGCGCGCCTCCCTGCTTTTGCAGAGGATTGTGCGCGCTGCCCGGTGAAATGGCCTACAAGCGCTCTACCCGGCGCTCTGCCGCATAAATGGCCTCGATATTCGCCGTGGGTACATCCGGCTCAAAAGCCTGGCTCGCCATCAGAATATAGCCGCCGCTTCCGCCCAGGATGCGCACATATTTTTCCGCTTCCAGGCGTACTTCTTCCGGCGTGCCACAGGGCAACAGATGCTGCGTATCAATGCCCCCGTGAAAGGCAATTTTGCCGGCATATGCCACGAGATCTTCCGGGCACAGCCCCTTTACGTGCTGCAAAGGTTCCAGCGCATCCACGCCGCAGGCGATGAAATCAGGGATCAACGCGCCCACGCAGCCACAGCTGTGCTGCTGATAAAACGCGCCATAGTGGTGCGCCAGATCGACCAGCCGCACCGTGTTTTCCCGAAAATACTCCCGCCACATTTGCGGGCTGAACAGCAGGGAAATCTGCGTGCCATAATCGTCGTGCGGGCGCAGAATATCGATCTTCCCCGCCCCAGCCTCGAAACAGCGGCGATAATATTCCATTTCAAAATCCACCATGCGGTCGAGCAGTGCGCGCGCGATTTCCGGCTCTTCCACCATGAGGAGCAGGAATTTTTCCATGGGCATCAAATACGTCACAATCTGAAACGGTCCCTCATGTCCGATGAGAATCGCGCGATCCGGGTATTGCTCGCAGGCTCGGGCAACCGGCGAATAATCGAACCAATCCGGGTCCGGGAACGAATAGGCGTTTAGATCCGCCATGGTTTCCAGGCGCGCGAGCGGATATTCCGTGGTCGTGTCGTATTCATCAATGCTGGTGGTTATGCGGGTGGACATATAACCCCACCAGGATTGCTGCACGAGCTGGCCCTTGGCGTTGTGAAACTGCCTGAGCTTGGGGCCAATATAGGCGGGGCCGGTGGGCAAAATGTCGATGCGGTACCGGTCGAGCAAATCCCCGTAATTGCAGTGGTATTGCCCGCACAGGCGGCGCGATACCGCGGAAACCGCCTCAAAGGCAGCGGGAACCCTGTCGACGGGCTGGCAACGCATCGCCCGGCGAACGCGCTCTTTGGACGTCATGTCGATCCCTCCACTTGGCGTAATGGTATGCTACAGCCATTATACCGAAATGCCCCGCGCGATACAAGCAAAATACTTGCCGAATTGGGAACAGGGAATTGTCATTTGGCGAAATGGCATCCATCCCTCAAGCCCGCGGCGGCGCCCAGAGCATTGACAAAGTATCGGAAGAACGAGGCTATAATCAGAAATGACGGCGTGTACGTCATTTCTGGTATTTTTCGGGAGCAAATGCTTGCATTTGCGGAGAAAAATACTTTCCCGCCCCGATTGCTGGCCGTCGAAGCCCGCGAAGCGGTGCGTAGACAAGCAATCGGGAAATCTCGTTGGCAAACCGCAGGTTTGTCAACGATCAGGCGCCGCCGCGGGCAAGCCCGCGGCGGCGCCATATTCACTTCCTGCAAATAGGTTTTAACCGGCCATCGCCTGGTAATCGGCATACGCATCCACAAAAATCTGCACATACGCATCCAGATTCATGCTTTGCAGGTTCTCCACATAGGCATCCCACTGATCCAGCCCCATATCGCCGGAAATGAAGCGCGCTTCGCAGGATTCCACATATTTGGAGATATCCGTGTAATAGGTATTGGCGGTTTCAGTGTCCTCTTCGCTGAGCTTTACCTTGGGATAGCCCTGCGTGAGGTAGGGCGTGTAAGACTTGGCGGTGTGCTCTTCCAGATCGATCACGTGCGCCGCATTCAGATGGAGCGCGAAGTCGGGATCCACGTATCCGGGCGTGCCCGTGCCGCAGTTGGGCGTGATCGTACCGCGGTATTCTTCGGAGGAAGCATAGCCCTCGGGAACGTTCTTATCCCAATAGGTGCGGGTATCATCGATATAGTCCCAGCCGTAGCCTTCCGGTCCCTGGCTGAGCAGGATGCCGCCTTCCGAAGAGTAGAGGTAATCGACCCAGCGCAGCGCGGCCTCGGGATCCTTGCAGGTGGAGGAAACCGCGTACACGCCGGTGCTTCCCAGCCAGTTCTGCGGCGCCATGGGCGTGTCGTTCATCTCCGAGGTGAGCGGAGCGATGGAATCATATTTGGGATAATTCTCGGTGGTGTCCACCAGATAAGAGGCCAGGCAGAAGAAGTTGCCGATCAGCGACTGGTTGCCCTTGGCCACCAGCTGGTTGCCCGCCTGCGAGAAGCACTCGTTGTCCAGCAGGCCTTCCGCATAGAGTTTGTGGGCGAATTCCAGATAGGCCTTATAAGCGTCGCTGGTGAAGACATACTGCACGTTGCCTTCGCCGTCCAGATACATATCGCCATTGCCGCCGTTGCTGGTCACCACGCCATAAGCCGCGAGCATGAAGGTGCGGAACGTGCCGATCATCACATTGCCATCGGTGGCGAAACTGAGGGCGATTTCGTCGTTCTCGCCATTGCCGTTGGGGTCGCCGTTTTTGAAGGCCACGAGCATATCATAATATTCGTCGACCGTGGTGGGAACTTCCAGATCCAGCGCCTCGAGCCATTCCTTATTGACCCAGGATTTCGCGGCGACGTAGTCGCGCGGGCAGGCGGATACCCCGATCAGGGAATAGATGTGCCCATCGGACGAGGTCATCATGGTGCGGTATTCCGGATTTGCCTCCAGGAAGGCGGTGAGGTTGGGCATGGTTTCCTCATTGATGTAATCCTCCAGCGGCAGGAACGCGCCCATGCTGCCATATTGCAGCAATTCGGCTTCGCTCAGGTTTGCGCCCATGAGCACGTCCGGCAGGTCGCCAGAGCCCAGCAGCAGCGCCTTGCGCTCGGGAAGGGTGCTGGAATCCACCAGATCGAACTCCCAGGAAACGCCGGTGATCTTTTCCATTTCCTGGAAAAACAGCATATCTTCCCAGGGGCCCTGAATGGGTGCCTGAACGGAGAACATGGTGAGGGTAACGGGTTCGACTTCCTCCGCCACTGCGCTCGAAAGGCCGAGCATCAGCAGCATTGCAAGAACCAGGGACAGGATTCGCTTCATAGGGATAGCCTCCTTCTTTTATTTGAACTGCCGCGTTGCGGCAATTCCATTCCAGCCTTTGCGCCATCAGCCCTTCAGCGAGCCAAGCATGACGCCTTTCACAAAGTGCTTTTGCACAAAGGGGTACACCAGCATGGCGGGCACGGACGCAGCGATGATTACGCAGTATTTCATCAGCTCGGAAATGCGCGCCATCATGGCCATGGTTTCCGGATCGGAACCGCTGGCGCTGCTGGCCACGGATTCGGATTGCAGCAAAATCCGGCGCAGCACCATTTGCAGGGGCACGAGTTCCTGATCCGAGGTGTAGATGAGGGCGGAAAAATAGTCGTTCCAGCGGGCCACGCCGTAAAATAGCGCCATCACCGCGATAATGGCCTTGGACAGCGGCAGCACGATCTGAAAAAAGCATTGCCAAACGCTGGTGCCATCGATCTCCGCGGCTTCCAGCAGTTCCTGGGGAATCGTCTGCATGAATGTGCGGGAAACGACAAGGTTATAGGCCGTGAAGCCGCCATTGATCATCAAAATCCAGGGCGTGTTGATCAAATCCAATTGCTTCACCACCAGATAGGTGGGGATCATGCCGCCGCTGAACATCATCGTAAAAGTAAAAATAAAGGTGAAAAGGCGCTTGCCCCGCGTGTGCCTGTTGGCCAGGGTGAAGGCCGCCGGAATGGTCACCACCAAGCTGAAGAGCGTGCCGCCTGCGGTGTAGATCAGCGAATTGCGGTAGCCGCGCCACAGATCGTCGTGGTTGAGCATGCGGGTGTATCCCTCGATGGTGTATCCTCTGGGCCAGAAGAGCACCTGGCCGGAGTTGACCAGATTGGGATCCGAAAATGACGCGATAACAATGAAATACAGCGGATACAGAATGATCAGCAGCATCAGCACCATAATCAGCAGGTTGATGGCGTTGAACACCTTGTCCCCAAAAGGCTCCTGCACCCGGGTTTTGGCTCTTGCGGAATGATACACGCGCGTTCCTCCTTTCCGCCGCCCTTAGAACAGGCTGGTCGAGCTGACTTTGCGGCAGATGGCGTTTACAATCAGCAGCAGCGAGAAATTGATCACGGAATTGAACAGGCCGACCGCCGTAGAAAAGGAAAATTGCGAATCCAGCAGGCCTCGCTTATATACATAGGTGGAAATCAGCTCGCTGGTTTCAATGTTCAGGTTGTTCTGCAACAGCAGCGCCTTTTCAAAACCCACAGAAAGCAACTGGCCAAAATTCATGATTGTGAGAATCACAATGATGGGCACCAGCGAGGGAAAATCCACGTGGATCATCTTCTGAAAGCGGGAAGCGCCATCGATGCGCGCAGCCTCGTACAGCGTGGGATCGACGCCGGAAAGAGTCGATACATAAAGGATGCTGTTCCAGCCGATGTTCTGCCACACGCCGGTGATGACATAGATCCAGGGGAACAGTTCCGAGCTTTCCAGAAACGCCTGCTTTTGCCCGCCCAACAGGGCGACGATCTGGTTGATGAGGCCGGAATTGGGCGAAAGGAACAGTGTGATCATGCCGCACATAACCACGGTGGAAATAAAGTGCGGCGCGTAACTCACCATCTGCACCAGCCGCTTGAAGCGCATGGCCTTCAGCTCATTGAGCAGCAGCGCAAAAATGATGGGGAATGGAAAACTCAAAACCATGCTCATCAGGCTGATGCGCACGGTATTCCCGATGATGTTTCCAAAATAGTAGCTCTGGAAAAACTGGTTAAAATACTTCATGCCCGCCCAATCGCTGGCCATCATGCCCCGGTAGGGATTGTAGTCCTTAAAGGCAATCTGCACGCCGTACATGGGCGCGTAATGAAAAATGATGACGTAGGCCAGCGCCGGCAGAAGGAAAGCATACAGCTGCCAGTAGCGCAGCACATCCATCGCGCCTGCGCGCAGGCTCTTGGCGGCAATTCCCTTTTTTCGCGCGGTTTGCACACAATCTCTCCTCTCTACCGCCGCGATTCGCGCGGCAATTCGGTTGAATACTATTAAATCACAGCCGGATCCAAATGTAAATATGTGATTTTTACACGCCGGATCTGCATTGACAATTGGCCAAATTTTTTGCCAGATCAACGGGTTATCGATTGTCGATTTCAAAAATCCCTGTCATTTTCAAGCCAAATTGACAATTTCACATTGCGAATTGGCGAATTCCTGTGCTATAATCGCATGTAAGAATGCCGTTATGGCTAACAATTTGTGGGAGTGTGTGTCCCATGCGCAAACGCATTTTCTCCTGGGCGGCGGCCAAAGCCTTTCGCCGGCTGCTGGTGAAATATATGATCATCGTCCTGGTTCCGGTGCTGGTGCTGGTATCGGCCACGGCGCTGCTGCTGCGGGGCAATTTTTTGTCCGCCCAGGCGCGCAAGGTTCAGGACGCGCTGGACAGCGCGCAGAGTTCTGTGAATTACACGCTGGAAGCCGTGGATTCCATCATCGTCGGCATGGACAAGTCGCGCCTGATCATCCCCTCCATTTTGCAGATCGACGCCTACAGCCGTGTGAACGTTTCCAACCTGCTCAACAACTACGCGCTGCTGGATGCGTTTTACGCCAGCCTGTACGCTTACATTCCGCAAACGCCGGATTTCCTGTATTCCCCTTCCGGTACCATGCCGCTGAGCGTGCTGGCGGAGTTTTGTTTTGCAGATGACGCTACGGCCTTCGCGCGGCAGATTGAGCAAATGGAGGGCTGCGCGCTCCGCGCCAACCTTACGGCCACGGAAGAAGCGCCCGAGCCGGTTGCGCAATTCCAGCGCAACCATGCCTATTTGTACATATGCCCCGCGCGGGGGCTTTCGAGCACGCCCGCCGTGGCGGTATTTTTGCGCATTCCGGAGAGCGTGTTCCTCTCTGCCTATCAGGCGCTGTGGGCGGAACTTGAGCGAAACGATTATGCCCTGTGCGTGCTGGACGAAGCGGGCAACGTTATCGGCGTGAGCGGCGGTTTGCTGGATGGTGAAGAGGTGGTATCCGCCTCGCGCCTGCAAGTGCTGGCCCAGAGTCTGGGCGCGGAGTGCTTCCGGGCGGAGCACGACAATTTTCAGATTTGCTTCTTTTTGCGCGCCGCCGTGCTGCATAGCGCCATTGGCCCGCAAATGAAAACGGTATATGCTGTGATGGGCGCCATTTTGCTCGTGGCCGCGCTGGCCAGCGTCATTCTGGCGCGGCAGGTCTACCGGCCCATTGCGCTTTTGCACCAGAATGTCATCGCCGGCATCCGTGACATGCCCATCGACAACACGGAACTCAAGAGCATCGATAAGGCCATTGAAGATATCATGCTCTCCCACCGCAAGCAGGAGGAGCAAAGCCGCCATATTCTGGATATCACCAAGCGCCAGCTGGTGTACTGGGCGCTGCTCAACGGCCTGCCGCGCACCCGTCACATGGAGCAGCTTCTGAACATGGCTGGTTTCACCCAGCCGAACATGCTGTTTTGCGTGCTGGCCATCCAGCTGCCCGCCTCCACGCCGCAAAGTCTGGTGGACGAGCTCTGCCAGAGCATACAGGAGGCGGACTGGAGCAACAGCAGCGTAACCGCCGTGTGGATCCCCAGCCACGATGTGCTCAGCGTGGTGTTCCACATGTTCGTGGAACTGGATTCCCGCGCGCGGCAGGAATACGCCGCCAATATGCTTCGCATGATTCTGGAGCAATACGGCATTGCTTCGGGCATTGGCGTGGGGCTTTCGCAACCGACGCTGTACACGCTCAGCCGTTCCTACAGCACAGCGCGACGCGCCCTGAACGGCGACAGCGTGCCCTACCGCCTGTTTGAAGACCTGCAGGACGAGGGGGCCGACCGGTTTTCCCTCTGCCTGAGCCGCCTGTGCGCGCATTTCAACGAGGCGGATGTGACAGGCGCGCGGGCCGACGTGGCGCAATACCTGCAAATGCTGGATGAAATCGCCGCCAACCGCTCGCTCCTGGCGTTTTACACCACCCGCCTGCTCAGCGATCTTTCCCGCTTTCTGGTGGACATGGGCGTTTGGCTGCCCGCGCAGATGGACAGCGAAATCGAGCGGCTGATCTTTCTGGATACCAAGGCACTGGCGATGGAGTTGGAAACTTTGCTCGCGCAGGCCGGCGCCAATCCCGCGCCCAGCCCGCACACTCCCAGCACGAACGAGCCAAACGGCATGCTGCAAAGCGTGCATGAATACCTGGTGGAAAACGCTCTGGACCCGATGTTGAACGTCAACCTGGTGGCGGAAAAATTCGGCCTTTCCGTGGTAACGCTCAACCGCCGCTTCCGGCAGCGGTATGGCTCCACCATGGTGAGCATCGTATCCGAAATCCGCATGCAAAAGGCCATGGAGCTGCTGCGCGACAGCGATATGCGCATCAAGGACATCGTCACCGCGGTGGGTTATTTCGATGTGCCCAACTTTTCCCGCAAATTCAAAGCAGCCCTGGGCATGACGCCAGGGCAATACCGCCGCAGGGAACGCGGCGGGCTGGACGATCAGGAGGAAGCGGACGAAGAATAGCCTTCCCCTCTGTGGGTTCCGCCGCTTTGCCCGGTTGTTTCGCGCCATGCGCGATGCAATAAAGGGATTTGCACCAAAATCCCGCACTTTGGATGACGAGGAGGGAAAGCCATGTTTGGCTTCGAGTACCCCAGGCCAATGCCCATCGGCCGCGTGTGCCTGGAGGTAAGCCTAAAGCCCTTTGGGCTGGATATGAGCGATGCAGGCATCGAAAATACCTGCCGCACGCTGTATGATGGCTGGCGCGAGCTGATCGGCCACGCGCAATCCGTCGCTGTGCTCCTGTGGACGAGCGATGGCAGCGAAATTCTGGAATACAACGGCGATTTGGAATCGACCTTCGATTGGGCGCGCTACATCGGCATCGGCAACCCCAAAAAGGAATTGCCCGCCTGGGATCCCGAGGGAGAAGACCTGCACAGCCGCCCCGTTCTCTATTGCAAAAACCCGCCGCAAATGCGCTACAGCGATTTGAAGCGCATCATCGCTGCGCTCAAGCGCGTGGGGCGCGATCTGCTGGGGCTGGAAGTGGAGGTTGGCGAAACCTTCGATCCCGGCCCGGAATTCGCCTATTCGGATTTCAAGTTTCACCGCCACCCGGAGCTGAATAAGGGCTCCATTCTGGGCATGTGGATCCACTGCGCGGGCCAGCTCAAGGGGGATTCATACCGCTATGCCGCATATCCCAGCGGCATCCCCGAGGGCACGTATTTCGGCCGTTTTTTGGGCGAACAGTTCATGGCGTTGCGGCGCGACGTGGGATTTGATTTCATCTGGCTGAGCAATGGCTTCGGCTTTTCCCTGCAATCGTGGAACTGGAAGGGCGAGCTGTTCGACGGCGAAACCTTCGACGATTCCGGCGCGGCGGCCGTGCGCGAAAGCATCCGCACCTTCTGGCGGGAATTCACCCGCGCCACGGGCGATATGCGCATCGAAACCCGGGGCAGCAATCTTTCCGCCGGCATGGACATTTCCGCCCACGGCTGTCCGGTGGACGATATTTACCGCTATCCCATGGTGGCCCCGCCCAATTCGCCATGGGCGGCGCTGAACTACCGCTTCGGCCTGGAACTGGCGGGCTATATGTCGCGCATCGCGCACTTGCCGCAAAAAGGCTATCTCTTCCGCTACTACACGCACGATCCCTGGTGGCACAACAGCCCGTGGTTTGACCGCTACGACCGCATGCCGCACGATATCCTGCTGCCGCTCACGGTGGCGCGCATGGACGAAAATGGCAAAGTAACGCCGCCCGCCGGCATCAATTTCCTGTCCGCGGACGACTCTTATGGGTACATGCCGCGCCGCTGCCCGGTGGAGGTCACGCCCTATCTGCTGGACGCCTACAGCCATTATCCCGATGAGCCGGGCCTGGTGACGTGGCTGTATCCCTTCGAGAGTTACGTGCAAATGGGGCTGTACGAGGGCAAAATGGCCGAAATGTTCATGGATGACTGGCTCATCGAAAACGCCATCGACAACGGCCTGCCGCTCAACACCGTGGTGGCGGATGACGTATTCCTCGCTGCGGATATTGCGCCCTACCGGGGCAAAATTCTCGTTACCCCCGTTCCGCACGCGGGCAGCGTGGCGGAACAGGCGCTGCTTAAAGCGCTGCGCGCGGGCCTTAAGGTGCTGGCCTACGGCAGCACAGCCTATGCCTCGCCCGCAGTGCGGGCGCTAATCGGGGTGAAATGCGCGGAAGAAATCGCGGGCGAGTTGACCATCGAAACCGGCATTCTGCACGATACCGCGCCGGACGCGCCCCTGCCCGCCCGGCTGCGCCATGCGCCACTGGTATCAAACGGAGGCATTTGCGAGATCGCGGGCAGCGCGGAGGTCAAAATCCTGGCGCGCGTGAGCGATGGAAAAAACCAGCGCGTTTACGCCACTTATAACGAACACGCGCTGAACGGCGCGCTGGCCTGGATGCGCGGCAGCTTCCCGCACGACGAAAAGGCGCCCGGCGCCCTGCCCGCCCAGCTCAACCGCCGCGCGTATTTCCCCGTGGCGGCCATGATGCGCGCCATGCTGGAACCGCTCGGCGTAGCCATCCGCTTCCAGGCGGAAACGCGCGATGCGGATTTGCCGGTGCTCCACAATTCCATGTACGCCAACGGCCTTTATATCACGGGTTTTGCCAAGGACAGCACCGTGCGCATCGCGCTGTGCTATCCCGATGGCGCGCCGCTGATGGAAGGCATGGAATGCGTGCTGGAAAACGATATGGCATACTATATGCCCGGCAAAGTATGGCACAAGCGGTGCCGCCTGTTCGCGCGGCAAAAGGAAAAGAGCGTGGTGAGCGTCATGCGCCTCACCGCGGAGCATCCCACCATAGACGAGCGTTTCCGCGTTTCCGGGCTAAAGGACGCCACGCTGGTCTTCCGGCCGCCGCTGGGCGCGCGCGTGCGCATCGCGCAGGGCGACGGCAGGATGATCGCCAAAACCAACCTGCCCCTCACCTGGGCGGAAGATGGCAAAACCGTGCGTGCCGAACACGTCACGGGCGATGTGTTCGTGGCCTGGCAATGGGACGATAGCCCGGCCAGCATGTTGCGCGAGGATCAGCGCCATCCCGAAAAGGTGGAAGAGGCGCGCCGCTAGCCGCCCGACTCTTCAAGCAAAAAGGCCACCGGGCCGGGAATCCACACTTCCCGGCCCGGTGGCCTTTTGCTCTTCCGTTCCCAACCGCCGCTCTGCGCTGGGCGCACGCCGCGCCATTTCTCACTCCCAAAATTTTACGGGAATCCGTGCCATACGCGTCCCCTAAATATGGTATAATATTTTCTGTCACCGCGGCGGGCTTGCCGGACGCTATATGGGGAGGTTGCGCTACGCCATCGTGCTGATTTGTGCCGTTTCCTTCGCGATGGTGGCCATTGGCCTTTTCCCGCCAACTGATGGGCATGGCCGGGGCCAGGGCCAGCACCATCGCAGGCGCAGAAACCCATTTCCGCATTCTGGCCTGTTTCCTGCCCGTGAACGCCCTGTCCATGGGCATTGCGCTCCGGACTGGCCGTTTTCGACGATTGGACCAGTCAAAGCCCCGTATTCGCGCTGATGGGCGCGTGGTTTACCAGCCTGGTGGATATGATCGTGCGCATGACCTGCGTGCCGCGCCGGTTCAACAGCGGCAAGTGGCACAACATTCAAGTATATAAGGAGATTTTTATGCTGAACCTAGGATTGCCCGTGGCCATTTTCGACATGGATGGAACGCTGATCGATTCCATGCCCACCTGGCGCACCCTGAACACCAGCTTTCTCGCGCGCCACAGCCTGCCTGCCACCCCTGAACTGCTGGAAGAGCTGGATCTGCACACCATGCCCGGCATCGCGCGGGTGCTCATCGAAACATTTTCTCTCTCCATGACGGTGGAAGAAATCGTGGCGGAGAATTATCAATACATGGATCAGCAATATGACCATCTCGGCGAAAAACCTGGCGCGCACGCCTATCTGGACGCTCTGCGCGCCGCTGGCGTGCGCATGGCCGTGGCCACCTACACGCCGCTCCCCATGGCGTTGCACGCGCTACAGGCGCAGGGCATGCTCGATTATTTTGCCTGGGTAACCACACCCGAAGTAGAGGGCATCCGCAAGACCGATCCCGCATTTTTCCGCGCTCTCGCCCAGAAGATGGCGGTGGCGCCGGAAGAAATCGTCGTATATGAGGACACGCCCGCCGTGTTATACGCCGCCAAAGAAAGCGGCGCGAAGGCCGCAGCCATCGCGGAATCCGTGTGGCAGGACCATTGGCCGGAAATGCAAAAAAAATGCGATATCGCCATCAAAGATTATCGGGATTTGCTTGCGCAGAACCCAAAAACCTGATATAATCTTTCATAATGGAATCAATTGGAGGTGCCAATATGCGCGCAATCGGGAACGGCCGCATCGTCATGCCCATGGGCGTGGTGGAAAACGCGGCGCTTTTGTTTGGTGAAAAAATCATTGGCCTGGTGGATGCGGAAGCCATCCGGGCCCAGGGCGAAGTGGAATGGATCGATGCCCAGGGGGGCTATGTCATTCCGGGGCTGGTCGATATGCACATTCACGGCTATCTGGGCGAAGACACCAGCGACGGCAAGGTGGACGGTCTGATAACCATGGCGGAAGGCATTGCCAAAAACGGCGTGACCAGCTGGTTGCCCACCACAATGACGGTCTCGCTCGCAGAAATCCACGCCGCGCTGGACGCTGTCCGCAAATTGATGGAATTGGGCAAATCCCCGGACTTCCGGGGCGCACGCGCCCTGGGCGCGAATGCCGAAGGGCCGTTTATCAACCCAAAGAAAAAGGGTGCCCAGGCGGAAACCAACATTCTGCCGCCAGACGCCAGCCTGATCATCGGCAATGCCGATGTAATCCGCATCTTTACGTTGGCGCCGGAAATGCCCGGCGCGCTGGAATGCATCCGCACAGTGCGCGAAAAAACGAATGTGGAGGCTTCCATTGGCCACACGAACGCGACCTATGAAGAGGCCAGGGCCGGAATGGAAGCAGGCGCGCGGCACGTTACGCACCTGTTCAACGCGCAAACCCCTCTCGCCCACCGCGATCCCGGCGTCGTGGGTGCGGCGCTGCAGGCCGAAGGCGTGAGTACGGAAATGATCTGCGACAATTTCCACATCAATCCCGCCGTGTTCCCGCTGGTGCGCAAGATGAAGGGCGATAAGCTGGTGCTGATCACGGACTGCACCCGCGCGGGCGGCCTGGAAGACGGCGAATACACGCTGGGCGGCCAGCCGATTTTCGTAAAGGGCGTGGAATGCCGCCTGGCGGACGGCACCATCGCCGGCAGCGTGCTGAAGCTCAACCACGCCGTGCGCAATTATCTGCGGGCGACTGGCTGCCCGGTGTGGGAGGCCGTCAACGCCGCCAGCCTCACGCCAGCGAAAGTCATCCATGTGGACGATCGCAAAGGGAGCCTCGAGCCGGGCAAGGATGCGGATATTGCCATCCTGGACGGCGATTTCGAAGTGCGCTCCACCATCATCGGCGGCAAAACTGTTTATACGGCATAATTAACGCACATTCTTATTAAGGAGGCGCTTGCCCATGGCTATCAAGTATCTGGCGGAACTGGATCCCGGCTTCGCACCGTTGAGCGTAGAACTGCGCGAATTTGCCGCGCAGGTGGAAAAAGCGGGGGGCGAAACCCTGCTGATCGCGATTGAGCGCGATCAGGGCTTTGTGTCGCGCTATGATATGCGCGTGCTGCCCGACGGCGTGGACGACGAAAAGAATTTCCACCTTGCCGAGCGCGTGGTGAAATCCCTGCTGTGGATGCGCGGCGGGTACAGGATTACGCTGTGCGGCCCCAGAGCCCTGTGCGAAAAGCTGAAGGCCGCCTATGCCCGCAACGGCTTGCGCGAGTTCGACCGTTCCTTCATGAGCGGCATTTACGAAAGCCCCTTTGAGGTCATCCTTGTGGATTGCCCCCGCAAAATGCCCGAGGCGCGCGAGGGCGCCAGCGCGATCGGCCGCCACCTGGACGGCTGCCGCATCGGCTTCGACGCAGGCGGCAGCGACCGGAAGGTCAGCGCCGTGATCAATGGTGAAACCGTCTATTCCGAAGAGGTGCTGTGGTTCCCGAAGGAGAACAGCGACCCGCAATATCAATACGATGGCATCCTCGAGGCCATGAAAACCGCCGCCAGCCATATGCCGCGCGTGGACGCGATCGGCGTCAGCTCTGCGGGCGTGTACATCAACAACAAAATCCGCGCGGCTTCGCTGTTCATCAAGGTATCCGCCGAGGATTTTGAAAAGCGCGTGAAGAACATGTACATCGACGTGGCGCGGGAAATCGGCCCGGATATCCCGCTGGAAGTGGCCAACGATGGCGATGTCACTGCGCTGGCTGGCGCCATGGATTTGAACGCCAACGCTGTTATGGGCATCGCAATGGGCACCAGTGAAGCGGGCGGATATGTGGACAAGAACGGCAACATCACCGGCTGGCTGAACGAGCTGGCCTTTGTGCCCGTGGACGCCAACCCCGGCGCCATGGTCGACGAGTGGTCGGGCGATTACGGTTGCGGCGTGAAATACTTCTCGCAGGATGCGGTGATTAAGCTCGCGCCCGCCGCCGGCATCGAGCTGGACAGCACCCAGCCGCTGGCGCACCGCCTGAAGGCCGTGCAGAAGCTGATGGCGGATGGGGATCCGCGTGCCCGCAAAATCTATGAGACCATCGGCGTGTACTTTGGCTATGCCATCGCCTACTATGCCATGTTCTATGAAATCCAGCACGTGCTCATCATGGGCCGCGTAACTTCCGGCGAAGGCGGCGCGATTCTGCTGGAGCGCGCCAGGGAAGTGCTCGCTGGCGAGTTCCCCGAGTTGCAGATCGAGCTGCACATTCCGGATGAGAGCAGCCGCCGCGTGGGCCAGTCCATTGCGGCTGCCAGCCTGCCGGAAATCCGCAAGTAATCCCTTTTCTGTTGTGGCCGGGCGTACTTTTCGCGCCCGGCTTTGTTGTGCCGCTGTGCCATGGGAGATCTTGGCTGAAAGTTTATGCGCCTATGCTTGACAAGCTTCCGTCAAAATGATACCATATTTTTATGCAGCAGCAGAATCTGGCGTTTTCGCGGCCCGCAGGGCGAAATGTCGCGTGTGGGCGCACTTTTTTTGCGCATATCTCTGCCGCCCGCGCCAAAGAAAAAACAGGGAATAAGAGGGGATTACCATGGAAAACACCGCCGAAAACAAAATGGGCGTCATGCCCATCGGCAAGCTCGTGCTGAACATGTCAGTGCCAATGATGATATCCATGCTCGTACAGGCGCTATACAACGTTGTCGACAGCATTTTCGTCAGCATGGTCAACGAAGAGGCGCTTTCGGCGGTATCGTTCAGCTTTCCGGCACAAAACCTGATGATCGGCCTGGCGACAGGCACTGCGGTCGGCGTCAACGCGTTGCTGTCGCGCGCGCTGGGCGCAGGCGATCGTGAACGCGCCAACCGCGTTGCCGAGCACGGCGTATTCCTCTCTTTCATCGGCTTTTTGGTATTTCTGCTCTTTGGCCTGTTTGGCAGCCGCGCCTTCATGCTCTCGCAAACGCAAAATCAGATGATCGTCGAATATGGCGTGGATTACCTCACGGTCGTTTGCTGCTTCTCCTTTGGCATGTATGGGCAGATGATCTTCGAGCGCCTGATGCAGGCCACGGGCCGCACGTTCTATACGATGATTACCCAGGGAACGGGCGCGATCATCAACATCATTCTCGACCCCATCTTCATCCTGCCCCAGGGCTATGACTTGGGCCTGTTCCGCATGCCGGTCGGCTTTAATATGGGCACCCAGGGCGCGGCCATCGCAACCGTCATCGGCCAAATTGTGGCCTTTATCCTGGCTGCGATCATCAACGAGAAAAAGAACGCGGATATCCGGTTGAAGTTGCGGGAATTCCGGCCCAACCTGCACCTGATCGGCCGCATATACGCCATCGGTTTCCCCTCCGTCATCATGATGGCCATCGGCTCCGTGATGACGTGGCTGATGAATATCATTCTCATCACTTATACTACGGGCAAGGAAACCGCCGCGACAGTGTTCGGCGTGTACTTCAAGCTGAACAGCTTCGTATTCATGCCGGTTTTTGGCCTGAACAACGGCGTGATCCCCATCCTCGCCTACAACTATGGCGCACAAAAGCGCAGCCGCATGACGCAGGCAATCCGCGTGTCGCTGTGCTACGCAAGCGCTTTCATGCTCATCGGCACCATTCTGTTCCTGGCCGTTCCAGATGTGCTACTCGGCTTCTTTAACGCCACGGAAACCATGCTGTCCATTGGCGAACCGGCGCTGCGCATCATCGCTTCCACCTTCATCGTTGCCGGTGTGTGCATCGTGCTGGGCTCCGTGTTCCAGGCGCTGGGCTTCAGCATCTATTCGATGATCGTATCCCTGGCGCGTCAATTGCTCGTGCTGGTGCCGGTCGCCTGGGTGCTCGCTGCCATCGGCCAGCGCATAGGGAACGATACGCTCGTGTGGATTTCCTTCCCCGTCGCGGAAGTCATGTCCGCGGTGGTCACGGCCGTGCTCTTTATTCGCCTGAACAAAAAGGTCATCAGCCAGATTCCCGATCGCGCATAACTGCGCCCGATGATACGAGGGGGGCTGTGAAAAAACTTTTGCTGTTTTTTCACAGCCCCTCCACCAGCTCGTTCTTTAATCCCTTCTGAACAGATCCCGCGTGTAGACCTTTTCCTGCACATCGTCCAGGCAGCTGTCATACCGGTTGGCGATGATCGCCTGGCTCTGCGCCTTAAATTTTGCCAAGTCATTGACCACACGGCTTCCGAAGAAAGTCGCCCCATCTTCCAGCGCTGGTTCATAGATAATCACCGTCGCTCCCTTGGCCTTGATGCGCTTCATCACGCCCTGAATGCTGCTCTGGCGGAAATTATCACTGTTCACCTTCATCGTCAGGCGGAACACGCCGATGACGGTTTCTTTCTCTTTGGCAGAATTCCAGTCGTCGTTGGCTGCATAGGCCCCGGCCAGTTCCAGCACGCGATTGGCAATGAAATCCTTTCGCGTGCGGTTGCTCTCCACAATCGCCTCAATCAGATTTTCCGGCACATCCTGATAATTGGCCAGCAGCTGCTTGGTGTCCTTGGGCAGGCAATAGCCGCCATAGCCGAAAGAAGGGTTGTTATAATGGTTGCCGATGCGCGGATCGAGGCACACGCCTTCGATGATCTGCCGGGTATCCAAGCCCTTCATTTCGGCATAGGTATCCAGCTCGTTAAAGTACGAAACCCGCAGCGCCAGATAGGTATTGGCGAAGAGCTTGACAGCTTCCGCTTCGGTGAAGCCCATGATCAGGGTGTCGATGTTTTCCTTCAGCGCGCCTTCCTGCAGCAGCGCCGCGAAAGTATTTGCCGCCCCGGCCAGATGGGCATTTTGCACATCCGTGCCTACGATGATGCGGCTGGGATAGAGGTTATCGTACAGCGCCTTGCTCTCCCGCAAAAATTCCGGGCTGAAGAGAATGTTGCCGCAGTGGTACTTTTCGCGCATGGCGGCCGTAAAGCCTACGGGAACCGTGGACTTGATGACCATCACCGCGCCTGGATTGACCTGCGCCACCAGCCGGATCACCGCCTCAACGGCGCTGGTATCGAAATAGTTCTGCTTGCTGTCGTAGTTTGTGGGCGCGGCGATGACCACGAAATCCGCCTGGCGATATGCGGCTTCAGCGTTGAGCGTGGCCGCAAGGTCGAGTTCCTTCTCCGACAGATATTTTTCAATGTATTCATCCTGGATGGGTGACTGGCGGCGGTTGATCTTTTCCACCTTTTCCGGCACAATATCCACGGCCAGCACGTGGTGGTGCTGCGCCAGCAGTATGGCGATAGACAACCCCACATATCCCATTCCCGCAACAGCAATGTTCATGCTATTTTCTCCTCTTTCATTGATCGCACCCATAAAATGCCTTATACCATCCGGCGAAACGCCGCAGGCCTTCCCGCAGCGGCATGGACGGCTTAAAGCCAAAATCCCGCTCCAGAGCGCGGGTATCAGCGTAGGTCACCGGCACATCGCCAGGTTGCATGGGCACGAGTTCCCTGTGCGCCTCGAAATCGTAGTCCTCCGGCAGCACGCCCGCGCGCACCAGTTCCTCCGAAAGGATCCGCACAAAATCCAGCAAATTCTCCGGCTGGTGGTTACCGATATTGTATAGCGCATAGGGCGGAACCGGCAAACCATCCTCCCCCACTTTTTTCTCCGGCGCGCGCTGCATCACGCGAACGATACCCTCCACGATATCATCGATATAGGTGAAATCGCGCTGGCAATTGCCAAAATTGAAAATCTGGATGGTTTCACCCCTGCGCAGCTTGTCCGTGAAGCCAAAATACGCCATATCCGGCCGCCCCGCCGGGCCGTAGACCGTGAAGAAACGCAACCCGGTGCAGGGGATGTTGTAAAGCTTGGCATAGGCATGGGCCATGAGTTCGTTGCTCTTCTTGGTGGCGGCATAAAGGCTCACGGGGTTGTCCGCTTTGTCCTCCGTAGAATAGGGCACCTTGCTGTTGCTGCCGTAAACGGAGGAAGAAGATGCGTACACCAGATGTTCCACCGGATGGCGCCGGCAGGCTTCGAGAATGTTGTAAAAACCGATCACATTGGATTCGATGTAGGCATCCGGATGGGTGATGGAATAGCGCACACCCGCCTGCGCGGCCAGGTTGACCACGATTTGGGGCGCATATTCGTCAAAAATTTTCTCGATCGCCGCCTTATCCGCCAAATCACCCCTGACAAACACAAAGCGCGGATGCTTTTCCAGTGCGCTCAGGCGGTATTCCTTCAGCCGCACGTCGTAATAATCGTTGACGTTGTCCAGGCCAATGATCCTGGCATCCGGCACATCCTGAAGCAAACGCCGGGCCAGGTTCGCGCCAATAAAGCCCGCCGCACCAGTAACCAAAATGCTCCGGTCCCTCAACTCTACATTTTTTTGCAACATAATACCTTTCCCTTTCGGCCTGCTGCATCGGGAACGCACAACCGGCGGCTTCCCGATCCGCCACCATTCTGAAAACAGCATATCACCAGCGGAAGCATCTGTCAAGAGCGCACGAAAAAAACCGCGCCCGGAATCCCGGAAAACGCGGCAAAAAACAGGCATTCGGCAAAGCCGGCGCTCACTGCGCCCGCAGAAGGGCGCATTCCCCGTCTCTATCTTTATCTTCGCCTTCTATCCATTCATACGCCAGCCAGATTTCCCTAAACAGGCTCATCGGTTCAAACGTTATGCATACCGCCTTTCTTCGGCGGTCTATCCTCGTGATTCTCCCGCCCAGTTTCCGAAACGCGTCGTCCGCAATTTCAACCCGGTCGCCAATTTTAAGCACTTTCAACGCGCCCACGCAGCCATTCCATTCCCATAGCCAATCGGCGAATTCCCTATCGCGCCCGATCAGCACATCCTGCCGGGTATCCGCGTAGGTCAATGTGCGAAGGATATATCTTACCCCGCTAAATCCGTAATACGCCGCCTTTTCTTCATTGGAATACACAAACACGTAACCCGGCAACAGGGGAAACGGCACCAGCGACCACGCCCCGCCGGACAACACCGCTTTCAGCCGTTGTGGAAACAGCGCCCAGCCGTGGCCACTGGCCCAAATGGCATCCGCTACGGCCTGTTCTTTTCCTTCCGTACAAAACAGGCAATGAACATATTGATACGCGGCCATCTTTCCGCCTTTCCAATTCCATCCTGCTCCACTTGCCGCTCTCATGCAGCAAAGAACCCGCCGGGCAACCACCCATTTTCCTCCCACGGCGCAAGGCAGATGAAAAACGAATCTACAAGGAAGTATTAACTCTTACTTTTTAAGTATTATTACATAAACAGATAGCACTGTCAAGCACTCTTTTGATAAATTCACGGATTCTCTTGGCATAAAGCGCAAAAAACATTATCTCCAGCCCGTTCTTCTGCAAAAAGCGCACATTTCAATTCATTTGCCGGTAACGGCCAGGCGGCACGCCCATAACCTTGTGGAAGTAGCGGATAAAATAGTTCACATCGGCAAAGCCTGTGTTGCGCGCGATCTCTTCCAGAGGGAACCCGGCCAGCAGGAAATCCCGCGCCTTTTCAATGCGCAAATGCAACAGATACTGCATGGGCGGCTGCCCATAAACCGCCACAAAGGCGCGCCGGAAACTGCTCACACTCATGCCACAACACTGCGCCAGCTCTTCAAGGGAAACAGGCTCGCTGTATCGTTCTTCCATTCGCCTTTTGGCAGGCAGAGTGCGGCTATAAGCGGCGACATCCATGGTGAGGGAAAGGCATTCGGCAAGATAATCCGCCAGCAGGGCAATCAATTTGGCCTTCGCCTGCATGCGGTAGCCCGTGCGCATGCGCCTCCAGGTTTCGGCCAATTCCTCAAAGCGGGCCAGATAGCGGGCAAAGTCGCGAGGGCGCAGCACGTGCATTTCCGCTTTGGAAAGCCAATCGGGCAGGGAGGCCGCATCCCCCAGAAAATTGACCGTGTAATGCAAAAAAGGGATCTCCCCCACTTTCCGCACGCTATAAGCGGAAGATGCGGGCAACAGCGCGATTTCCCCCGCAGAAAGCGTGCGCACATGCCCGCCGGAGAAAGCATATTGCGCCTGGCCGCTGCGCACGCACACCAGGCCGTGCACATCGCGGCCCCGCGCATAGGCCGCCATGGCGTCATCCGTATAAAACGCAAATTCGTGCGCGAGCACCACGCGCGAAACATCCACATCGAAATCGGCGGAACGTTGCACAGCTTTTCCCCCTTTCGCGTGCCAGCGCAAAATTCTGAGCATATTATGCTATTTTCGGGCGCTTTGTGCCTTGCGGGCCGGGTTAATTTCTGGTATAGTTTTATCATAAAAGCGCGTATGCGCAAAACAAAGGGGGAAACGCGATGCGCCGCAAGCCAGTGATTGCCATCGTGCCGCTGGGGCACTACATCTATTTTGAACAGTTTGAAGGCCTGCGCGAGGAGCTCATGCGCAAAGCCGGGGAATTCTTGCCCTATCTGGAGGACTCGGCAGAGATATTTGTGACAGAATATGTGGACACGGTGGAGCGCGCCTTTCAGGTGGTCCGCTCGCTCAGGCAGCAGGATGTGGATGGCGTTTTTATGCTGCTCACGACCTATCTTCCTTCATCTCTGGCCGCGCCGTTTGCCAACTATCTGGGCGATGTGCCCCAAGTGCTGGTGGGGATCCAGCCGCTTGCGCACCTGGATTATGCAAACTGCACGACTTACATGCAGCTGGTAAACGACGACATCTGCGCCATGCCCGAAATTGCAGGCGTATATGGGCGGCTGGGGCGCGCGATTCCGCCCTGCATAGTGGCCGCTTCCCAGCAAGAGGAAGACATTCGCGCCAAAGTGCGCGCCTGGCAGCGCGCCATGGTGGCCAAAGCCGCCTTCAAATATGCGCAATTTGGCTATCTGGGGCACACGTATGAGGGCATGTACGACATGCACACCGATCCCACCGCGTTTTCCGGCGCCTTCCGCGCGCACGTCAAAATGCTGGAAATGTGCGAGCTGGACAAGCTGGCCCAGGCCGTTTCCGCGGAGGATATCGCACAAAAGATCGCCGTCATCCGCGAAACGTTCTCCATCCAGGATCCCTCCATAGACCCGCTCACGGATTACGTGCGAGACGAGGATCTGGAGTGGTCGGCCCGCATGGCCTGCGCGCTGGACGCCATGGTGGAAAAGAACGATCTCACCGCGCTGGCGTATTACTACAAGGGCGAGGGCGGCAACCTGTACGAGCGCATGGGCGCAGCGCTGATCCTGGGCAATACGCTGCTTACTTCCTCGGGCATCCCGCTGGCGGGCGAAGCCGACCTCAAAACGGCGGCCACCATGCTCATCATGAACCGGTTGGGCGGCGGCGGTTCGTTTGCAGAGCTGCACCCCTTTGACATTGAGGGCAACTGCGTGCTGATCGGGCACGATGGGCCGCACAACATCGCCATCAGCCAGGGCAAGCCCATTTTGCGCAAGCTGAAGAAATATCACGGGAAATCCGGCAGCGGAATCGGCGTGGAATTCTCCCTCCGCGCGGGCGATATCAGCATGCTGAGCATGAATTGTCAGGCAAACGGCCGCTTCAAGCTGGTAGCGGCGGCGGGCGTATCTCTGCCGGGCGCCATTCCGCAAACGGGCAACACCAACACGCGCGTAGCCATTCCGGGCATGAACGTGTGCGAGTTCATCCGCCGGTGGTGCGAAGCGGGGCCCACCCATCACCTGGCGCTGGGCACGGGCAACCGCCTGCTGGAAATCCGTTGTTTTGCACGCCTGATGGGGCTGGATCTGGAAGTCATCGAATAGCGCCCGGGGCAAAATGGAAGGAGGGAAAAACCTATGGATATGCCGCTGGAAAAAGCCTTCGCCGCGCCGCCGGATCTATGCCGGGGCACGGATTTCTGGATGCTGAACGACGCGTTGGATGAAGGCGAGCTGCGCCGCCAGCTGCGCGCCATGCGCAGCCAGGGCGTGGCCAGCGTGATCGCGCGCACCTACATCGGCCTGCGTTCGGATTATCCCGGCGCGGACTGGATGCAAAAAATGCGCGTTGTGGTAGACGAGGCCCGGCAACTGGGCATGACGGTATTCATGCAGGCGGGTTATATGCCCGAGGCCGTTTTGAACCTGCCGCCCGAGTATTCGCTCGGCGATATCCGCTGCTATCCCGCCGGACATGGCGAGGGCGAACGGCTCGACAGCCACGGTGGCATCGACTATTGCCATGTCAAGAGTATGAGCATTCTCGATATGCTCTCGCCGGAGGCATGCGCCTTCTATGTGAAGCAGAGCTATGAAGACATGTGGAAGGATTTCAAGGAGGATTTTGGCAAAACCATCCTCTCCGTGTGGGTGGATGAGCCCAGCTTCCGCAAGGTCTCCCTGCCCTGGACAGACCGCCTGCCCGATACCTACGCAGCGCTGTGGGGCGAGGCGTTCCCCATGGATCAGCTGCACCTGCTGTTTGTGGATGGCGAGGGCGACCGCCTCCTGCGCCTGCGGTATTGGCGCACGGTGCTCCATCTGATGAAAAACGCCTATTTTAAATCCGTGCGGGACTGGTGCAACGCAAATGGCGTGTGGTTCAGCGGACATCTGATGGCGGAGGACACCATGGAATCCCAGATCAGCGCCACCTGCTTCACCATGCCCATGTACAAGTATTTCGACATCCCGGGCATCGACTATCTCACCGCGCAAATGCACTGGGTGCATGGAGAAATCAAGCCCGAAAAGCCCTATAACCGGCAGTGGCCGGAATTCGCGGCCTACACCACGCCCCTGCAATGCTCTTCCGCCGCGCATCAGGCCGGACAGAATGTGGTGTTAGCGGAAATGTACGGCGTGAGCACGGAAAACCTGGGGCTGCGGGACCAGAAGCAGATGTTCGATCATTTCGCTTCGCTGGGCATCAACCACCGCAGCGTGCACGGGCTGTTCTATTCGCTGCGCGGGCGCGGCAAGCGCGCCTATCCGCCCCACGTGCACGATTATCAGCCCTATTGGCCCAAATACCATCTACTCACGGACGCGCTCGCACGCGAAAGCGCCTTTGTGCGCGCAGGCGTGCCAGTCAAAGACGTGCTGCTCCTGCACCCCATCGAAACCGGTTTCAGCCTGTATCACGGCGTGGGACCGGATGGTGCGCAACATAACGCGGCGCTTCAGCGGGAAGATCAGGCCTTTTCGCAGACAGTGCGCGCGCTCGTGGGCATGCAGGCAAATTTTGAAATGGGCGATGAAGATACCATCGCCGAGATGGGCGCCCTTTCGGCAGAAGGAAAGTTCGCCATCGGCCAGATGACCTATGGCACGGTAATCCTGCCTCGCATGGCCTTTATCCGCGAGAGTACGCTCGCGCTGCTAAAGGAATTCCTGCGCGGCGGCGGAACCGTGCTGGCGCTGGACGGTTTCCCCGCCTGGACGGACGCGGGCCGGGCGCTGGATGCGGCGGACTTTGCCGGCGCAGCATGTGTGAAGGGGTTCCGGCAATTGGCGGACGCTCTATCGCGCGTGCCCATGGCCTACCGCTTCGAAAAGCGCAACGACGATACGGGCGTGCAGATTTTCCTGCGCAGGGAGCAGGACAGCCTGCTCTTTTCCCTCACCAATGCGGATTGCCATCGCGGCGCCGCGGGCACGCTCGTTGTGCCCGGCGCGTATGGCTGCGAACGATTCCAGGAACGGGATGGCTCCATCGCCGCCTGGCCGGCGTGGGCGCGCGGCGGCGAGACGTGCGTTCCCATAGATCTGCCCGAGGGCGGCTCCATGATGTTGCGCCTGCGCCCCGGCGCTCCTCGCTCCGCACCCGCGCCGAAAACGCCCGTCGCGCACCTGGCGCTGAAAGGCGAATGGCGCATACGGCGCGAAAATCCCAACGCACTGGTGCTGGAAATGTTCCGTTACGCGCGGGCGGGAGAGGCACTATCCGCCCAGGCCTTCCCGGTGCTGGCCATTCAGGATGTTCTGCTCCAGCAGGCATACGTGGGCGAAATCGAGCTGGAAGCGCGCTTTTGCCTGAAAGATGCCTTGCATGGCCTGCGCTTGGCCCTGGAAAGCCCGCGCCAGCAACGGCTCTGGCTGGATGGAGCCCCCCTGCCCAATGCCCCGGATGGCAACTATATCACCTTCGCTTTTGAAACGCTCCCCCTGCCGCCGCTCGCAGCAGGCGAACACACGCTCACCATCCGGCGGCACTTTGAGCCGTTGCGCAAGCCCACTTCCACGGTCACCTCGCTATTTGAAAACCTGGGCGGCGTGGAATTGGAACCCGTTTTGCTCACCGGCGATTTTGCGGCGCACTCTGCGCTGGAACCGGCCATTTCCGGCTGTGTGCGCATGAACGAAGATTTTGTGCTCGCAAAGGAAGCGGAACTGGGCGGCGAAGAAGCTGTCTGCCGGGGATATCCCTTTTACTGCGGCGTGATGGAATGGCAAACGGAATTCTCCCTGCCGGAAAGAGCGCAAAATCCCCGCCTGGCACTCGATGGCCTGTACGCCGCCGCCGCGGAGGTTTCCATAGACGGCATTGTACGCGGCGACCTGTGCTGGGCGCCCTATCGCGTTTTCCTCGGCGCTCTCGCGCCCGGGAAGCACGCGCTGCGCCTACGCCTGTTCGGCACGCTACGCAATTTGCTCGGCCCCTGGCACCGGCCCGTAGGCGAAGTTGGCGCATGCTGGGGCGGATACGACGCGCCCAACCTGCCATGGCTGGGGTTGGAAGCGCTGGAAACGGGAAAGCGCGAGCCCAACTGGTATCTGGACAGGATGCCCGACCGCGATGGCTGGACAGAATCGTACCTTTTGCTGCCCATGGGAATCGTGGGGGCGCGCGTGGAATGGGACGCTTGATTTCCGAAACCCCGCTGCTCGCCGGGCAAAGCGCGTAAATTGTGGAAGCCCGCTGCCTTCCGCAAAGAAACGCGGAGCCCGGCTGCCCTTCTCTGCCAGCGCAATGGGAAAAACGGCAAATTGCGCATTTGACAAGCGCCGCGCCACACGCTATAATGCTGATATACCCTCTTGCGCAAAGGAGAACGCGAGCATGAAACAATGTATGGACGCTGCCAACCTGCACCGCAGGCTGAAAAAAATCGTCGGACAAGTGCAGGCCATCGACCGCATGGTGGATGAAGATGTGCCCTGCGAAGACATCCTGTCCCAGATCAACGCGGCGAAATCCGCGCTGAACCGCGTTGGGCAGATTGTGCTGGAAGGACATATCCAGCACTGCGTGCGCGATGGCCTGGAGCACGGCGACGCGGACAAGACCATAGAGCAATTTACCAAAGCAGTGGAGCGGTTTGCCAACATGCAGTGAGGCAAATTGGAAAATTTCCCCAAATTCTCTTGCAGGCATTGACAAACACCGCAGGGATGGTTATACTGTTTTTATACATTCACCGCGCGTTGGTGTGCGCATGGCTTTCCATGCGCGTGAAAAGGGAAGCGGGTGTAAATCCCGCACAGGACCGCTACTGTGATTGCTTCGGGCACGGCCCGATCGTTCCGCCACAGTCCACCGGGTTTCGGGAAGGGCGCGGAGCTATACGCATCAGTCAGGAGACCTGCCAACAGCGCTTTGGAACATCCCTCGGCATCAGGGGCATTCCATTCGCGCGCCCGGCAAATCCGGGTGCAGGTATGTTTCTGTTGCCCGCGTCCATGGAAAATGGCGCGGGTTTTGCATTGCCGTGGGTTTACACCGCCATATCGGGCCTTTGTGCCCGATGGGAATACGCGGCAATGCCGCACAAGGAGGTTTTCCAACCATGAAAAAAACCCTGGCCCTTTTTCTCGCCCTGGCGCTCATGCTCTGCGGCGCGGCCATGGCCGAAACCGTTTATCCCTATACGGTGACGGACATGGGCGGCAACGAAATCACCATCGAAGAGCAGCCCACCGTGGTGGTCTCCCTCACGCCGAGCAACACGGAAGTGCTCTATGCACTGGGCGCGGGCGCGCTTGTGAAGGGCGTGGATTCCTACTCCAACTATCCGGCGGAAGCGGCGGAAAACGCGACGATCGTCGGCAGCTATGCAGACACGGACATTGAAGCCGTTCTGGCCCTGGAGCCGGACGTCGTGTTCGCCGGCGCCGGCACGCTGCAGGAAGAAGCGCGCGCCCAGCTGGCCGATGCGGGCGTAGTCGTTGTGGAATCGGAAGCCATGGATTATGCCTCCATTCCCGCCAGCATCCAACTGGTCGCCGGTATTCTGAATATCGACGCGCAACCGCTGCTCACCGAAATGAGCGATAAGGAAGCCGCGCTGCTCGAATCCGCGCCCGAAGCGGGTTCCTGCACCGTGTATTTCGCCCTCTCTTTTGGCGAGTATGGCGAATGGAGCGCTGGCCCCGGCACCTTTATCGACACCATGATTACCATGGCCGGCGGCACGAACATCATGAACGATCCGGAAAATCCCTGGCCGAACCCCTCGCTCGAGAGCATTCTGGAAGCCGACCCGGATGTTATCCTCGTTTCCGGCGGCGATGAAATGGCCCAGCTTTTGCTGGAAGGCGACGCCTATCAGGATCTGACCGCCGTTCAAAACGGGCATGTTTATGGCGTGGACGCGGATATGTCCAACCGGCCCGGCCCGCGCATCGTGGATTCGCTCGGCGAATTTGTGGCCGCGATCAACGACGCGCTCGCGGCGGAAGAATAAATTCCTTTCGCGGCGAATCTTTCAGCGGCCGCGCGGGGCGCAAACCGCTCCGCGCGGCCGCCATTTTGCGAAAGGAGCATCGGTGTGCAAAAGACGTATCGTTTCGGGGGAAAGTCCTTCCCGGCGTTCTCCGCCGCGCTGGCCATCGCCTCCGTGGTTTTGCTCATCGCGCTATGCATGTTTGGCAGCGCGCGCCTGAGCATGGAAGAAGTCGTGCGCGGCGCGCTCAACCGGTATTTCGCCATTGGCGAAAAATCCGGCAACGATGGCGCCATCGTCAATCTGCGGCTTATGCGCACGCTCATGGCCTATGTCACCGGCGCGGCGCTCTCCGTTTCCGGCGCGTGCATGCAAGCGGTGTTTGGCAACCCCATGGCGGAGCCGCATGTGCTGGGCGTTTCCTCCGGTGCGGCGCTGGGCGCGGCCATCGCCACGGTGTTTGGCCTGGAAGCCACCAATCTGGGGCTGAGCGCGCTCAGCCTATGCGCCTTTGGCGGCGCCATTTTTGCGGCGGCAGCGGTACTGGCGCTCTCCCGCATCGATGGCCGCACGGGCACCGCTTCTCTGCTGCTGGCTGGCGTCGCCATGGGCGCGTTCCTTTCCGCCATGCTTTCAGGATTGCTGGCGCTCAACCGGGAAAAGGCGGATTCCGTTTATATGTGGACGATGGGCAGCTTCGCCGCCGCAAGCTGGAGCAAGCTCCGCCTGGCCGCTCCCGTTACCGCGCTGGGTTGCCTGATTTCTACTCTGTACGCGCGCGATTTAAACCTTATGCTTGCTGGTGAATCCGACGCCTACACGCTCGGGCTCAACGTGCGGCGCACGCGCATTTTAACGCTGCTGTTGTCCACCCTCATGACCGCAACCGTGGTTTCCATGACCGGCGTCATCGGCTTTGTCGGCCTGATGGTGCCGCACGTCGCGCGCCTGCTGGTCGGCCCGGATCACCGCCGCTTGCTGCCCGCGTGCGCGCTGATGGGCGGAATCTATCTCATGTGCATGGACACGCTGGCCCGCTCGCTGTTTTCCAGCGAAATCCCCGTGGGCGTGCTCACCTCGCTCGTCGGCGGGCCATTCTTTCTGTTCATGCTGCGCAAATCGCGCGGCGCGCGGCTCCGGCGGAGGAGGAAACGGGCATGATCGAAATCCAGCATGTATCCTTTGGTTACGCAGAGGATGTGACCATTTTAAAAGACGTTTCCGCGCGCTTTCTGCCCGGCCGTGTGGCGGGTGTCATCGGGCCGAACGGCTCGGGCAAAACCACGCTTTTCCGCCTGATTGCCGGCCTGGAAACGCCTGATGCGGGTACCATCACTTTGAATGGCGCCCCCATACGCAGCCTGCCGCCCAAAGCCCTGGCGCGCCAGCTGGCTGTGGTGCCGCAAAGCGCGCACATGGACTTTGATTTCACCGTGCGCGATATCGTGATGATGGGGCGGCACGCGCACATTCCCCGTTTCCACCATCCAGGCACGCACGATGTGGAGGCCTGCGAACATGCCATGCGCGAAACCGGAGTATCCGCTTTTGCGGATAAATTCGTCACCGGCCTGAGCGGCGGTGAATGGCAACGCGTGCTCATCGCGCGCGCGCTGTGCCAGGAGGCGGGAGCACTCCTGCTGGACGAGCCGGTTTCCAACCTGGATTTGCAATACCAGCTTTCCACGCTGCGCCTGATGCGCGCGCTGGCGCGGGAAAAAAATGCCTGCGTCGTATGTATCCTGCATACGCTCAACCTAGCAGCGCACTATTGCGACGACGTTCTTTTGCTCTGGCATGGCGCCGTTTATAAGAGCGGCACGCCGGAGGAAGTCATCACGCCCGCGACGCTGCGGGAAGTGTATGGCGTGGAAGCTACTGCCTGTCCGCTCCCGGGCGGCAAAACGGAAGTGGTTCCGCTCTATTGAGCCTCCAGTATCCTGCCCGTCACAATTAACCGCGCCCGGCTTGATTGGCCGGGCTTTTCTATGCTACACTGGGCGGGAAAATACTGCGCGTGGGAGCGACAAACGATGAAAATTTCCAAAAAAGACGCCCTGATGTGGATGGAGTTCTTCGCCTGCCTGCCGGAAGACGAAGAGCTTTTGCCACGCCAACAGGAAATCGCCCTGGCGGTGCTATCGCAAATCGAAGCCGCGGTGGACGCGCGCGTCAACGCGTTGCGACGCGTCATTCCCGGCCTGAAAAGCCTCTGCGGCCGTACAGATTATGTAGGGCCGGACGCAAAATTCCCGCCAGGTTGCCGTTCGTGCCTGCTGGGCACCGGCCTGAGCGCCATCCGCAAAACCAACCGCTGCAACGCCCAATGCAAATTCTGCTACGATTATGGCGTGCTCGACCGCATCGCGCCCATCGGAGAAGGGTATTGGGAGATTGGAGGCAGCAAGTTCCGCGAAGAGGATCTGGATCTTCTGCTCGCCATCCATCAGAAACCCACGGGAATTTCCTATGTGTATCTGGAACCTTTCATGGAAATCGAAGTCTACTACGGCGTCATCGCCAGGTTCCACGCGGCCGGCATCCACCAGCACATGTACACCAACGGCATCCTGGCCAACGAGGAAAATCTGCGCGCGCTGGCACAGGCCGGGCTGGATGAGTTGCGCTTCAATCTGGGCGCGACGAATTGCGCAGATCGCGTAATCGAAGCCATGGCCATCGCCAAAAAATACCTTCCACGCGTAGGCATCGAAACGCCCATGACGCCGGAATTCTTTGAAACCTTCTTCCGCAAAAAAGAGGCGATTCTGGCAACCGGCCTGGATTCCATCAACTGTGCGGAGCTGCACCTTAACGAAAACAACCTGGGCAATTACGCTGGCGAACCGCTCTACATGCACCGGCAGGGATACATATCCCCCATCTGGAGCCACGAACTTACGCTGCAATTCCTGCGCCGCGCTGCCGAAGAAGGCTGGGACGTGGCCGTGCACGATTGTTGCAACCACACAAAGTTTGCCCGCGACCTGAACCTGCGCGCCAAAGAAGGCGGCTGGTTCGGTTCAAGCGCTTACGCGTGCGAATTTCCACGCCTGCCCTACGCAGCGTTTTTGCCCGTGCTGCGCGATGAAAATTTTTCTTTTCTGGAAGAAGAACCCCTGCCGGAAGGCTACCGCCCTGGCGATATTGTGCTCTGACAGGATGTGCAATGCACAAAAGTGCCCATAAATTTCCCCGCACCAAAATTTCGGCCCGAAAGCAAATGCTTTCGGGCCGAGAGCTTTTGTAGATTCTCTTAGCGCTCGAGGATGGTGGCTTCCGTATCCTTATCGAAGAAGTGCAGGCGATTGACGTCGAACGCAACTTCGATGGTGTTGCCAGAGCGGGCAGTAGAGCGCGGGTCAACGCGGGCAATGATGTTGCCTTCCTTGCCGGAGGTCTTCAGATACAGGTACGTTTCAGAACCCATCAGCTCGACGATTTCCACGGAAACCTTGATCTTGCTGTCGGGGGAAGCGTTGATGAAGCCCTCTTCGTCGTGGATGTTTTCCGGACGGACGCCCATGTAGACTTCCTTGCCGATGTAGGAATCGGACACGAACTTCTGCAGCTTGCCCTTCGGAATCTTGATGGCGTTCTCGCCGAACACGGCGTATACATCGCTGTCGCGCTTTTCGAGCTTGACCGTGAAGAAGTTCATCTGCGGCGTGCCAATGAAGCCCGCGACGAACAGGTTGGTCGGATAATCGTAAAGGTTCTGCGGAGTATCGACCTGCTGAATGAAGCCGTCCTTCATAACAACGATGCGGGAGCCCATCGTCATAGCTTCAGTCTGGTCGTGCGTAACGTAAATGAAGGTGGTCTGCAGGCGCTGATGCAGCTTGGTGATTTCCGTACGCATCTGCACGCGCAGCTTCGCGTCCAGGTTGGAGAGCGGCTCGTCCATCAGGAAGACCTTCGGCTCGCGGACGATAGCACGGCCCAACGCAACGCGCTGGCGCTGACCACCGGAAAGAGCCTTCGGCTTACGGGTGAGCAGGTGCTCGATGTCCAGGATCTTGGCGGCTTCCTTCACGCGGCGGTCAATTTCCTGCTTGGGCGTTTTGCGCAGCTTCAAGCCGAACGCCATGTTATCATACACCGTCATATGCGGATACAGTGCGTAGTTCTGGAACACCATGGCGATATCGCGATCTTTCGGGGCGACGTCATTCACCAGCTTATCGCCGATATAGAGTTCACCATCGGTGATTTCCTCAAGGCCAGCGACCATGCGCAACGTGGTGGATTTACCGCAGCCAGACGGACCAACCAGAACGATAAACTCCTTGTCTTCAATGTCCAGATTAAAATCGCTGACAGCCGTTACGCCACCCGCATAAACCTTGTAGATGTTTTTCAGCGTCAAACTTGCCATGAAATAACCTCCCCCTGTTTCGTAAAAAAGGCAAACCGCGTTGCCATTTTTCCTACTCTTATTATACAGTCTCAGCGGCCAAAATGCCAGAGCCACATTTCACAAAATTCCTCGTTTATGTTTTGTTGCATTTCTATATCCACCACAATTATGAACACCAATTGTAAAATCATTGGATTTTACAGCCAAAAATTGGATCTCATCGTTGGCCATAATAGGCATTTGGGCCGTGTTTTCGCTCAAAGTGCTTGATTTGTAGCGCTTCTGGCAAATCGAGCGCATTAAAATTCAGCAAAAGAGTTAACAGTCCCATGCGTGCCACCTCTTCCAGCGTAATGGCGTTATGCACACTCGCGCTTGCCGTCTCCCCCCAGGTGAACGGCCCATGCCCGCGCACGAGTACACCCGGCGTGTGCAGCGGATCGCGCCCCTGAAACGCTTCCACAATGACCGTGCCCGTTTCCGCCTCGTAAGCGCGCTGGGCCTCATCCGCGCTGACATAGCGGGTGACGGGGATTTCCCCGAAAAATCCGTCCGCATGCGTAGTACCCAGGCAGGGAATTGCCCGCCCCGCCTGCGCCCAGGCCGTGGCGTAAGGCGAATGCGTGTGCGTAATGCCGCCAACCTTGTCAAACGCACGGTAAAGCGCAAGATGCGTGGGCGTATCGGAAGAAGGGTTCAGCCGCCCTTCCACGCGTTCGCCCGTTTCCAGCGAAACGATAACCATATCTTCCGGTTTCAATTCTTCATAAGGAACGCCGCTGGGCTTGATGGCCATAATGCCCCGCGCGCGGTCCGCCTGTGAAACATTGCCCCATGTGAGCGGGGCCAGGCGGTTTTTGTGCAACTCCATATTCGCCCGATACACCTGTTCTTTCAGTTCCCGCATGCCATTTCCTCCTGTACTCCTGTCGTGCTCAATTCAACGCATCCAGCGGCAGGGAGAAACTCGGGGCAAATTCCCGCATAAAATCTTCCGCCTCAGGCAGATCCATCCCGGCGATCTGGCGGCGGATCACGCTGCGCGCGCTTTCGAATTCCGCGTTGCCATAGCCTGCCTCTTCCTCACACTTGACATAGGCGCTGATCTTGTCCGCCGCCTTCACCAGCCGCCATTCCAGGCTGTCCTCCCGGGGAAACAGCAGCGGGGCGTATTCCGGCTTGAGATCCTCGGGCAAATAGCCCATAAGCTGCTCGCTGGCCATGCGCTCAATCTGCTTGAAAGCGGTTTTGATGCCTGGATTAAAATACTTGATGGGCGCGGCGAGATCCCCGGTGACCACTTCCGCCGCCTCGTGATACACGCCCAGAATCACCACGCGGCCAACGTCCACATGCCCGCCATAGCGCGTATTGTGGATCACCGCCAGGCAATGCGCGATCATGGCGACCTGAAGGGAATGCTCGGCGTCGTTCTCCGGGCAGGTGTTGCGCCGCAGGCCCCAGCGCCGGATCAGCTTCATGCGCGACATATAAGCGTAAAAATGGAACATCCTTTCCTCCCCGCAGCGCTCTCCTATGGGCATATTATAGCATTTTCCGCGCAAAAAGTAAACCGGCCGCCAAATTTTTCTTGACAAGCGATTTTCTGCGGAGTAGTATAACCATAGGAACTTTCCGGAGGTGCAGCTTGTATGAAACCGTTTATGGACAAAAATTTTCTTTTAAAGAATGAAACGGCCCGGCGCCTGTACGCTGTGGCGGAAACGATGCCCATCATCGATTACCACTGCCACCTGAGCCCCCAGGAAATCGCGGAAAACATCCCATTCCGCAACATCGGCCATTTGATGCTCGGCGGCGATCACTACAAGTGGCGGCTGATGCGCGCCTTTGGCATCGACGAAAAATTCATCTGCGGGGACGCGAGCGATTACGACAAATTCCTCGCTTACGCCCGCATGCTGCCATATGCCATTGGCAACCCGCTGTATCACTGGACGCACCTGGAATTGCGCCGCGTTTTCGGCATCGAAGACGTCTTGAACGAGGCGTCCGCGCCCTCCATCTGGGAGAGGGCGAACGCGCTGCTGGCCACGGAAGAGTACCGTGCCAAGGGGCTGATTCGCCGTTTCAATGTAGAAGTCATCTGCACGACGGATGATCCCATCGATTCGCTGGAATCCCACCGGGCCATCGCCCGGGACGGCGCGTTCGCCACCCGCGTGCTGCCCGCTTTCCGGCCCGACCGGGCCATCAATGCCGCTCGGGCCGGTTTCAGAGAATATATGCAAAAACTCAGCGAGGTTTCCGGCGTGGACATCCGCACGACCGATGATGTAGTCGAAGCGCTGTCCCGGCGCATAGAATATTTCCACGCCTGCGGCGCGCGCATCAGCGATCACGGGCTGGACAGCGTGCCGCACGCCTGCTTTGACAGGAGCAAAGCCGACCGTGCGCTCGCCGCGGGCCTCATGGGCCATGCGGTGCGCGCCGGGGATCTGGACGCTTACCGCACGCTCGTGCTCGTGGCGTTGGGCAATGTCTACCACAAAATGGGCTGGGCGCAGCAATACCACCTCGGCGCGCTGCGCAGCAACAACAGGCGCATGTTCGAGCGTCTCGGCCCTGACACTGGCTTCGATTCCGTCGCCGACGCGCCCTTCGCCCACGACCTCAGCCGCATCCTGGACGCGCAGGACGCTACCGCCTCTTTACCCAAAACCGTGCTCTATTGCCTCAATGGCACAGCCAATCCCGTCATCGCCACGATGGCCGGCAACTTCCAGGGCGACGGCATCCGCGGCAAAATCCAGTTTGGCAGCGGCTGGTGGTTCTGCGATACGCTCCCCGGCATGGTCGATCAAATGACCTCTCTGGCCAGTCTGGGGCTGCTCTCGCAATTCGTGGGCATGCTCACGGACTCGCGTTCCTTTGTGAGCTATCCCCGCCACGAATATTTCCGCCGCATCCTGTGCAACCTCATCGGCGAATGGGTGGAAAACGGCGAATACCCCGCCGATATGGAAGCGCTGGAAACCATGGTAAAGGACATTTGCTACTACAACGCCAAGCGCTATTTCGGCCTATAATCCATCAAACAAACTGAGCTGTTCCGCCGCCGGCGCGCGCATGCGCGCCGGTATGTTTGCCCGGCGTACATCGCCGGGCAATTCCTGCATAAAGGGCGAATACGCCCCGGCAGCGGTGAGGATCAGTTCCTCCCGGGCGCGCGTGAGCCCTACGAAGAACAACCTCCGTTCCTCCTCCACATCGCAGGGTTCGCCCTCCCGCTCCAGCGGCAGCGCACCCTCGCTTACCCCCGCAAGGAACACCACAGGGAATTCCAGGCCCTTCGCGCCATGCAGGGTCATCAGCTGCACCGCGCCGGAAACATAGCTTCTGCCCGAAGCGCGGCGAATATCCGCCTCCTCGCCGGTGGCCAACAGGCCGAGGAACGACGGCATATCCTGAGCAAATGCCGCCGCAGCCAGCAGCTTTTCCATGGCGGGATTCTTTCCATGCTCCGCGCTCCAGTTCTCCAGCAGCTTGCGCGGCTTTTCTTTTTCCGCACGGGGCGCAAATTCCAGCGCATCGCGCGCCCACAGTGCCAACGCGCCCATGTCTCCTACCCCCTGGGCAAAGGCGAGCGGCGAATCCGCCGCGGCATATGCCCGCGCGGCGGCGTCCGCCTCCTCCACCGGGCAGCCATAGCCCAGCCGCAACGCGAGCGAAAGCGCTGCCGCATCCCTTTCAAGCAGAGACGCAAAGAATCCTATCGCCGCGCGCACAGCGTCATCCTGCAAAAAATCGCCGCGCCCCGCGATCACGCAGGGGATATCGTCGTGCCGCAGGCAGGCTTCAATGGTTTCCAGCTGGCGGCGCGTGCGGCACAGCACTGCAATTTCTGAAAAGGCGCGCGCCGTTTCCCGCGCGCTTCCCCCATGTGCGGCGAGCATATCCATGCCGCCGGTCAGGCGGCCGATCTCCTTGGCGATGAAAACGCCCTCCGAAAACGCGTCCGGCGCGAGCAGCGCCCGCACGGCTTCCCCCGAAGGCCGCATGGCGCGCAATTGCCGTTCCCCGCCGGGATTGGCACGGATGGCGCTTTGCGCCGCGGCAAGGATCTGCGGCGTAGAGCGGTAGTTCTCCCGCAGGCGGATGGTCTGCAAATCCGGCCAGTCGCGCGCAAGCGCCGCGAAGCAACCCGCGTCCGCACCCCGAAAGCCGTAAATTGATTGATCCGGGTCGCCAATGACAAAGAGCGATTGGCCGAACGAGGCGAAGTGCTTCACCAGCACGCGCTGGACGCCATTGATATCCTGAAATTCATCCACGAGCACATGCGTAAACGCGCGCTTACCGGACAGATCCTTCTCCAGCGCTTCCAGCAGCACATCGTCCAGGTCCCGGGCGTCCAGTTCCGTCAGCCGGGCCTGATAGGCGCGGTACAATTCCGGCGAAAGTTCCTCGCTTTCCAGACTCGCGCCATTTTTCACCCGGGAAACCCGCTCCACGAGCTCGCGGGGCGAGATTCCTTTGTGCCCTTGCGCTTCCAGCACGCCGCGCGCCACATCGCGCGCTTCGCTCTCGCCCAAAATGGGCTTTTTTTCCAGCAGCGCCAGGCAAATGGCGTGGAACGTGCCAATGTTCATACCGCGCACAGCCTTTTTGCCGCCCAGGCGCGCTTCCAGGCGCGCGCGCATTTCCCCCGCCGCCTGGCGCGTGAAGGTCACAGCGGTGATTTCCGAAGGCTTCGCGCCGCGTTCTTCCACCAAATACGCAATGCGCTCCACGAGGGTGAAAGTCTTGCCCGTGCCCGGCCCCGCGATCACGGCCACATGCGGTGCATTCGTTTCCACAGCCTGCCGCTGTTCCGCGTTGAGGCCCGCCGCGGCTTCTTCCCGTGCCGCGGCCAACAGCGGCGCAGCCGGAAGCGCTTCCCGTGCCCGTTTTTCTTTTTGGGCATTTTCCTGCGCGCGCTTTTCGCGCGCCGCGTCCACGGGCGAAAGGCCAGGCATGGCCAGTTGCCCTTCCAGCATGGCGAGTTCTCCCGGCTCAAACAGCGAAATTTCCCCATACTCTCCATCGAACCCGCCCTTGCGGCGCACCCGGCCCGCGCGCAGGCGGCGCACGCCTTCCGCCGCAGCAAAGCCCGCCACGCGCTCAATATCCGCCGGATCCGTTGCGCGCAGGATGTGCATCTCATCGCCCAGCGCGCGCAGGAGCGAAAGGTACGCTTCCTGCACGCGGCGGCTGGCCACCCCCGCGCCCATGGACGCGGCCAAAAGCTCCGGCAGGGGCACGAGGCTTTCAAATGGCTTCGCGCCCTCCGGCCGCACGCCTTCCGGCCGGCTGGCCAGAGCTTCCACGCGGTGCAAAACGCCGATGGTCAGCCGCCGCCCACACACGGGGCACACATCCCCCAGTTTGCGCGCCTCGCCAGGTTCCAGGCAAACGCCGCAGTTGCGGTGCCCATCCAGATGGTATTTGCCCTCTTCCGGATAAAATTCCAGCGTGCCGAGGAAGCCTTCGCCCGTGGCGATCGCCCGCGACAGCGCGGGATAGGAAAGCCCACAACCCAGCAGATTGGCTTCCCGGCCAAGCTTGGCAGGCGAATGCGCATCCGAATTGGAAACGAGCGTGCGGCCATCCAGATCCGATACGCGCCAGTTCATCGGCGGATCGGAAGAAAGGCCGGTTTCCACCGCGTGGATCTCGCCCGCCAGGTCATCAAAGCATTCTTCCAGGCTGTCGAAGCCGGAAAACGCGCCCAGCAGGGAAAAATGCGGCGTCCAGATATGCGCAGGAATGAAAATAGCAGACGGGCAGGCGTCCAGCGTGATTTCGAGCAAATCGCGGCAGTCCAGCCCCAAAATCGGCCTGCCATCCGAATGGATATTGCCAATGGCTTCCAACCGTTGCGACAGGGTCTGCGTGCTTTCCAGATCCGGCAGGAGAATCACGCTGTGTACTTTGCGGGTTTTGCCGTTCTTTTTATAAATGGAGCTGATTTCACCGCTGATCACAAAGCGCGGCGCCTCCCCCTGCACCTCGCAGGGCATGCGCTGATCCGCTTTCAGCGTGTACAGCCCTTCTTCCGCGGGTTCCAACGCGCTTTGCAATTCCTCGCGCCATGCGGGATGGGTGAAGTCCCCCGTCGCAACCAGGCCGAGGCCCTTGCGCCGCGCCCACAAATCCAGGTGCGGAAGATCGAGATCGCGGCTGGTCGCGCGGGAATATTTGGAATGAATGTGCAAATCCGCTATGTACATATAATAATCCCCTGTTCTTTCCGGCTTTCGTGCTGCGCCAATGGCAGTATTATACACCGGAAACCCGGGGGATGCAATCGCGCTTCTCTATTATTTTCCAGGCGCGAGGGGCAAAAGAACGGCCATTTCCGTGCCCATTCGCGCGTCGCTGCGGGCCAAAATTTTCCCACCATGCCGCTTGACAATATCCTGCGCTATGGAAAGGCCCAGGCCATAGCCGCTCTGCCCGCTGCGCGCTGCGTCCGTGCGGTAAAAACGCTCAAAAATATGCTGCAATTCTTCCGGCGGAATCACTGTTCCCGTGTTGTTTACCGTTAGGCGGGCTTTCCCCTGGCGCACACAAAGCGACACGCGCACGCTTCCCTTCGCTCCCGCATATTTGCACGCATTGTCCAGCAAAATTGCGACGAGCTGCTTAAGGCGCGCCTCATCGCCCATCACGAAAACGCCGGGATGCACGTCGCTTTCAAAGGCCAGTCCCGCCTCGTAAGCGACGGGTTCAAATGAAAGCGCGCACCCCTGCGCGAGTTCGCTGAGCGAAACCCGCGTCCGTTCCATAGGCACGCGCGCATCGTCTGAGCGGGCCAGATAGAGCAGATCGTCCACCAGTTTTTTCATGCGCATACCCTCGTCGCGCGCGTTTTCCACCCAGGTTGCCTGCGCGCCGACCGTACTCTCTGGGTGCGCGGTGAGAATGCCCAAATTGGCCAGCATCACAGTGAGCGGCGTCTTCAATTCATGTGAAGCATCCGCCACAAAGCGGCGCTGCTGCGCCCAGGCGCGCTCCACCGGCGCAAGCGCCAGGCGCGAAAGCAAAAAGGAAACCAAAAAGAAGGCGAGCAGGCTGGCCAGCCCCGCCAGTCCCAGGGTGAAATATGTTTGCCGCAGCGAGGCGAATTCGTTCTCCAGCGACACAAAAGCAATGCGGATATTCCCATCCTCCTGCCTGATGCAGCGGTACGCCAGCGCCGTTCCCCACAAAACGCCCTGGGATTCTCCCCGGGCTACGATCCGCTCCACCGCCGCGCCAATCCACTGCTCGTCCACTTCCACGCGCCGCGCATCCAAAGAAAGGATCTCGCCTTTCCCATTGATCACCACGCGGAACGCGGGCAACAGCGGCGTGCTTCCCTCCGCCTCTTCGCGCTCGGGTCCAAGGGGCACGCGCCACTCCTCCTCTTCCACCCGCTGCAATTCCACGCGCAACGCGCGATCGCACTCGCTCATCACCTGGTCATATGCTTCCACGCCCACAATAACGAGCACCGCTGCGAGCACCAGGCTGGCCAGCAGCATGGCCACCACCACAAAGCGAACGCGCAATTGGCGAATCATGGCCGCATCTCCAGCCGGTAGCCAATCCGCCGCACGGCAGTGATGGATACCCGCGAGCCCAGAAAAGACAGCTTCTTGCGCGAAAAGGAGATATACGCTTCCACATTGTTGTCCACGGCGTCACTTTCCGCGCCCCATACCTTCACCAGAATATCCTCCTTGGGCACGATGGCCGCGCTGCGTGCAAGCAGCATGCGCAGCACTTCGAATTCTTTATAGCCCAACCGCACGCTTTTGATGCCACAGGAAAGTTCGCAGGTGGCGAGGTTCAGCCGCACATCGCCAAATTCCATGCTCTCCATCACCACTTCGCCCTGGCGGCGGAGCAACGCGCGCACACGGGCCAAAAGTTCCTCGGGCGCGAAGGGCTTGGTCATGTAATCGTCCGCGCCGCTATCCAGCCCATTGACCTTGCTGGATAGCTCGTCGCGCGCAGTGAGCATCAAAACCGGCGTGGCAAGGTTAGCGGCGCGCATCGCGCGTGCGACGGCGAATCCATCCGCGCCCGGCAGCATCACATCCAGGATCACCAGATCGTATTGACCGCTGAGCGCATAATCGCGCCCTTCCGCGCCATCGTAAACGGTTTCCACTGCATATCTCTGCTCCCGCAGGATCTCCGCCAACGCCTGCGCCAGCCGCTTTTCATCCTCCACCACCAAAATGCGCATGCTTCTTTCCTTCCTCTTTCTGCCCGTATAGCCCTTTCAGTATACGCCGCCAGGCTGAAAAGCGCCTGAAACCTTCAGCGCTGGTTCAATTCCGCGTAGCGCAGCACATTGCGGCACAAAAACGCCACCAGCAGGGCCAGCGCCGCGTTGACCGCCGCCAGCAGAAAATATCCCGCGGTCTGCGTCCAGGCAACCGATCCCAGCACGCACGCCACTGTGCCCGGCACGGCCAGCACAATCATCGCCAGATAATAAAACAGCATCACCAGCACCTTGCTGGCAAGCCCGCCGAACAGGCGCTCGATCATCAGGTTGCCCGCCATGAAGAGCAGGCCGAACGAAAAGCGCACCAGTACCAGCGCAACGGTTTCCCCGATGGTGAGCCCCAGAATCAGCCCCACGCCCACCATGCACAGCACAGCTTCCACGGCCATGCCGCGCAGGCTGGTGCGCAGGCACTGCAGCAATTTTTGAAACGGCGGCTCGGGAATGAGATAGATATAGGGCCGGGTGAGTTCCTTCACCCACCGTCCCAGCATCACGCTGGTAACCTGCATCACCGTGGCAAAGATCAAAACCGGCAGGATACCTTCATCGCGCAAAAAGAAAGTGTACGCGAAGGTGATCGCCAGATAAATCAGCTCTGGCACGCCGATGAGGGACGCGCGCGCACGCCGGTCCTCGAGCCTGTGCTTATAATACAGCGCGCTCGCGCCTTCGCCGCGGCTCAGGCCCGTCTTGCCCAGGCGCACCTTTTCCGGCGCGGTTTCAAGGGAGCCGCTCTGCCGCGTGAGCTGCACCTGCTGCTGGTATTCCGTAGCCGCCAGCACGTCCTCATAGTAAGAACGCTTCATCCGCGAAATCAGGACGGTGAGCAAAACCGGCAACAAAACCACAGGCAGCGCGCCGCACAGCGCCAGGCCAAAGTCCCCCGCAAAAATGCCGCTCATCACCGCTGCCAGCCATCCCCCCACCGGAAAGAAGCGCATGGCGGGGGAATTCGCGCAATCCACGAGCGCGGCGAGGGGCGCATCCATGCGGACAAGCGCGCCATAGAGCGCATATCCCGCCGCCAACAGGCATATGCAGGCCGTGACTGCGCGAATGGCGCGCTTGCGCGCCGCGCTGCCACTGGAAAACGCATAAAGCGCCGTAGCGGTAATCTGCCCCAAAAACACGCTCACGCCATAACAGAGCACAATCAGCAAAAGTCCGCCCGCGCCCACGCCATACTGGCCGTGCACCCAGGAATACTGGAACAGCAAAAACAGCCCCAGCACCAGCGCCGTGCCCAGCCCGCGCAAAAGGCCATACATCAAAATGCGCACCGGCGGCACGGGCGAGGGAAAGAGTAGATTCACATCCGCCATGGAAAACATGGAGGCGCCGCGCGCAAGCCCCTGCATGGCGAGCATCACAAACATCACCGCGTTCAGGGCAAACGCCATGGCAATCAGTTCTCGGACATCCCGCAGGCCTTCTCCGGCCAGATTTTCCGCGCGTATTTCGCCGCCGCCAAACAGCGACACGCCCAGAATCGCCACGATCAGAACCGCCACGATCCAAAAAGAAGGCCGCCGCAGCGCGCGCTTCAGGCCATTGGCCAGCGTGCGCCAAAGCAAATAAGCCAACGCACTCATGCCCGCTCCCCCTTATCGCGCTCGGTAATTTCGAAGAAGAGCTGTTCGAGCGGCTTTTCATCCACGCCCTCGCGGTTTTCGCGCGTGGCGGCAAAGCGCCCGTTCATCATGATGTGCGCCACATCCCAAAAGTCTTCCACGCTGTCGATCATATGTGTGCTGATGAGCACGGAAGCGCCGCCGCGCTTCAATTCGCCAAAGAGCTCTTTCAGCTCCTTGATGGCATGCGGATCGAGGCCGACCAGCGGCTCATCGAAGATCACCACTTCGGGCCGTGGCAGCAGCGCGCAAATCACCGAAAGCTTTTGCTGCATGCCCTTGGAAAGTTCCTTGCCCAGCTTATCGCGCTTATCGTCCATTTCAAAGCGTTCGAGCAACGCGTCCGCGTAGGCATTGGCCTCGTCGCCCAGCCGGTACGCGCGCCGGATGAATTCCACGTGCTCGCCCACAGTGAGCAGTTCATACACGGCCGGCATTTCCGGCACATAGCCCAGCGCATGCTTGGCTTCCAGCGAATCATTGGCATGGCCCGCCACCAGAATCTGGCCCTGAAAGCGCAATAGCCCCGCAATGCACTTGATAATTGTCGATTTACCCGCGCCATTGGGCCCCAGCAACACGGCCAGCTGCCCATTTTGCACGGAAAACGATATATCATCGTTGGCCAGTACCTTGCCGTACTTTTTGGTCACATGATTTACCTGAAGCATACCGCAAAAAATCCCCCTTGTCCTCCAGGCGTGCTCGCCCGGGCATGGGGGAATTATAGCACAAGCGCGCGAAGACGCAATGCTTTTTCCATCAAAAGTGCGTTAGCACGCCTCATCCGTCGCTTTGAGCGTCATAAAAAAGTCCGATCCCTTGCCCACTTCTGTCACAACATCGATGGCGCCGCCCATGCGCTCCACCGCCAGCTTGGCAATCGCCAGGCCCAGGCCCGTGCCGGACATGCGCATACGCGAGCGGTCCGCCTTGTAAAACCGCTCCCAGATATAAGGCAAATCGCGGCTTTCAATGCCTGTGCCCGTATCCCGCACGCCGATCACGGTCTTTTTACCCGCGTGCTCGCTCCTGGCGTAAAGCGTGATGGTGCCGCCGGTGGGTGTAAAGCTCAGGGCGTTATCCAGCAAAATGAGCAGCACCTGCATCACGCGCTCCTCATCGGCCATGGCAGTGAGGTTCGCGCCGGCTTCCACGCGCACTTCAATGCCAGCCTCCTGCGCGCGGGCGGAAATTTGCCGCCGCGCGGCCTGCAAAATCCCCTCCACGCCGATTTCTTCCAATTCCATCTGCACTACGCCCGCCTGCAGGCGGCTCACATCCAGCATATCGCTGATCAGGTGTTCCAGCCGGATGGTTTCTTTATAAATCACGCGGTAGCAGCCCTGCCGCTCTTCCTCGGTTTCCATATAGCCGTCGATGAGCGGCTCGACCATGCCGCGGATGCCCGTGAGCGGCGTGCGCAATTCATGGGAAATGTTGGCGATGTAATCCCGCCGCAGCTGTTCCAGCCGCGCGGACTCGGACACATCGCGCAGCAGCACCACCGCGCCGGTCACGCAATCGCCATCCATCACGGCGCTCACCGTAGCCTCCAGGTTCCGCTCGCTCTCGTTCACCCAGGTGATCACCTGCTTATCCCCGGTCTCGATGCAGGCGCGCACCGCGTCCATCACCATGCGGTGATTGGGATGATCCGATTCGCGCAGCGCCTGGAAATCTTTTACTTCCAGCACTTCCAGTGCCGGCAGGTTGCCGTGCATCATCTCGCCCTGCGTGTCCACGGCGATTACGCCCTCGCCCAGGCTGAGCAGGATCTGCTCCAACTTGCGCTTTTCCGCGCGCAGGTTCGCAATCACGCCATCCAGCCGGCCGGAGAGCAAATTGAGCGTGCCGCCCAACACACCGATTTCGTCTCCCGTGGACACGGCTACGCGGTCGCCATAGTGCCCGTCGGCCATGCGCAGCGCGGTCTGGTTCATGGAGATCAGCGGCTGCGTGAAGCGCCGGCTGATAAACCAGGCGAACGCCGTGGACAACAGCATCGCCAGCGCTACGCCCACAATCAGCGTCATCGACATGCCCAGCGCCGCCACGTGAATTTCGCTCATTGTGCGGTACGCCATCACCGCCATGTTCACCGTGTTATCCGCCGTGAACACCGGCACAATAGCGAACGCGATCTGGTTGCCAAAAAACTCCAGGTAGCGCGTGTCCAGCACGGTTTCGCCCGCAAACACGCGCTCTACCAGTTCGGTATCCAGCGCATCGATGATCACCGTGATTTCCCAATCGCTCTGGGGGTTCTTTTTGCGGTGGGCGATGAATTCATCGCCATACGCCTCCAGCACCATAAAATCGTCGCGCTGGCTTTTTTCAAAAAACAGGGGATTGACGCTGGGATCCACCTCTTTGGAGTATTCCGCCATGAACTGCGCCTGTTCGGAAAGCTCCGTGAGCGCCTCGCTGGTGATCGAATCCACGCTGAGCGCAAAGGAAACCACCCCGGCCACCACCACGACAAACAGGCTCAAAAGCACATAGCTCGTGAGCAGTTTGCCAAAAATCCCCATGGATTGCCCGCCCAAAGCGGCTTTAATCTTCTTCCAGCTTTTCAAAGCGGTACCCTATTCCCCAAACCGTGCTGATTTCCCAGCGGTTGCCCGGCTTGCACAGCTTTGCGCGGATGCGCTTGATATGGCTGTCCACTGCGCGCGTGTCGCCCAAAAAGTCATAGCCCCAGATGGTCTTGAGCAAATGTTCCCGGCTGAATACCATGCCCGGATTTTTGGCGAGCGTCCAGATGATTTCGATCTCCTTAGGGGTGCAGGGGATCACCTGCCCATCCAGTTTCACGAGGAACGCGTTCATATCGATTTCCAGATTGTCCACCACCACGCGCGCCGAGCGGCTCTCGTCGTGCATTTCGCGCATGCGGCGCAGCACCGCCTTCACGCGCGCCACCACCTCCCGGGGACTGAAGGGCTTTGTAATATAATCGTCCGCGCCCAATTCCAACCCGATGAGCTTGTCGAATTCTTCGCCCTTCGCCGACAGCATGATGATGGGAATATTGGAATTTTTGCGCACCTCGCGGCAAACCTGCAGCCCGTCCTTTTTCGGCATCATAATGTCCAATATGATGATATCCGGATGGGCCTCCTGCTCCTGCCGCAGGGCCTGTTCGCCATCGTAGGCGGAAAGCATCAAATATCCTTCGCGCTTAAAATACGCGTTGAGCGATTGATGTACGTTCGGATCGTCATCCGCAACCAGAACGCGGCAACCCCGATATTCTTCCATTGCCTTGCCTCCTGTCTTTTTTTCGATTGTAACGCATTTCTTTGTCAAAAGTATGGCACAGATATAAACAAGTTTTCGTTTGCCGTTTAAATTCCCTGCCAGCGGCGCATTTTTTCCACTCCGGGCAATGTAACGGTATCATTTCTTTGCCTGCCTGTCAAGCAAAAAACCCGGATTTACCCGTGAAAATCCCTTGAAATCTTGCGCATTCACAGGTATAATGGTGGTATGAACAATAAAAGGCGGATTGCATGGCCGCTCGCATGGGCGGCCGAGTGGGTTGCCATGCTCCTTTTGAGCGCGCTGTGCCTGTTCGCGCCCCTTTGGACGCGGTCGTATTCCCTCGTGCAGGGGATATGCCTGTATGGGATTTTACCCGTGGCGGGCCTTGCATGCGCGTATGCCAGCGTGCGGCAGGGCGTGAACGGTTTGCTCGCCCTGGCCGCCCCGCCGGGCGCGCTCATCGTTGCGTATGCCGCTTTCGTCGGCACGCTTCCCACGGGCGGCAGCTGCGCCGCCTCGTTTTTCGCGGCTCTGTTGGGCAGCGCCGCCGGTGTGGAAAAGAACCGAAGGGGAAAATGATCTTGTTATTGTACAAAAGCGCGCGCAACAGCGCGCGACCGACGAGGAGGGTTTTTCATTATGGCTGATCACGACCTGCTTTTAACCTGCGACGCGGGCACCACCGGCGTGAAATGCACCGTATTTTCCGCCACGGGCGACGCGCTTTGTTCCGTGCGCCGCGGTTATCCCACGGTGTACCCCCGCCCCGGCTGGGCTGAGCAGGATCCCGACGCCATTCTCGCCGCCGCGTGCGATGGCATCCACGAGCTGCTCATGCAGGTTTCCCCCGTGCGCATTGCCTGCCTGGGGCTATCGGGCACGATGAACGGCTGCATTCCCGTCGCCGCAGATGGGCGCGCGCTGCACCCGAACATCATCCATTCCGATTCGCGCACCGGCGCAGAAGTGGAAAAAATTGGCCGCATCATCAATCCAAAGGAATTCTACGCCTTGACCGGCAACCGGCTCAACACCCATTATACCCTGCCCAAAATTCTCTGGTTCCGCGAAAAAATGCCGGAGGTTTACAAAAACGTCTGCTGGTGGATGAACATCAAGGACTATATCTATGGGCATCTCACCGGAAAATTTGGCTACACCGATTATTCCGATGCGTCGCTCACCTGCTGCATGGACATTCATAAAAAGCAGTGGGCTGAATCGCTGCTAAACGAACTCAATATCCCCGTTGCGCACATGCCCCGCATCCTGGCCGGGCACGACATCCGCGGCCGCATCTCGCGCGAAGCGGCCCGGCGCACGGGGCTGCACGCGGGCACGCCCGTAGCCATCGGCGGCGGCGACGGCGCCTGCACCGCGCGCGGCGCGGGCCTGTATGAGCCGGGATATGCCTATTGCTACATCGGCTCCAGCGCCTGGGTGAGCCAGCTCACGGAGGAGCCCATGCTCGATCCGCAGGCGCGCATCTTCAACGTCACGGATATGGACGGGCAATTCAACCACATGATCGGCACCGTGCAGTGCGGGGCGGCGGCCTTCAACTGGGCCCTGGAAAACTTCTTCTCCGGTGGCAGCGGCTCCGCGGCGGAAATTTCCGTGGTGGAAAATCTGGCGCGCAGCGTCGCGCCTGGCGCGGAAGGCGTGCTGTTCCTGCCCACGCTGATGGGAGAGCGCACCCCATATTGGGATGAAAACACCCGCGGTTGCCTGCTCGGTTTCACGCTCTACCACAACCGCCGCCATGTGGCCCGCGCCGTGTACGAGGGCATCGCCTTCGCCCTCAATTCCTGCTATCAGATCATGCAGGAACTGGACGGCCGCCAGCACAGCGTCACGCTGGCGGGCGGCGGCGCGCGCAGCGGCCTGTGGCCGAACATTCTCGCTTCCGTGTTTGGCACGCAAACGCGCGTTCACTCCGCGCCCGGCGAATGCACCAGCCTGGGGGCCGCCATTGCCGCGGGCGTGGGCGTCGGCCTGTTCCAGGACTACGCCCAGGGAGCCAAAATGGCGCGCACGCGTTCCACGCACGAGCCAAACGAGGCCTGGATGGAAAAATACCGCGAAATCTATCCCATTTACGCGCGGATGTACGGCCAGCTCAAGCCGCTGTACGATGAAATCGCCGCGCTGCGGCAGGGCGAAGCCTGAGCGGGTGGCGAGGAACTATGGCTGAAAACGTCACCCTGCAAAAATACCTCGCCCGGCTCGCGCCCCATGGCCGGGCGCTCTTCCGCATGGCGCACGCCATCACGGAAAACGCGGAACTGGCCGAATACGCGCTCCTGTCCGCCGTGCGCGCGGCATATCTTTCGCTGGGCGACGACGTCCCCTTTCGCGACAGCATCCGCCACGCGGTAGCTGGCCAGGCGCTGCGGCAGCTTGCCCGGCGGAACCATGAGGACTATCCCGCCGATTTCAGCTGCTTTGAATTGTCCGGCGATGGAGGCGGCGAAGTGGGCGCGTGGCTGGCCGCCGAAAAGCCGGAAATCCGCCGCCTTCTGCTGCTGCGCTATGGCTGCGGCCTTGGCTCGAGCGACGCGGGCCGCGCGCTGGGCATTTCCCGCCAGGCAGCCCGCCGCATGATGGCCGCCGCGCAAGCCAATTTCGGCCGCGCGCTGGGCAACGTTCCATTCGATAAAGCCATGGCCCGCGCCGCCCGGCGCGAGCTGAACCGCACGGATACCGCTGCTCCGGATATGGGAGCCCTGCTGCGCGCGTTCGAGGCCGACCTGCGCAGCGCGCAAAAGCCGCGGTTTTCCGTGCGCAGGGCCGTGCGCGCCGGGCTTTGCGGCCTTTGCGCGCTGATTCTGGCCGCCACGTTCTGGCTGTTTGCGGCAATCAGCGCTGCGCCTGAAAGCCCTCCGGCCACACCGGAAGCCAGTGTAGAGGAATTAACTTGACTTACGAACGTTAATGATGTATAATCTTCGAAATCATACCAAAGCAGGGGGGTTTGCGCATGAATCCAATTCGCGAAGGGCTTACGTTCGATGATGTGCTCCTGGTGCCGCAAAAGAGCGAGGTGCTTCCCAAGGAAGTCGACCTGTCCACCAGGCTGTGCGAAGGCATCCAGCTGAACATTCCGCTGCTCTCCGCTGCCATGGATACCGTTACAGACGCCCGCATGGGCATCGCCATTGCGCGGGAAGGCGGCATTGGCGTAATCCACAAAAACATGTCCATCGCCGCGCAGGCGGCGCAGGTCGACAAGGTGAAGCGCTCGGAGCACGGCGTGATCACCGATCCTTTTTTCCTTTCCCCGCACCACCGCGTAGCGGATGCGCTCGCGTTGATGGAGCGCTACCGCATCTCCGGCGTGCCCATCACGGAAAACGGCAAGCTCGTGGGCATTCTCACCAACCGCGATTTGCGCTTTGAAACCGATGAAACCCGCCCGATTCACGAAGTGATGACCAGCAAAAACCTGATCACCGCGCCCGTTGGCACCACGCTGGCCCAGGCCAAGCAGATTCTGGCGCAGCACCGCATCGAAAAGCTGCCCCTGGTGGACGAAAACTATATGTTGCGCGGCCTGATCACCATCAAGGACATTCAGAAAGCCACCAAATACCCGAATTCCTCCAAGGACGCCAATGGCCGGTTGCTGTGCGCCGCCGCCGTGGGCGTAACGAGCGATACCATGGAGCGCGTGGCCGCGCTGGTCGGCAGCAAGGCCGACATGATCGCGCTGGACACCGCGCACGGCCAGTCGCGCGGGGTGCTGGACATGGTTTCGCGCATCAAGGCTGAATATCCGCACATCGCCGTCATGGCGGGCAACGTGGCCACCGCGCAGGGCGCGGAAGACCTCGCGCGCGCCGGGGCGGACGTGATCAAAGTGGGCATCGGCCCCGGCTCCATCTGCACCACGCGCGTAATCGCGGGCGTGGGCGTGCCGCAGCTCACCGCCGTTATGGACTGCGCGGAAGCGGCGGATAAAATGGGCAAAACCGTCGTCGCCGATGGCGGCATCAAGTATTCGGGCGACATCGTCAAGGCGCTTGCAGCGGGCGCGGCGGGCGTCATGATCGGCAGCCTGTTCGCCGGCACGGACGAGAGCCCGGGCGCCATGGAAATCTATCAGGGCCGCTCCTTCAAGGTCTATCGCGGCATGGGTTCGCTCGCCGCCATGGCGGAGGGCAGCAAGGACCGCTATTTCCAGGAGGACGCCAAGAAACTGGTGCCCGAAGGCGTGGAGGGCCGCGTGCCGTACAAAGGCCTGCTCTCCGAAACCGTATTCCAGCTGATGGGCGGCCTGCGCAGCGGCATGGGCTATTGCGGGGCGAAGAACATTGCCGCGCTGCACGAAAATGCCGAGTTCATCCGCATCACCGGCGCGGGCCTGAAGGAAAGCCATCCGCACGATATTTCCATCACCAAGGAATCGCCCAACTATTCCCTGGTGCACGATTGACGGTTTGCGGCCGCGCCAGCATAATGGCTGGCGCGGCCATAAACGTCCCCTCAGGCGGCTTTGGCCGCCTGAGGGGATGTGTCATCACGTTGCCAGTATCCAAATTGATTTTCTCAGCCCACGGCCTTTGCCACATCGCAGCGGACGACGCGAATTTTCTGCACGCGGCGGTTCTCCACTTCTGTCACCGTAACGCACAGCCCATCGCGCTCAAATTCATCGCCCACTGCCGCCAGCTTGCCCAGCGCTTCGCTCACCCAGCCGCTCACGGTGGCGGAATCGCTCTCCCCGCGGATGCCATAATGGCCGAACAGCTTGCCCAGGCTCAGGCTGCCGTTCACCTCGCAGGCGCCGCCCGGCAGGGGCCGGAAATCCTCCACAATTTCATCGTGCTCATCCCAGATTTCGCCCACCAGTTCTTCCACGATGTCCTCCAGAGACACGAGGCCGCTCACGCTGCCATACTCATCCATTACCACCGCAAGATGGATGCGGTTCTTTTGCAGATACTGGAGCAGCGCGGAGATCTTCATCCCCGGGGAAACCAAAGGAATGGTTTTCAGATAGCGCTCTATGGTGAAGTTCGCGCGATTGGCAAAGAAATCCTTTTCGTAAATCACGCCAACGATGCCGTCGATGTGTTCATGGTACACGGGCAGGCGGGAAAAACCCGTTTCCCGGAAAACGCGGTCAATTTCATCGCGCGAAGCCGTATCCTCCACCGCCACCATATCCACGCGCGGCGTGAGAATATCTGAAACTTCCAAATCGCCAAAGCCAATTGCCGAGCGAATCAGGCTGCTCTCGCTCTCATCAAAACCGCCGTCACTGCGCGCCTTGTCCACCAGGAGGCGCAGTTCTTCTTCCATCACATCCGCATCCCCGCCTTCGCTTTCCGCCTCTGCCGCGCCCGGGCGCACGGGCCGCGAAAGCCTTTGCCCCAGCCATTCCGCGAGCGCGCAGAGCGGGCGAAAACAGGTTGTGAGCGCGCCAGAGAGCCAAAGCAGCCGCATAGCCATGGCTTCCGCGCGGCCGCGCACCCAGATTTGCGGCAACAACACGCCCAAAAGCAGCGTCACGGCCGCCAATACCGCAACCGAAACCACCGCCCCCAGGCCACCCCACAACCGGCCAAATAGAAACGCCGCCACAGCGGCAGCGCAGATATTCGCCATATCCCGCCCCATTTGGATCGAAGGCAGGAGCGCGCCGCCCGGCTCAACGAGCGCGAACACAGCCGCGGCCTGCTCATTCCCCGCTTCCGCCAGGCTTTTCAGGCGAAGCCTGTTGACATGGGAAAACGCCGCCGCGCACACGGAAAAGCACGCAGAACATGCCAGCAAAAGCAGAATAACCCCCAGCAACCACAAACAACTATCGCCGTCCATGCGGACAATACACGCTCCTTTACGCAAAAACTGCTTTCAGTATAGCGAAAACACCGCCTGCTGTCAAGCACAATCCCGGGGAAAACACGGAAATCAATTTTGAGCAAGCACCCGAAGAATCATATTTGAATCCAGCAAGCAATCAAACATAAGTTTGGATAGTGGCCGTTTAGAAGCGGTTCTGGATTTATACTGCTTGATCATTCCCAGGGCGAA